>JBHGBF010000040.1:0-29237 GCA_041946865.1 Acidobacteriota bacterium | reverse complement strand
CCGGGTCGCCGAGGCGTTGAAAAGCAAGCAGGAGGCGGCCGCGCCCAGGCTTGGAGGAATGCGGCCGGCCGTGGTCGTAGAGACGGCCAAGGCACAAAGCATGCCTTTCGAAGAGGCTGTTGATCTGACGGGGGAGCTGCGGCCGCTCGCCCAGGTTGCGGTCGCCCCGAAAATCTCGGGGTGCCCGAGCAAGGTCCTGGTGGACAACGGCGATTAGGTGGAAAAGGGCCGGCTCCTGGCGCGGATAGACGACCAGGAATTGCAGCAACAGGTGAGTCGCGCGCAAGCGGCGCTCCGAGTTGCGGAGGCCGGGTTGAAGCAGGAGAAAGCCGGCAGGGAGGCGACGAATTCGACGTCCTGGTGCGATACGCCGAGGCCGATCGCAAGAACCTCGACAAGGTGCTGGATACGCCGGTCCAGACCCCTTCCGGGAAAATCATTCCGCTGAGGAGCCTCGTCAGTCTGCGGCCGGCCGAGGGACCGGTCGAAATCGAACGCAAGAATAACGAGCGGAATATCGTGGTCAGCGCCAACCTGGCCGGGCGCGACTTGGGCAGTGTTACCGAGGACCTCCAGTACCGGCTGCGCGAGCTCTCTGTTCCGCTCGATTTTGCCTTGCTGTTGGGCGCCGAATATGAAGAGCAACAGCGGGCCTTC
Organism: Acidobacteriota bacterium; assembly: GCA_041946865.1. Classification (GTDB taxonomy): domain Bacteria; phylum Acidobacteriota; class UBA6911; order RPQK01; family RPQK01; genus RPQK01. The sequence continues at coordinate 28,580 of JBHGBF010000040.1, read as the reverse complement.
AACGACCTGATCATGAGCATGATCCTGGCCATTGTTCTCGTTTACCTCGTCATGGTCGCGCAGTTCGAGTCCTTCCGCTACCCGCTCATCATCATGTTCTCCATTCCGCTGGCCTTGGTCGGTGTGGTCTTGACCCTGATTCTGACCAACACCACGTTCAACATGCAGGGATTCATCGGCGCCATCATGCTCACCGGGATAGTCGTCAACAACGCCATCGTGCTTGTCGACTACACGAACTTGCTGCGACGCGAGCACAACTACTCGCTCAGGCAGGCCCTGGAGGTGGGCGGGAGCCGCAGGCTGCGCCCCGTCCTGATGACGACGCTGACGACCATCCTCGTTCTCGTGCCTATGGCGCTGGGAATAGGCGAGGGCTCAGAGCTCCAGGTGCCCATGGCCCGCGTGGTTATTGGCGGACTGCTCTCCTCGACCCTGATCACGCTCCTTTTCATCCCGACTGTTTACATGTTGTTCGAATCCAAGCGCGTGAAGGAAGAGGCGAAGGCGGAGGAAACGGTCACCGGAGTCGAACCGGCGAAAAGCTAAGCGGCGGCCGGCGCGTTATGCTTTGGCTGGCGAAGCGGAGAAGTCTGCAATGCTTGGCCAAGAAAGGTGTCCGACCCCTTTTTTAACGCCCTGGTAACGTGACTCAGGCCAGCGGATAGACCAACGTCGAAATTTTCCGATGGGAATGGCTGCTATTCGAAGGGGAGGTAGCCAGATCGGCAGGCGACTGATCCGGAGATGTCCGCCCAACGCCGTTCCCGCCAGGCGCGTGACCCTGGACGCCGGGAGCCACGAGCCCGGCCCCCCCGGGGACGAGCACCTCTCCTTTGTCCGCCACCTGCGCGCAAAACTCGAACACTGGGACATACTGCCCCGTAGGGAGCCAGATCCTGATCGCGTGATTCCGGCCTTCATGGCGGTAATACTTGAGCAACCTGAGCCTGAGCCGGTTGGCATCGACTCGGACGATCGGATCTCGCTTCGGCTCAAAGGATTCGGGCCGCCCAAAAGCCTCCACGGCCACGGTGTACTCTTTGATCTGCGCAGCTTCGCCCTGAAAGTACTTCTCGCACACGTACGAGAGGAACTGGACCAGCGTCGGAGCACGAGAGAAATACTTCGATGACAAGACCGCAGCCAGTTCAGCGCGTATCTCGTCAATTCGCGGCATGTTTTGCTCGGACCGACTCAAGAGGACTCCAATCCGAGCCTGGGCGCCTCTGTTTATACTATCGGGCCCCTGACGCTGTCAAGGGGGTAAATAAGTAACTAATTGATAAATAAAGACTAATCTCGCCATCCTTAAGCGCTTAGCTTACCGGCCCGCAAATGAAAAGGCCGGCTCCAAGCCGGCCTTTTTTTTACATTGCGCTTGTGGCTCTGGGGCAACCTGGCGCTTTCTATACGGCCGCCCGCAATTGCTCGGCTTCAGCCTCCTCGCGCTCTTCCACCCCCCTGATGAAGGCCTCGACCTTTCGCCGGCAAACGTCATCCGTGTACTGTTCGGGCGGGCTCTTCATGAAGTAGCTGCTCGGGGCATAGAGGGCGCCGCCGATCCCGCGGTCGAGCGCCAGCCTGGCGCAGCGAACCGCATCGATCACCACCCCGGCGCTGTTCGGGCTGTCCCAGACCTCCAGCTTCACTTCCATGTTCAGCGGAACGTCCCCGAAGGTCGTGCCCTCCATCCGGATGTGACACCATTTTCGGTCTTCCAGCCAAGGCACGTAGTCGCTCGGACCGACATGGATGTTCTTCTCCGGCATCGGCTGGCCAAGCTGGCTGGTGACGGCGTTCGTTTTGCTGATCTTTTTGCTTTCCAGCCGCTCCCTTTCGAGCATGTTCATGAAATCGGTGTTGCCCCCGAAGTTGAGTTGATAAGTCCGGTCGATGCGAACCCCGCGGTCTTCGAAGAGCCTTGCCAAGATGCGGTGCGTGATTGTCGCGCCGACCTGGCTCTTGATGTCGTCCCCGATGATCGGAAGTCCCAGGCGCTCGAAGCGGTGCCGCCAGCCTGGCTCCCGGGCGATGAAAACCGGGATACAGTTAATCATCGCGCAGCCGGCTTCGAGCACCTGTTCCACATAATAGCGGGTCGCTTCCTCGCTGCCCACCGGGAGGTAGTTGACAACGACGTCAGTCCGGGTTTCCCTGAGAACTCGCGCCACGTCGACCGGCGGGGCCTCCGACTCGGTGATGACCTGCCGCAGGTACTTCCCGAGTCCGTCGAGCGTCACTCCTCGCTCCACGGTAACTCCAAGCCGAGGAACCTCGCAGAACTTGCAGGTGTTGTTCTGGCCGGCAAAGATAGCCTGGTTCAGGTCCTTTCCCACCTTGTCGCTGTCCACGTCAAAAGCCGCACTGAATTCGATGTCTCTTATGTGATAGCCGCCCAGATCGACATGCATCAGGCCGGGGATTCGCTCGTTAGGGTCCGCGTTACGGTAGTAGTGAACTCCCTGGATGAGACTGCTCGCGCAGTTTCCCACTCCGACAATCGCCACCCGCACTTTTTTTCTCATGCCTCTCCTCCTTGTTGTTCAACGCACTGAAAAGGCTCACAGGACCGGCCGGCAGGCCTACGAGCCTGAAGCTTTTCCGGTAGATCCGCGCACCACCAGCCGGCTTTCCAACACCTTGTCCTGCACGGGCTCGCCGGCTGCCGCGGCCAAGGCCAGTTTCATGGCCTGCCGCCCAAGCTCCGGGACAAGCTGGTCCACACTGGTCAGCGTCGGGTAGGACAGGGCCCCGAACAGCATATTGTCGATGCCGACGACGCTGAGTGCTTCCGGGACCGAGATTCCGGCAGCGGCGGCTGCGGCCAGCAGGCCGAGGGCGGTCAGGTCGTTGTAGCAAACCACCCCGGTCGCTTCCAGATCGAGCAGCCAGGGAAGCGCCCGGCGACCATCCGCCGCTTCGCCGGCCCCCGGCAGCAGGAGACGATGGTCGGGACGGATGTTCGCCTCCTGGAGAGCGGCCAGGTACCCGGTTCGTCGTTGGGCGCTCGAGTGGCTGGCGGCCGGACCTCCCACGAAAGCGATCCGTCGATGGCCGAGATCGAGAAGGTGCTGCGTCGCCAGGCGCGCGCCCAGCGCGGTGTCGGAGCGCACGGAAATGGCGTTGTGGCCGTGCACCTGCGCATTAACCACAACCAGGGGCTCCTGCAGCTCGGTCAACAGTTCTCCATAGAGATCAGCGGCCCGGCTGCTGACCACGATCAGGGCATCGACGCGGTGCTGGCGCAAAACCTCCACGGCCTGCAGCTCGCGCTCGGGGACTCCCCCGGAAGTGGCCATGATGAGGGTGTAGCCCTCCCCGTGCGCGATCGTCTCGACGCCGGCCACGACCTGGCCGACGTACGGGTCGGCGACGGTGGTGACGACGACCCCGACAGTATGGGTTCTTTTCAGGACGAGGCTGCGGGCGACCTGCGAGGGGGTGTACCCGAGCTCTTGCGCCAACGATTGCACAACCCGCTTGGTCTCCGGGCTGATGCGCGGATCGTCATGCAGGGCCCGGCTGACCGTGGACGGGCTGACTCCCGCTTTTTCGGCGATGGTTTTGATGGATGCCGCCATAGTGCTAACGTTTGCACAAGCCAGCATAGCGAAGGAGCGCCGGGGTGTCAACAGAGATTTCTTGTTTTCCAGGGAGGGTGGGGACGAAATGGCGGGTGCGCACGTCCATTTTCGTGCACACCGTCGACTTCCTCCGAAAGTGTCTTCGCCCAGCTACAGGACCGTCACCCCGGCAGCGTGCCCGTCGCCAGGCGCACGGCGTAAACGCCGAGCAGCAGAAAAAGCTGGAGGAACAACCAGCGGTTGACCAGCCGGCTCGAGGGGGCCGGTACGAGCCGCCCCAGCATCAGACCCCAGCCGATCCAGAGGACAATGGCTTCAAAAAGGAACACCGGGCCGAGGGGGTGATAATCAAAGGCGGCCTTCAGCCGGAAGTCAGCCAAGGCCCCAAAAGCCCGGGTCAGACCGCACCCCGGACAGGAGAGGTGCAGGAATCTGCGGCTGAAACACAGTGAGCCGTTCGCCTCAGCAGCAAAATCCAGATAATGAAAAAGGACCAGGCCGAAGAGGGCGGCCAGTCCACTGGCCGCCCACAACGCCCAGTCCCTCCGGTTTAGAAGGAAGATCCTCGGCTGAAGATCCCTCCAAGCACGGCCAAGCCGCCCCACAAGACGATCCATAAGATACTCAGAGCGAGGAGGATCGTGCCGATGATCCCGAGAATCATTCCGGCCTTGGCCGACCCCTCTCCAGTGATGGGAGCTGTGCCTGCCCGTATTGCCTGCAGTTCCTTATTCCCCATGTACCAGGCGACCGGACCGAGAATCTGGCAGCAGACCACACTCACAATCCCCAGGATCAACGCGGTTGTAGCATTCGATTTCGACTGCGGAGGCAACGGTGGCGGAGGTGTCGGCCCGCCGTAAGTTGGCATACCCATAAATAAGCTCCCCCAAAAGTGACCATTAAAACGTCCCACCGGAAAATGGGACTCACACTCGGGATGAACGACATCCCGGTCAAAGCACCTGACCAAAACTCAAACGCACAAGCTCGGCGGTCAGCGGATCGGTCATCATCTCCCGAGCCAGGTCCGGCGAGGGAACCGGCGCCGCAGCCGCTATTTTGGCCGATTGCCGGTACCGTCCCTGGCGGATCTCATGCTCCAGCGCCTCGACGCTCCATCCCATTTCCACTGCTGTCTGCGCGTACCAAAGGCGCTCGGCCGGATCCTGCACGATTTCCAACAGGAGCACGTTGTGCCGCCACGGCAGTTCGGTCAGAACCGCCGGCAGGTTGACGCCATCCATTTCGTGCGCCTCGGCTGTCTGGACGTAATCCCGGGTGTAGGCCAGAAAAAACCGGCGCATCCGCTGAACGTTTTCCGTAGCGAAAGCCGTGGTTCCCGGGTAGCGGACCTGCAGATCTCGCGAGACCGCATCGACCAGGCTGGCTTCCCAACTCTCGAACTCCTCGCGCTGCACGATGCTGCGCCCGATGCTCCAGTAAAGCTCGATGACCGCGCGATTGACCGCGCGACCCAGGCCGGATCGCGCGCCTGCAACCGCCGACTCCAGTTCGCCCAGTAACTCGGAGTAACTTCGCGGATCGTTCGAGTTCATGTCTTTCCCGTGTCCGCGCTATTTTACTCGGATAAGACCGGCGCGCAGAGAAAAAAGCATTATCTTGTCAGCCTGGACCGCCTCTGCAAAAATGTGAAAGACTCAGCGGCGGTTGACGGGCTCGCGTCTGGTCGTGCGAGCCGTATTCCGACCCCGCGCCTCAAGGAGGGGCAGAAATGGTCGTCGACAAAGATGCGCAAAGGCGCGCTGATCAGTGGTTCCACGAGAACGAGAAGAAGCTGCTCGAGGAGATCAGGCGAAAAAGAGAAGCGAAGATCCGCGAAGAAATGGCCCGGGAAGAGGAACGCAAACGCGAGGAGCTCAAGAAGCTCCATTGGATGAGATGCCCGCGCTGCGGCCACAGCCTGGTCGAGAAGGACCTTCATGGGATCAAGGTCGATGTCTGCACCCTTTGCGAAGGAGTCTTTTTCGAACGAGGCGAAGTGGAGGAACTGCTCCAGAAGAAAGCTGAGGAACGGAAGGGCATCTTCCGGAAGCTGCTCGGCCTCTCGCAATAGTGGCAGACGGCACAGGTTGGGTGCAGTTCTGCCAGGTCTTCACAAGCTGCGCAGCGGGCTGAGGGGAGGGCGATCATGACTGCGAGGGACATTACTCGTCGTGCCTTTCTTGAAAAGGGTGCCTCGGCCGGGCTCCTGAGCACCGTCGGTATCGGTTCAGCCAGGCGTCCGGTCCTGGGCGCCAACGACCGGGTGGGTATCGGGATGATCGGGACCGGTTCCCGCGCGGATGCGCACCTGAAAACCATCGCTTACCTGAAAAACAAAGGAGCGAACCTCGAAATCGTCGCCGTCAACGACGTCTACCGCCCGCGGATGGAAAAGGCGGCCGCCGGACTGGATGCAAAGCTGTACTCGGATTACAGGCAGCTTCTGGCCGATCCGAACGTCGACGTGGTCTGCATCTCCACCCCGGATCACCATCACGGCTACCAGGCGATCGACGCGATCAAGGCCGGGAAGGATGTCTATTGCGAGAAGCCGGTGACTCACTGGCGCCAGTTCGACCTGATCAAGCAACTCACGAACGTGGTTCGAAAGTCAGACAGGGTTTTCCAGCTGGGCACTCAGGGAATGTCCGATGGGGCTTGGGCCCAGATGAAGCAGATGGTCAAAGAGGGCATGATCGGAAAACCGATCCACGTCGAGTGCGGGTACTTCCGCGTCGGCGACTGGGGCGAACGCGGAATGCCGATCGATGACCCGCATGCCGTACCCGGGCGGGATCTGAACTGGGAAGCCTTTTTGGGTGACTCACCCAAAAGGCCCTTTGACGTGAGCCGGTTTTTCCGCTGGCGGATGTACGAAGACTACGCCGGAGGACCGGTCACGGACCTTTATCCACACTCGCTCACCCCGGTGATCAGCATCCTCGACCTCGGTATGCCGTCGACCGTTGTCGCGACGGGCGGCAAGTTCCGTTACGACGAGCGAGAGGTGCCCGACACTTTCAACATGCTGATCGACTACGCTGAGGGATTGACGATCGCGGTACTCGGAACTCAGGGAAACACGTTCTGCAATCCACTCAACCAGGGACGAGGCGCCGAAAGCCGGGTCCCGGTCATCCGCGGATGGGATGGCACGCTGACTGTCTCGGGAAAGGAAATCGTCTTCATCCCGTTGGAAGAGACCGGTAAAGAGCGCCGGTTCCCGATTGAGCGCGATCAGGACCTGACCGGGCACTGGCAGAACTTCCTGGACTGCTGCCGCTCGCGCCGGAAGGAGACTTACTCGGGAGTCGAACTGGCCTATCGAACCCAGACACCGCTCATTATGGGCATGTGGGGCTTCAAAAACGGGAAGGTCGCCCATTTCGATCCGCAGAAGGAGCGGATCGTGATGTAGCTTGCCGCGGATCAGCGCTGATCTAGCGCCGATCCGCGCCAATCCGCGGCAGCGCCAATCCGCGCCGATCAGCGGCAGCGGCAATCCGCGGCAGCGTTGAAAAAGCCTACATCCCGGGTCCCAGGACGAATAATGGCGATCCGTGTCCTTCGCGTCATTCGCCGGCCTGGGCGATGAACTTCCTAACACCTCGAAATAACCTCTTTGCTGTTTTCATCAAATCGGCTCCGCATTTTAGCTATGTCATTAAGTTGCAAACAATTACGAGTCCTGCTAAGGTGCTCAGGTCGAGGAGGAAACCGCCCATGTGGAAGGTCGTGAATTCAGGGTCTGCGTCGGCCGAGGAGGCACTCAAGCAGTTTCTCCCGCCTTGCCAGATGAAATGCCCCATCAACGAAGACATCCAGCGTACCAATGTTCTGATCTCGATGCTGCCGCTGGATCCTGACGAGGCCCTTCAGGGGATCATCCAGATCGGCGACTACCTGTATGACAGGAACCCGCTCTTTCCTGTCTGCGGCTATGTCTGCGGGCTTTGCGAGCTGGAATGCAACTATCAGGAGAAAGGTGGCGCGATCAGGAGGCGTCTGCTCAAGCGCTTCATATCCGATCACTACATCGATCAGATCCGCACCAAGGAAGAGCTAAACATCGAAAAGACAAAGGAAAACGTGGCGGTGGTAGGCGGCGGTCCTGCCGGATTGATGGCGGCCTACGACCTCAGCCGGCGAGGGTACAGGGTCACGATCTTCGAGGCCTCGGACCGGCTAGGTGGCGCTCTCTGGCTGATTCCGCACTATCGCTTGCCGGAAGATGTTCTTACCTCGGCAGTCAACAACCTGGTCCGGATTTGTGAAGCCGACGTGAAACTGAACGCCCGGATCGGGGACGGGAAGCTCACGCTGGACAAACTGAAGAAGGACGGATTCAAGGCGGTCTTCATCGCCAAAGGCACTCCGCTGCCGCGCATCCTGACTTATGGTCACGAGAAAGTGGAGGGCCAGGAGCTGTCCGGAGTCATGTACGGCCAGACCTTCCTGTACGAAGTCAGCCACGGGAACATCCAATCGGGCTATTTTCGTGGGAAAAAGGTCATCGTCATCGGCGGCGGCAACGTCGCCTTCGACGTGGCGCGGACAGCCTGCCGCCTCGGCGCTGAAACCAGCGTGATCTGCCTGGAGTGTTCCGATAAATCAAGCCGGGACGGGATTCCCGCGGACGAGGACGAGATCAAGGGCGCCTGGGAGGAAGGGATCCGGATCATCTATTCCCGCGGCGTCAGGAAGATCATCGGGCAAGGGGGCAAATTCCAGAAAATCGAGTGCCCGCTCTGCTCCAGTGTCTTTGATGACAAGGGCTTCAACCCGCAATTCGATCCCACCGATTCCATCAGCGTCGAAGGTGACGTGCTGATGATCACGGTGGGCCAAGGGCCGGATCGCTCGTTTCTGCAACAGGAGGGTCTGCTGAACGACAAGGGAGGACTGGCAGTCGATCCCCTCACGCTTCAGAGCCGCAACAAGGACTGGGTCTTCATCGGAGGCGACATGCGGCGAATCGGTTTTATGGTGGAGGCCATGCACGAAGGCCTGGTCGCCGCCGAGTCGATCGAGCGCTACTTGCGCGGCCTGGACATGAAAGCGGGGCGCAAGCGCCAGTACGAAGCTCAGGACATTCCCTATCGTCGCGTTTACAAACACGAGCCCGAAGTCGTTTGGATTCCACCCGAGAAGAGGCTTCATTTCCAGCTGTTTGAGCGGGGCTTCTCGCTCAAGGAAGCGATTGAAGAAGCCAAACGCTGCGCCCGCTGCGGTCCTTGTGTATCCTGCAAAGCCTGCCTGGCCGTTGAAATACAGAACAGCCTGCCGACCGTGGAAGTCAACGAAGACGTTTGCAGCGGCTGCGGTATCTGTGCGTCGATCTGCTATTACGGCGCCGCAGAATCGCGGTACAAGGAGGGCAGGATGATCTCTTCCACGGACGTGTTCCGCTGCAAAGCGTGCGGGATGTGCGTGGTGGCCTGCCCGTCTCAGGCGCGCAAAATGACTGGTGACACGATGGAGCAGAAGATCAACACCACTTATGCGGAACTGAGAGCCTGAAAGGAGCTGTATGGTGCAACCGTACGAGCCGAAGATAGTCTGTTTCTCCTGTTGTTTCGGTTGGGGATATCTGACCGGACGGGACGTTTTAAGCGTCAGAATCAAGCACTGGGTTCCGGTTGTCTGTACCGGGAAGCTGGACAGCACTCACATACTGGAGGCTTTCAGGGAAGGAGCCGACGGCATCTTGATCCTCGGTTGTCCGGACGGGGACTGCCATTTTCAGGACGGCAACTACCAGACCAGAAAGAAAGTCCGTCTCCTTCACAAGGTTCTGCTCAGTCACGGGATTGATCCTCGTCGCCTGCGCATGGAGCTCGGCACCGATCCGGAAGGTGACACCATTCCCAAGCTCATTCAGAACATGGCGAGGGAACTGAGGCAACTCGGGCCGGTCAAGATCAACGGCCAGGCGGTGGAGGCCTGGAAATGCTGAATTCCAATGCGCCTTGGGAGTGCACGACATCTTGCCTGCCCAGGGCGCGGTGATATTCGACGAGAAAGCAGAAAACGATGACTATGAAACCCAAAATCGCCATTTACTGGCTGGGCGCGTGCGGAGGCTGTGACGAGGCGATTGTCGACCTCAACGAGGTCCTTCTCGACGTGGCTTCGGCCGTCGAAATCGTTCTGTGGCCGCTGGCAATCGACGCGAAATACGAGGCCATCAAGCGCCTGCCGGACGGCTCCATTACACTGAGCATCATCCACGGGAATGTCCGGAATTCGGAACATGAGGAGATGGCCCGGCTGCTCAGGTCGAAGTCACAGATCGTCCTGGCTTTCGGGTCCTGTGCCTGTTTTGGCGGTACGACCGGTCTCGCGAATTTCTGCGGGCGAGACAGCATCCTGAAGTGGGTCTATCGCGACTCGCCGACTGTCGAGAACCCGAAAGGACAGCCACCGCAGCCTGAGACAACCGTCGATGGCCAGACCCTGACGCTGCCCGAGATCCTGGACCATGTCTACGCGCTCAACCAGGTGATTCCGGTCGATTACTACCTGCCCGGCTGCCCCCCGCCTCCTGACTTGATCGCGCATGCCGTCGGCGCGGTGCTCGAAGGCAAACTGCCTCCGCGCGGCGCTGCGCTTGCTCCGCACAAGGCGCTGTGTGAAAGCTGTCCGCGAAACAACACCAAACCGCCGCGGATCGATATCAAGGAAATCAAGCGGCCGCATGAGGTGGAAGTCGGCACTCACGTTTGCTTCCTCGTGGAGGGAGTCATCTGCATGGGTCCAGCCACCCGGGGAGGCTGCGGCGAGACCTGCCTCAGGATCAATACCCCCTGCCGAGGATGCTTCGGTCCCGTGGAGGGGGTGGAGGATGCGGGAGCGAAGTTCCTTTCGGCCTTCGCCTCGCTGGTCAGGGCGACGACTGACGAACAGGTCCAGTCGATCACGGACCGGTTTCATGATCCGGTCGGGTATCTGTATCGCTTTACTCAGCCCTCTTCCATACTCGGCAAAAGGAGCAAGGTCAGGGAGAACCTATGACTAAGAGGATCACGATCAACCCCATAACCAGATTGGAAGGCCACGGCAAGATTGAGATCTTCCTGGACGATGCCGGAACGGTGGCCGATGCGATCTGGCAGGTAGAAGAGCTGCGCGGCTTCGAGAAGTTCTGCATCGGCCGGCCGGCCGAGGAAATGCCCCGGATTGTGCCGAATATCTGCGGCGTCTGCCCTTCGGCCCATCACATGGCTTCGGTGAAAGCCCTGGACCAGGTTTTTGGAGTGGAGCCGACCGCCACCGCCAAACTGATTCGGCAGCTGGAGTTCAATGCCTTCTATATCGAAGACCATTATGTGCACTTCTTCTTCCTCGCTGCTCCTGACTTCATCCTCGGTCCCGACGCGGACCCAAGCGAACGGAACGTGCTCGGCGTCATTGCCAAGGTCGGCAAGGAAATCGGCCTGAAAGTCATCGAGGTGCGCAAGCGCAACCGCGATATCATCCGGCATATTTTCAGCAAAGCTCCGCATCCTGAAGGGGGCCTGCCGGGCGGAGTGCCGCGGGGCGTATCGGAGGAGGATCGGAAGTGGATCATTGAAACGGCTGATTTCTCAGTCGAGTTTGCGAAGCTTGCCCTTCAGCTCTTCCGGGATCTCGTGCTGAAGCAGCCCGACTATCTTAATCTGATTCTGAACGAGGCCTATGCCCTGAAGACCTACTACATGGCCTTGGTCGACCAGGAGGGCAAGGTCAATTTCTACGACGGCAATATACGGGTCGTTGACCCGCAGGGCCGTCACTTCGTGACGTTCAAGCCTGAGGATTACATCGACTACATCGGAGAGTGGGTGGAACCGTGGACCTACGTCCGGTTCAGCTACCTGCGCCAGTTGGGATGGCGGGGACTCCAGGAAGGCGACGACACTTCTTTGTTTCGCGTGGCGCCCCTGGCCCGTTTGAACGTCGCGGACGGGATGAAGACGCCGGAAGCTCAGAAAGAGTATGAACTCATGTACGAGACGCTCGGCGGAAAGCCGTCTCATCATACCCTGGCTACCCATTGGGCCCGGTTGATCTGCGCTCTGCAAGCCGCTGAGCACAATGCCATCATCGCGCGCGATCCCTTGCTGACCAGCAAGGATATTCGCAATATGCAGTTCCGCCTGACGGGAAAGGGGATCGGTTGCGTAGAGGCGCCGCGCGGAACCTTGATCCACCACTATGAGACTGACGGCCAGGGACTGATTACCAAGGTCAATCTCATTGTGGCCACTCAAAACAACGCAGGGTCGATCAGCGCTTCCATCAAGAAGGCGGCTCGAGAGTTTGTCAAGGGAGAGGAGGTCCGGGAAGGCTTGTTAAACCGGGTCGAGATGGCGTTTCGGGCCTATGACCCTTGCCTTTCCTGTGCGACCCACGCTGTGCCGGGCGGGATGCCTTTGACAGTGAACATCCGGCGCAAGAACGGCGAGCTTGTCCGGACGGTGAAGCGGTAGGATCGTCCTTGGCAGCTGGAGTCGCGTAGCCGAGCCGCCGGCCGCATTCTGTTTGTAGTTCCGCCTTGAGGCGGGTTTTCCGACCCAGGCTTCGCGCAAAGCGCTCCGGCCTGGGCTAATCCGTTACGGCCCATGAGGCCTGACTAATCGCGGTACACCCACGCGGCCGTCAGGGCTGCGAGCACCGATCCCAGCCACAGGTCGAACGTCCACCACAACGGAAACATGCGTGAAATGGGGAACCACGTCGCCAGGGCGAAGTTCATCGGGAAACCGGCCAGGAAGCCGACCAGCAGGCCGAGAGCCAGGGCCGTCAGAATTCCGGGCCCGTAGCAGGCCCGCAGTCCGGCATAAAGCCAGGATATGATGTAGGACAGGAGGAAAAGCATCACGATCCAGATGCCCGCAAAGACAGGATAGCGCGGCTCCTGGAGGACGATGCCGGCCGCCTGTAACTCGGCATAACGGCCGCCTATCCCGAACAGGTTTACCACCGAGCTCCACACGAACCAAACCACGCCACCTGCAAGAGCGCTGAGGAAAACGCGTGCGTGATTGACGCTACGCATAGTCTCTCCTCCTTCTCCGTCTATTCGGCCTAATGCTTCAGTGTACAGGTCACGGTGGTTCCCTCTCCAGGCCCTGATTGGAGGTCCAGAGAGGCGCCGATCACTTTCGCCCGGTAGTCCATGATCCGCAGGCCCATGCCCTTACTGCCCGGCTCTTCCTTTCGCTCGAGCCCTCGGCCATTGTCTTTCACCGTGAGAACATGAGTGCGATTCTCGCAGGACAGCAGGATCGATATTCGGGTCGCTCCGCTGTGCCGGGCGGCGTTATTCACCGCCTCAAGCCCGATGTGGTACAGGTGCGTGGCCGTGGTCTCGTCGACAGCCAGGCACTCGCCCCCGGTTTCAAAAGTGCACGGAACACCAAAGAATTCGCGGGTGTTCGAGGCCAGCTCCGTGAGGGCGAGCTCCAGGCCGTTAGCCACTATGTCGACCGGGCTCAAGCCTCGGGAGAGAGCCCGGGCCTGAGAGACAGACTGGGTGATGAGACTGACGATTTTCGACGCGTCTTCGGCCAGCGCCGCATCCAGGCGGGTCAGCTTCTGCTGCAGGGCTTTGCCGAGAAAAGCCGCCCCGGCCAGGTTCTGGCCGAGTGTATCGTGAAGATCCTGACCGATCCGCCTCTGCTCGCGCCCACTGATCTCCAGGATCTCGCGTTCCAGTCTTTTCTTCTCACTGACATCGCGAATGATCCACAAGACCGCCTGGTCCCCCTGATAGGGTATGTAGACGGCGGTCGCCTCCACCCGCACTACGGTCCCATCCTGCCGGCGGCAGGACGTTTCGACGAGCGGCTGTGGGCCGGGCTCGCGCAGCTTCCGGATTCGCCCCATGGCCAGCGCCTGGTAGGCGGGATCGAGAAAATCGAAGAAGTTGCGTCCGCGTAACTCGTGTGCTTCCTGGCCGAGAATGCTGGCGGCGGCCCGGTTGACGAACAGGATTTCCGTGTTCCGGTGAACGATGATCCCGTCCGGTGACAGCTCGACCAGGTGTCGATATCGTTCCTCACTCTCGCGCAGGTCCTCCTCGGCCTGCCTTCGCTTGCGGTGTTCCTCGAGTTTCTCCATCGCGGCTGAAATCGAGGAGGCCAGGCGCGACATCCGGTCTTTGAAGACGTAGTCGTCTGCCCCTTCTCTGACCGCTTCAATGGCCACATCTTCGGGGATCGCGCCCGAGACGAAAATGAACGGGATGTCGGGATCGCCAGCCTTGGCGACACGCAGCGCCGCAAGGCCATCGAAAGTGGGAAGGCAGTAATCGGCGAGAATCACGTCCGGTCGCCACTCCTTCAGCTCCTTAACGAAATCATCGTGATTATCAACCAGGTGGGCCTCGAACACGATGCCGGCCTTGCTCACCTGGCGCTTGATCAGTTCAGCATCGCTCTCGAGATCTTCGAGAAGGAGAAGCTTCAATTGACTCATTTCTTTCCAGTTCACTCAAACTGCCGGTCGATGATTGAGCAGCAGCCAGTAGTAACCGAGTTCTCTCACCACCTCGATGAACTTCTCGAAGTTGACTGGTTTCACGATGTAGCTGTTGACCCCGAGCTTGTAGGTTTCGACAATATCACGTTCCTCTGATGAAGACGTGAGAATCACGACCGGGATGTACCTGGTTCTCTCATCTGCGCGAATAGCCCTCAGGACATCAATACCGTCTAGTTTCGGGAGTTTCAAGTCCAAAAGAACAACCCGGGGAACGTGTTCGATCCTGCGATTCCTATGCGGGCCGCGCCCGAAGATGAAGTCGAGCGCTTCGGCCCCGTCCTTCACGATGAACACGCGGTTAGCAAGGTTATTCTTCTTGAGCGCCCGCAGCGCCAGCTCAACATCGTCCGGGTTGTCCTCGACCAGGAGGATTTCGACTTCGTTGGTCACGACTGACTCCTTGGCAGGGCAAAATAAAACGTGGCCCCTCGGTTCACAGCCGCTTCGGCCCAGACCCGGCCACCGTGCTTTTGCATGACTCGCTGAACGATGGCCAGCCCGACCCCGGTCCCGGGAAACTCCTTCATGGAGTGAAGGCGCTGAAAAATCGTGAAGAGTTTGTGAGCGTAAGCCATGTCAAATCCAACCCCATTATCTCGCACCCAGTAGACGTTCTCCTCCGGCTCCTCTCGTCCCCCCACTTCAACGAGGGGCTGCTCTCGTGTCGAGCTGAATTTGAAGGCGTTGGAAAGCAGATTTGAAAGGACCTGACGGAGAAGAGTGCGATCGCCGGTCGCCGCTGGCATGTCGCAGACCCGCAGGGCTGAATGATCGGCTTCTCCGGCAGACTCCAGATCTTCTGCCACAGCTCGGGTGAGCGCCTTCATGTCGATCGGTTCAAAACTCGGCTCTTTCCGGCCCAGTCGAGAGTAAGCGAGCAGATCGTCGATCAGCTGTCCCATGCGCTGAGTGTTTTCTCTGATGATATTCAGATAGCGCAGGCCTTCTCCCTCCAGCTGGCCTGAATGATCCTCGACCAGCGCATTGGCGAACCCGTCGATCGCCCGCAGCGGCACCCGCAGATCATGGGAAACCGAGTAGCTGAAGGCCTCCAGTTCCTGGTTTGAACGCCGGAGTTCGTCTGCCGTCTTCTCCAGGTTTGAGGCATGCACGGTCAGCTGTTCAGCCATGTGATTGAAGGTCCGCGCCAGATCTCCCAACTCCAGGATTTCCGGGACGCTCACCCGCGTCTTGTTTCCAGCCGCCAGACTCGCTGCCCCCTCGCGCACCACGGCCACTGGCTGAATGATCGATGACGCCATGAACCGACCGATGAAGAGAGACAAAAGGCTTACCGCCAGGACTGCAATCAGAACGTACAGCAGATTCTGTCTGACGGGCGCCATCACTTCCGTCAGGGGCCGGCTGGCGCCTGCCACCCAGCCGAGATCGTTAATCGGGACTCGGGCTGCCAGGCGGTCCAGATTCTCCCCCGCGAGACGGTCGACACCTGTCACCTCTTTGCGGCTCCTGATCGCCGCCAGAGCCATGCTGTCCTGTTGCTTGAACCGAAGAACCGAGCTGGGGACTTCAGGACCGCGCACCAGTGAGATGACGGCCCCCTTGCGGTCAAAGAGAGCCATGATGCCTCCTCCGCCCCTGGGCGCAGCCAGCGCCTCCCCCAACTGCTCCGGGATGATCTCCCCCAGCACAACCCCCATCAGAATGTTGTCTGCCGACCGGATGCCGCGGGCCAAGATCAGGCGGTCGTCCCCTCCCACTTTCGTCTTGAGCAGATCGCTGACCGTCCACTCCTTGCCTTTCAGGATTTCCTGGAAGTATTCCCGGTCCGCGATTGACAGGCCTTTGGCCCCCGGCCGGCTGGACAAAAGTATGGTTCCTTCCGGGTCGACCCAACTGAAGGAATTGACAGCTGGATAATCAGCGGCTCGCGATTCGAGCAGCCCCAAAGCGCGACCCGGGTCGAGCTGAAGCAGCGCTTCGCCGAGGGTTCCTTCCGTTTGCGCCAGATTCATCAAATACCTGTCGCAGAAACTGCCGAACGCGCGGGCGATCTCGACACTGGCCTCCAGCTCGCCGCTTCTGCGCGTCCTATACCAGTAAGCGAAGACAAATGTCTGCGCGATCAACATGGGTACGAGGGTGACGAGCACCAGAGCCGTGAGCCGCCCTCGCAGGTGATTGGGAAACCAGCGCTCCATGGGTAGTGTCATGTCCGAAAGCCTTTTGCGAATTCTAATGACCGAAGACGGGCCAGTTCAAGCTGGAGGGGTCCGCTCAGGCCCCCGGACAACCGTGGACGGGGCCAGGTTATCCGCGCCGATCCGCGGCAGCGTAAATCCGCGGGTATCCGCGCCGATCCGCGGCAGCGTCGTTGGCCTGAGTTAAACTACCAGTTGATTTTTCGGGGAGGGCCGTCATGAAGTCCGGGTTGCTCGCTTCGCTGCTTTTCGGTTTTGCGTTTTCCATCGCGTATTCCGTCGATGATCGTATCTTCAACTTTCAGCTTCCGCTCGAGAATACAAACGGCACGATTACCGATCTGTCCTGGCTCAATCACAAGCCGGCGGGCGTCCGCGGGCCGGTACACGCCGGGCCGGATGGCCATCTTTACGCGGGAAACGAGAGGCAACGCTTCCTTGGGGTCAATTTCACCTATCGGTCAGCCATCCCGGAGCACTCCGATGCCGAAAAGATCGCCGCGCGCCTCGCCCGGTTCGGAATCAATATCGTTCGGTTTCACCTGATGGACGCGAATTGGGGCGGGGAGTGCATCTTCGATCCCGCCTATCCCGGAACACGGCATCTCGATCCGAAGTCGCTCGACAAGCTTGATTACTTCGTCTTCCAGCTCAAGAAGAACGGGATTTATTCCGACATGAATCTCCTGACGGGCCGTGCCTTCCGCTCTTTCGACGGGCTCGATCCTTCGATTGACTCCATGGGATGGAAAGCCAGGCAGACACCTGCCATGTTCGACCGGCCGATGATCGAGTTGCAGAAGGAATATGCCCGTCTGCTCTTGGACCGCGTGAATCCCTACACCGAGCTCCGCTATACCGTGGACCCCGCGATCGCTATAGTCGAACTCGTAAACGAGCATGGTCTCATGCACGCCTGGCTGGCCGGGATGGTGGACACGCTTCCGAACTACTATCGCGAAGAGCTGCGAGGCATGTGGAACAGCCACCTTCACTCGCGTTACTCCTCGCATGCTGCCTTGGCCGACGCCTGGCAAATGCAGAGCGAGCCGGGGCCGGAGATGCTCGTAAACGGAGACTTTTCCGCCGGATTCGCGAACTGGAACCGGGAACAGCATGAAAATGCCAAGATCCAGACAGCCGTCACCAGCCAAGGCCCGGAAGGCGCGCCGTCAGCACGCATCAGTGTGACGTCCGTCGGCAGCCAAGGCTGGCACGTCCAGCTGAACCAGGGAGGCCTGGCCGTCTCGACCGGTACGGTCTATACGCTCAGGTTCTGGGCCAAGGCCGACCGAAACAAGACCATCACGGTAGACATCGGACAGGCGCACGCTCCGTGGAGCGGCTTGGGCTTCCGGCGCTCGCTGTCCCTGACCACCGAGTGGCAGCCATTCGCCTTCACCCTTACTCTGACCGGCTCGGATTCCAATGCCCGGGTCAATTTCGGTCAGATGGGCGACCAAATCGCGACCTACTGGTTTGCCGGATGCTCACTCGCCCAGGGCGGCACGATCGGCCTTTTTGCCGGTGAAAGCCTTGATAACGACTCGGTACGCCTTTTTACGCTCGATGAGGCGCCGGAAAGAACGGGCCGCGCCCGGGGCGACTGGATGGCCTTCCTTTGGGAGACAGAGAAATCCTACTGGACCGAATTGCGCGACTACCTGAAAGACACGCTGGGAGTGCAGGCTCTCCTGGCGGGGACCATCGTTGGTACCAGTACGCCCAATCTGATGAATCTCTTCGACCTGATTGACTCCCACGCCTACTGGCAGCACCCGTCCTTTCAAGGCACAGACTGGGGTCCCAACTGGTGGATTCGTAATTCGAGCATGGTGGGTGAAACCGACGGCGGGACGCTGGCGGGGCTGGCCATGAAGAGAATAGCAGGCAAACCTTTTTCGGTTTCCGAGTACAACCATCCGTTCCCTAATTCGTTTGGCTCGGAGGCGCTGTATTTTCTGTCGGTGTACGGATGCCTGCAGGACTGGGACGCGCTCTTTGCCTACACCTACGCCGACGGGACACTGAAGTGGAACGAGGACAGACAGAACGGATACTTTGACGTCCAGCACGACCCGGGCAAGATGATCAGTCTGGCGCAGGCTGCCTTGATTTTTCGCACGGGCGGAGTTTCACCTGCGAAACAGCTGGTCGCCGCCTCGCTCCCAGCCGGCCGCGAGAAGGAACTGCTCGTCTCGGCCGGCTCCTGGCGACTGGTTGATGCTTCCGACCTGGACCTGCCTCGACTGGCCGCCCTGCAGTATCGTACGGCTCTCATCCCTGAAGGCGGCAGTCTGCCGCCTGGCGCGGTGGCCCCTTTTCCGCTCCCCGCCAATACGGACGGCGGCTACGCTGCGGATACAGGGGAAATCGTGTGGAATCCGGCCAGCCGGCTTCTCGTCGTGAGTTCCGCACGAACCAAAGGGCTCATCGGCTACCCCGCTCCGGGCCAGACATATTCGCTCGGCGAGGTCGCTTTCGAACCGAAATCCTCGCTCCAAGGCTGGTTTACCCTTTTCATGACGCTGATTGGGGGAGGCTCTTTCACCGAGGACGCCCGCTCGATCCTGTTGGCGGCCCACGGCCTGGTCCAGAACACGGGAATGAGCTGGCAGTACTACGAATCGCGAACCCCGGCCGGCTTCCCGCCTCCTGCCGGGGTTAACCTGATTCTCGGGCACTGGGGCTACAGCCCGGTTCAGGCCGAGGGTGTTCAGGCGGAGTTTGTTGTTCCCTATCGGCCCGGCCGCGTCCGAGTCTTTGCGTTGGACTCGGCCGGCGCCCGCAAGACCGAGATCCCGGTTATCGAAGTGTCCGGCCGGTCGCAATTTGAAATCTCGCCGGCCTATCAGACGCTCTGGTACGAGATCGAAATCCGGCCGAGACGCCGCAGGTCGGATTAAACCACTTCCTGGCTGGGCGGAGTGTTGAAAGGGCTGAACGGCGCAGCGAGATCCCGAAATACTTCGTCGCCGGATTAGGGACCCTAATACAGCAGGTACTTCTTCCGGATCTTCATAAACTCTTTCAACTGTGGCTCCCAGCTCTTGGTGATAGCTGCGATCGTGTCACCTCGCAAGAGCGCCTCTCGAACCCGGCTGGTACCCGTGAGCCGGTCAAAGGCATTATTAAACTCCAGGCTTCCCGGCTGAAGTTTCATGACCTGCTGGATAATGTGAAGCGCCGCCTCGATCGGCTGAAAATCATCCCGGTCGAGGACGTGAACTTGAATTCCCCGGCACAGCTCGGTCTTGTACTTGGAGAAGGTCGGAGTAAACGCCTGCGGGCGGAAATATACTCCTTTCAGGCCCAGCCGGTTCAGCGACTCGGCCAGGCGCTTGCTGTCAAGCCACGGAGCACCGATCAGCTCGAACGGGCGCGTGGTTCCCCTGCCTTCGGATAAGTTGGTTCCCTCGATCAGGCAAGTCCCGGGGTAAACGGTCGCAGTCAGGATGGTCGGCATGTTGGGCGAGGGCAGAATCCACTGCAGGCGGGTCTTGTCAAACCAATGCGATCGTTTCCAACCCTTTACCGGCACGACGCGCAGATCGCACCCTAAGCGCGCCTCGGCGTTCATGAGCTGAGCCAGCTCTCCTACGGTCATTCCATACCGAATGGGCATCCGGTAAATGCCGACGAAGCTCTCGTAGCCGGATTCAAGCATCGCCCCTTGGACCCGCCGTGCGTCGATCGGGTTCGGCCGATCCAGGACGATCAGCGGAATGCCTTTCGCCGCGGCCGATCGCATGGTCTCGTAGAGCGTCGAGAGGTAAGTGTAAAAACGTACTCCGACATCTTGAATGTCGTAAACGAGGACATCCACGTTCGCCAGCATCTCGGCCGTAGGCGCCCGATTTTCTCCGTAGAGGCTGTAAATGGCGGTTGACGACGCTACTGGTTCGCCGGCTTGCGCTGCCCCGGAGAGCCCGTGCTCGGGAGCGAACAAAGCCGTCAGAGTTGTGTCCGGCCGGCCGGCCAGTCGATCGACGGTCAACACCAGCCGCGAGTCGACACCCGTCGCGTTAGTCACCAGGCCTACTCGTTTTCCTTTTATCCACTGGAAGTATTTCCTTTCAAAAAGTCTGTCGGCGCCTACGCGGATTCCGTTGAAACCGACGAGAGAGACGAGGGCAAACACCAAGAGACGCAAGGGCCTGTGGCACCCGGGGACAGCTGGCTTCATGGGGGGCTATTCTAGCCCAGACGCGCGCTTCAGCTGAAATACAGCTCGCCGAACTTCGTTTTCAGGTAGTTCAGAAAGAATTCAGCGCTCAGTTTCCGGCCCGTCACTTCCTGGATCAGCTCATCGGCGGTCAGGGCCTTCCCCCGCGCATGCACGTTCGTGCGCAGCCATTCCCGGAGGGGAAGCAATTCGCCGGTCGAGATCATGGTCTCTAGCTCCGGAATGCTCCGTCTGGCCTGCTCGAAGAGCTGTGCGGCGTACAGGTTACCGAGCAGGTAGGTCGGGAAATAGCCGAGCAATCCCTGCGACCAGTGGGTATCCTGCAAGACCCCTTCCGCCGCATTGGCGGGCCGATAGCGGAGGTATTCCTGCATCCGCTCATTCCAAACCTCGTCGAGACCGGACGGCTCCAGCTCACCGGCAATCAACGCCTTCTCCAGCTCGTAACGGAGGATCACATGGAGCCCGTAAGTCACCTCATCGGCCTCCACTCTCACGGGACTGGCGATGACCTTATTGATAGCGAAGACGAAATCGTCGAGCGAAAAATTGTCGAAATGCGGAGGGAAAGTCCGGCGCAAGCGAGGGAACCAGTGTTCCCAGAAGCCGCGACTGCGTCCGACCTGATTCTCCCAGAGCCGCGACTGCGATTCATGGATCCCGAGTGAAACCGCGTCGCAGGCCGGCAGGCCGTAAGCGTCGGGGTTCAGCCCCTGCTCGTACAGCGCATGCCCGCACTCATGCATCATCCCAAAGAGCGCCTTCCCGATTTCCGATGTCGAGTAGCGGGTCGTGATCCGAACGTCCAGTGGAGAAAAGCCGCTGCAGAAGGGGTGAGGGGACGTATCAACCCGTCCTGCCTTCCAGTTGAAACCCATGCTCGTCAAGATCTCCCGTCCCAGAGTTTCCTGGCCTTGCACCGGAAATGGCCCGGTAGGGAGAGGTCGCGGCTGCCGGCTGGCGGACGTGATTCTATCGAGAAGGGAGGTCAGCTCCGGCCGGATTTCAGTGAAAAGCGCGTCCAGTTGAGAGACCTTTGCTCCCGGCTCGTAATCATCCAGCAGCGCTTCGTACAGGGGCGCCCCGGGAATTTGCAGGCATTGCGCCTCGGCGCGCTTGAGTTTCACCATCTTGTCGAGCCACGGAGCAAAAGCAGGGAAGTCCGACTCGCTCCTTGCCTTGACCCATGCTTCGTAGGCGAGCGCGGCTGTCTCCGCCAGTTCCTTGACCAGGCTTTCCGGAAGCCGGGTCGCCTTGTCGTATTGCCTGCGGGCTTCCCGGACACTCGCTTTCCCCCACTGGTCCAGCGTTCCGGGCGCCGCTTCCAGCCTGGCGATCAGGTCACCGTAGGCAGGATCCGTCAACCTCTGGTGCTGGATCACGGCCAGCGTCGAAACCTGCAAGGCGCGGTGGCCTGCTCCCATCTCGGGCATCATGGTCTCCTGGTCCCAGCTCAAAGACTGCAGGATGCTGCGCAGATGCGTGATCTCGGATGAACGCCTTTTGAACTCCCCGTAGGTCTCGCTCATTCTGCCATTGTCGTACGTTCTGCGGGTCTAATGCGAGGGTTGAGCCGTCGAGCGCTCGCCCCTTATAATTTCCTCGAAATGACGCACCTTCGAAACGTCGCGATCATCATCATGCTGGCGGTTGCGGCTGCCGGCCTCAACAACACTTTTTCGGGGCGCGGTATTCCCTGGGTACCCCAAGAGGTCAAAGTCGAGGGGGCAAAGCCGAGACTCGTGCTGTCCAGCGCGGCCGCCGCCATCAACTATATTCAAATCGAAGAAGCGCGGTCGAAGTTCGACCAGGGAATCAGGTTTGTCGATGCCCGCGAGGCAGAAGAGTACCGGAATGGCCATGTGAAAGGCGCGGTCAACATTCCCGCGACCGAAGCCCCCGAAGCCATTCAAAGCGCGCTGGGAAACCAGAGCCGGGACCAGGATATCGTGATTTACTGTGACGGAGAGGAGTGCGGCGCAAGCAGCCTGTTGGCTGGGAAACTTCAGCGCTTGGGCTTCACAAAAGTGTACGTGTTCTTCAACGGCTGGACGGCCTGGCAGACGGCCGGCTTGCCAGTCGAGAAGGGATAGCAGACATGCGATCTTGGGCTGGTTTCCTTCGATCCCGTCCCGCCTTGATCGTCTCCCGGTTGATTCTCGGTGGGGTTTTTATTTATGCCTCGGTCGACAAGATCGCTCATCCTGACCAGTTCGCTGAGATCGTCTACAACTACAAACTGATGCCCGGTATGACGGTCAATATCATGGCCATCGTGCTCCCGTGGGTGGAAATGGTTGCAGGCCTGTTCCTGGTTCTGGGCGTCTGGGTCAAGGACAGCGCGGCAATCCTGGGTGCGCTGCTCCTGGTTTTCATCGGCGCCATCGGCGTTAACCTGGCGCGGGGTCTCGATTTCGATTGTGGATGCTTCAGCACCGCCGCCAGCCACAAAAGCGCCTCGATCATGCTTATCGTTCGGGATCTTGTCCTCCTGCTGCCGGTGGCCCACCTGATCTGGTTTGTGCCCGGGAGACAAACTTCTAGTACACAAACCCCGCCAGATCGTACGGCGCGAATTTGATGTCTTTTCGCGCGATTCCGGAACGGATCCGCTCGAACTGATCACTGATTTCCGGCTCGGAAAGCAAGTCCATCCGCCCTTCGACCACCGCATCCGCGTAACGCGTGCCGGGGATTGGATAGAAACGGGAGAGGTAGACCAGGTCTCCGGCTGCGAGCGGGAGAGACTTGACCAGATCAATGGTCTTTTCCACGTGGTCGCGAGCAAACCGGTGTCCGCCTAGGCCGGTCATGAAGATTACTCCAACCTGCAGGCCGGCTTCCTTGAGCCTCCTCACCGATTCCACCTGATCGTCGCGCGTCCCGGGCTTGTTCAGGACGGAAAGGAGCTCCGGCGAGCCGGTCTCCAGCCCAAGGTACACGCGTCGCAGACCAGTCTGCCCGAACGATCGCAGCTGGCCGGCCGATTTATGAAGGATGGCCCTTGTATCCGCAAAACTGAACAGCCCCTTGTCCAGAACCGAAGCTCCGCGAAGCTCCGAGCTCACGATCCGCAGGAGCGGGAGCAAGCGTCCGGCCGGGACGGCCAGACAGTTGCCGTCCCCGAGAAACACGCCTTTGCGCATCCCCAGAGCCGGCCCAAAGAACTGCTTGAGCCGCCGCATCCAGTCCTTAAGCTTGGCCGCCGACCTCACCTCGTAAGAGCGGTCCTGATAGAGATCGCAGAAGGTACATTGGTTGTAAGGGCAGCCGTGGGTGAGTTGCACGACCAGGGACATGTACTGATCCGGCGGGAGAACACTGACCGGCCGGTAAAGCTGAAAGAAAAGCTCCCTTTCAGCCAGAAGGACGTCCGGAGGATAGGCCAGGACCTGGGCGAGCCGGGACAGGAGCACTTCGACGGGCACGCCTGCGAAAACGGGTGCCTGGCTGTCCCTGATTCTGGTCTCTAAGCGGCGGGCCTGCTCCCACACCCGCGCGAACATCGCTCGGGCTTCCGCTTCGTCCAGCTTCCTGTGCGTGCGCAGCAGCCGCCCCTCGTCCGGCTTCCGTCGAGTGCATAGCACGGAGCTGTCCAGACCTCTCCGGTAAAGGCAGTCACCCTCATAGAGAGAGAACAACCGTCCTTTGCCGTCAAAAACGACTACGCCTTCCTCATCCCGCCAGGAGAGCAGATGCGGAAGAACGTTAAGGACAAAAGGCGGATGTCCCTTGTGAGCTGCGGGTACCTTAAAAGGCATCTTTCGCGATCCGGCCTTTATTGTACCGCTTGTCCGGAATCGCAAACGGGCGCCGGCTTCTGCTATATTCTCAGGCAGATTTACGATGATTGAGTCCATAGTATCGAATTCAGCTCTTTTGGTCGTCGATGTTCAAAATGACTTTTGTCCGGGTGGCGCCCTGGCCGTCGAGGGAGGGGACCAGGTCGTCCCTGAATTGAACCGCTGGATCGACCGCTTTGCCAAAGAGGCAAGACCGATTGCTTACACGCGCGACTGGCATCCCCCCGGTCACTGTTCCTTCAAGGAGCAGGGAGGTCCTTGGCCCGTCCACTGTGTTCAGGAGACTCGCGGCGCCTTGCTTCACCCTGACTTAAAGGTCAGGGGGCCGATTTTTGACAAGGCTTTCGTTCCGGATCAGGAAGCCTACAGCGGCTTCGGCGGCTTTATGGTTGACACGAAAGGCAAAATCACCGACTTGAGCCTCGCTGAGTGGTTGCGTCGACAGGGTGTCAGGCATGTCTATGTCGGGGGATTGACCACCGACTACTGCGTCCGGACCACGACCCTGGATGCCTTGAAGGAAGGCTTCGAGGTTACTGTGCTGGGCGACGCGATCCGGGCCGTTAATGTACAGCCGGATGACGGCCGCCGGGCAGTCGAAGAGATGAAGAAAGCCGGCGCCGAGTTTGTCGGCGAGCTGGTCCACGTACGAGACTGACGACGGCGAGACCCGGCAGACTGACTATAGATGGACGGAGTTTGTCGCTGGCTGGTGCGCCGAAGACGGGTCGCTCTATCAGCCTGACAGTCTGTCAGCGGCGTCCAGCTTAAGTGAAGCGGACGAGCGGCCGTCCACCACTGCGTCACAGAATTGACGGATGAGTGAAAGAGATTCCGGCGTCCTGGCGAGCTTACGTCTAACGGCCAGAGTGGCGATCAGCCGGCCTTTTCGCGACACACGCGCCACCATCCGGCGCAGGTAACGGTCCTCGTCAAAACCGCCGAAGCTCATAAACAGAGCGAGCGACGTCTCGGGAGGAAGCTTGGGCATCATGGCCAGATAGCGGTTCAGGGGAGGGCAGCTGAAGGTCCACTTGGGAAAGCCGAGGCAGATGCGATCGAAGCCGCGCGGGTCCAGGCCAGGATCGACAATCGCGACCGAGGACCCGGGAATGAAGGACAGGAGCAGCCACCTCCAATAAGGTCGCTCGCGCAGCGGCCTGATACGCGCGACCGTGACCTGATGGCCGGGCGCCAGACACGCTTCAATCGACCTGGCCAGTGTCTCGACGGTGGAAGTGAACGAGTAATAGACTACCAGTATCCGCATTCGGTTCGGGAACCATGATATCGAAAGTAGCTGCCCTCCAGGCCACGGAGCTTTTCAGGGACATGACCCCAGAAGTTTTGAAAAGCCTGGCCGATCGAGCGGAAATCCGAAAACTGGAGGCCGGCGAGTTTCTTTTTTCCGCCGGTGAGCCGTGCCGCGGGCTCTTCGTCGTGATCGAGGGATGGACGCGTGCTTTCCGGCACAGCGCAGACGGGCGGGAACAGGTCATTCACGAAGACGGCCCGGGAAGCACATTTCCCGAGGTCGCGGTCTTTGACGACGGCCCTTATCCCTCCACGGTGGTTGCCACTCACGCCACGACTCTGCTGTTCCTGCGCAAAGAAGATGTCAAGCGCTTCTGCCTGTCCCACCCCGAGGCGGCACTCTCGGCTTTGCGGATTCTGGCGCGCCGCCTGCGACGCACCACCGGAATGGTCGAGAGATTTGCCCTGCTGGAAGTGTCACAGCGTGTGGCCGGGTATCTGGTGCAGCAAATCCCGCCCCAGGCGCGGGCGGGACGTGTCGAGCTCGAGCTCAAACACACGAACCAGGACATTGCCGATCGCGTGGGGACAGTCCGGGAAGTCGTTTCCCGGGCCTTCGCGAACTTCCAGCGCCGCGGCTGGCTAGAGAAAGAAAACCGGATCGTCAGGATCAGGGATCTGGAAGCGTTGAAGCGCTACGCCGCGGGAGAAGGATGAAGGGGCGAAGGGAAGAAGGGGGCGAAGGGACGAAGGGAAAGCCCCACGGAACCGCAAGCGCAGCGGTTTCCAGCGGACCGTCAGCGGACGGGCAGCGCGTCGGGTGCGTGCCACGGTTTGCTTCATCCTTCATCCTTTATCCTTCCCTTCGCCCCTCCATTCCTTCATTCCTTCATTCCTTCACTGCTTCCATCTCCAAGGCCTTTACGAACAGCACTTCATTCTCCAGCCGGATATGCTCCCGCAGGTCAGCCTCCAGTTGACGCAGTCCGTGCAGAAGCAGTGTAAACCCGAGGCAGGCGCCGTCCGGCGCGGTAAAGTCGGAGGTGCTGGCCCGAATCGATTGCAGCAAGTCCTCGGCCGCATCATGTTCCCTCATCATCACCCTGACAGGATTGGCGACGGTTCCAAAAGGACAGGTGGGAAACGGCCGGCACTCCAGTTGCGCGGTGTCGGCGCCAACGAGGTACGGGAACAGCATCCCCTCTTCCTTTCGCAGATGTAACTCCAGCTCGTCCTTTAAGTCAAAGAAGATGGTGTGGACCTCGAGCAGCTCCGGATAGTTCCTGCCATGCGTCTCGTAGACCTTGTTCAGCAGCTTTTCAAGGCGTGGCAGCTCTCCCTTCAGGTAGGCGTGATGGGAATCGAGAATGTGGAACACGAGAGTGCTCACGCTTTCCCGCGCCCAATCCCGGTTCGGCTGGCGCGACGCGCAGCCGTCCTTCAGGTCCTCGATCTGTTTCAGGATCGCCCGGGGATCGGCGCCGGCGGCTGAGCAGGCGGCGGCAAGGGTTTCGACCGTGGTGCAGCTGTAGTCGATTCCGGCTCTGTCAAACAGACGTGCGGCATCCGGAAAAAGTCTGGCTATCTCCCGCACACTAGTGTTCTCGCTGATCATGCTGGGAGTGTAGCGAGAAGCCCTGCCATCAGGCATTGACTTAAGTCACGCAGGGGCCTGCAATAGCCGCGCACGCAGTGAGGGGCGTTGAAAATGTGCCGTGGAGAATCCTCAGAGGGGCTGCGAACGGGGTTCCGTCGCCTTCGCTTTCCTGGGCTCGTAGGCGCAGAAGGGCTCAACTTCCAGGTAATCGCCGGTCATGGCGTAAGCGCGGGCGCGAGAGCCGCCGCAGATATGACGGAACTCGCAGATGCCGCACTTTCCCTTGAGCAAGTCGGGCGTACGCAGTTCCCGGAAGACGGGGTGGGACCGGTAAACGTCCGTGATGGAATCGCGCTTGACATTACCGCAGCTGTACGGGAGAAAGCCGCTGGGGAAGATTTCACCCAAGTAATTCACGAAAACGTAGCCGTTGCCGGAATTCACCCCTTTGGGCGCCACGCCGATCGTCCCGCCGGGACCGAAATCGCGGCGCATGTGGGCGGGAAGCTGGCCGTGTCCCCTTGCGGCTGTCCGATCGCCTCCCTCGCTCCGGCGTTTCTGCATGAGATACCGGCGGTAGTGAGGTGCTTCGGTGATCTTCACGATGAAATCCACACTGTGGGCAACGTCGGCCAGCCTGCCGAACAGGTCTTCGAACTGGCCGGCGTCCATCTGGCCCAACTCCCGGCCGCGTCCCATGGGAACCAGGAAGAACACCTCCCAGAAAACGACCCCCAACTCCTGGACCAGGCTGGCCATCTCATCGAAAAACTCCCGGTTGTGCTCGCTGAAAGTCGTGTTGATCTGCAGGGGCATCCCCTCTTCATGAGCCCAGCGCGCCGCCTGGAGGGTCAGGTCGAAGGCGCCCGGCACCCCGCGGAAACTGTCGTGAATCAGGCTGTTCTGTCCATCCAAGCTGAGCGCCATCTGCGCCAGACCGGCGTCCTTCAGGTCTCGTATCAACTGGCGTGTCAGTAGAGGAGTAGCGGCTGGAATGGTCGCCATCCGCATGCCGGTACGCGCTCCGTGTTCGACCAGGGCACAAAGGTCCGGCCTCTTGGCTGGGTCGCCGCCGGAAAGAACGCAGATCGGCGTCCCCATCTCGGCCAGCTCGCTCAGCAGGGCGAAACCCTGATCGGTGGAAAGCTCGTCAGGGGAGCGATCGGGGATCGCTTCCGCGCGGCAATGGCGGCAAGCCAGGTCGCAGGCGCGTGTTGTCTCCCATATGGCGACGAACGGAGTCTGATCGAAATTTATCGCAGACGGCTGGGGCAGCCGTGAATGATCATGGGGCATGGTTGCTCTCAATTCTTAAACGTCTTCTCTTGGGAACCGGCAAATGGCCTTCGTACGGCGAGGCTCCGAAGGCGCCACAGAGCCGCACGCGCAGCGCCTGCCAGCGGACCGTCAGCGGACGGGAAGCGCGTCGGGTGCGTGCCTTCAGTACGAATCGATCTT
>JBHGBF010000004.1:0-53884 GCA_041946865.1 Acidobacteriota bacterium | reverse complement strand
GGTTCGGCGTTAAAAATCGACTCCACAAAATGGACATTTGATAACCAATTTCCGACCCTCAAAATCCACCCTCCCCGCCCGATTTCGAAACCGTCAAATAGAGCTCTCGACTCTCCAGCCCCGACGATTCCTGGCTCATATGCGCACCTGATAGACAAGCGACTCATCTCCCAGTCTCTCTTCTCTAAGCTATTCTTTTTTATAGAGATGCTCGACCGAGCCGCGCAGCTTGCCGGCGTCTATGGACACGTAAATCAGCGTTGTGTTCATGGAGGAGTGCCCCAGGAGCGCGTTGATATGTTCGATCGGCTGACCCTTCAAATGAAGGTGAGTTGCGAAGCTGTGCCGGACCACGTGCGGGCTCAGTTTTTTGGACAGTTTCAATCTTTTGTGTAAACGGTCGCAAACTGAGTTCACGGCAAACTTCGACATCGGCTGCCGGGTCTTCAGATTGATGAAGATTTTGGGGGTCGCGCACTCCGGCCGGAAGCGGTTATAGGCCTGGTAGGCCTCAAACGCCGGCGGCGGAAACGGAATCATCCTCTGCTTGTCCCCTTTGCCGAAGACATGGAGATAGATCTCGGAATCGCTGATCTTCTCGATGTGGCTGTATTCCATGTTGACCAGCTCCTCGCGGCGGATCCCCAGGTAATACAGGATCGACATCATCGCGTGAATCTGCTTGCCGCGAATCGTCGACGTCTGCTTGATCGACCCGGTGTAAGTGAGGAGCTTTTCGATGTCTTCGAACGTGAGGAACTTCGGAATGCGCCTGGCGATCTTCAGCTTGCGGACACCAACCAGCGGCGAAGCCGGCATGAGCTGCTGGTGCACAGCCCATACAAAGAAAGAATTCAGAGAAAAGATTTTCCGATTTATGGTCGTCGCCTTGAGGCCTTCACTGGAGAGACAGGCGATGTAATCCTCGATCCGTTCCCTGTTGCAGCTGAGCAGGACGACCGTCTTTCCATCCTGAGCGCCTTCGACCTGCCGATCCTCGAGCCACTTCAAAAACCGGCGGAGATCCAGCCCATACTCGTGCATGGTGCTGTCCGGGTAGCTGAACAGATGCCTGGCGTTTTCCTCGTACCCTGCCAGCGGGTCCTTGAGCCACTGTTCTTTCATCCACGAAATTACACATCCGTCCAAAAAACGAAACAATGTTCACAGTGACGCGCAATGACGCGGAATTCGGCATTGGGACCTCACTAACAGGCTCAAATGCAGGCAGGGTCCGGCTTTCAGCCCTCAAAGAAGGCAGCATGCAAGCCTTCGATAACTCACTTGCGCGCGCCCTGTAATTTTCTGAAAGACACCCTTTACACCCTGACGGAAAAATCCCATGAGGACGCGGATTTAAGTGTGGGTGTAACCCAGCGAAAACCCAAAATCAAATACACCCAAACGCCATCTCCGCAAACCCGCTCCAGGTCTGGATTGGAGCGGCACTAGCGCCATAACACCAATAAACACAGCAGGTTACAAATCAACCCAGAATACACCCAAAATACACCCTTCTCTCTCTTCCTTCTCTCTATATTTTTCTATTATTTAGAGAAGAAGAGAGAAGAGTAGGGTGTAAAGGGTGTAACCTCCAGGAAATTTAACGAGATGATATCTGTCCTACAAGCTGGTGAAAGTTCCGTACGCGACCGCGATAACCTTGACAAACCTGATGCCTGAAGGCCAAGCCGCAGCGGAAAGATTGAGGTGCCGGGCTGCCTCCTACTCACTGGGCTCGGAGCAGTTCAATGCTGACGCCGAAATCGATTAATCGGACAAGACACGCCTCACTTACCTCCCCAGCCGGTACGTGAGTCCGAGGACAACGGACGAAGGGTAACCGGGAGTCACGTGCAGCCTGGCCGCTGGTTCCGCGTCAGGGGTCAGTCTGGATTGAAAGTAGTTCTGGGTCTCGTAGTACCGCTTATTGGTCAGGTTGTCGATTGACAGGTTGACATCCAGGTCACTCCTGAGTCGCTTGCTGAACCCCAGGTCGATCACATCAATGCCGAACGCTTTCAGGCCAGCCTCCCGCCCGTCGACCCGGTAATTGCCTGCGTGACGATACCGCAGGGATGCCAGGATCCCCTTCCAGGAGTGGAAAGTGAGACCGACGTTTCCGACGGTATGCGGCGCGCTGTCGACGTAAAGCCGAGGAAACGAAGCGCGATAGAACGAATTTGTGACCTGGGTGAAGCCCCCGTTCATCGAGAGAGCGGAAACGATTTGAGCCGAGAACTTTCCCTGGTAGCCGTAGGTGCGCGTCGCTCCCCGGAACTCGATGCTGCCGTCATCCGCAACGTAAACCTGCTCGTTGGAGCGGTCGATGAGAAAGACGTCCACGCTGAAGGACATGCGATCGCGGAAGGACCAGGCGGTTCCGGTCTCATAGAAGTCCGTCGTTGAGAGCTTCGGACCTTGGGGCCTCTGGATGACGCCGCGGGCATCCTGGCTCGAGATTCCTCGACCGTAGTTCAAGTAAAGCTTGACCGGCACCGTGACTTACGGCCTCCAGACAAGATTGGCCTTCGGCTGCAGACGACCTGCCGGCACCGTCCCTGTCCCGGCAGGGAGTAGACGGTCGCGAACGTCGAACCGGAAGTAATCGTAACGAAGCCCCAAACCGAGTTGGACCGAGCGCGATGCCTCAATGGCCTGGTGCGCGTACCCGGCGAGATTGGTCACACGGACGTTTGCCCGGGTGGTGACTCCTCGAGGCACTCGCTCGACACTCGGATAAAGCCCTAAGTTGATCTGGTTGTCGTGGAGATTTGCGCCGACGGTGAGTACGGATTGGCGTCCCCAGAGTCGGAACGGCTTGAGGTACTGGGTATTGGCGCCTTCCTGAAAACGCGAGTCGTGCTGCTGGAACCCGTCTCCGCGCTGGCGGTCGTTCAAGAAAAAGGTGAGTTCGAAAAGAGATCGAGCAGGGAACGGGAGACGAACCCGTCGACCTTAAACGACGCCCCGTCGGGATAAGCATTGCGGTAGTAAAGCCCGATCGTCGCGCTGCGTGAGCGTCCTCCGTTCTGGGCGTCGAGCAGGCCGAAGCGGTCGAGTCGCCCCGCCGCCACCTCATCGAGCGGGATTTGCCCTGAGGAATTGAAGGTATTCGTCCCGGCATTCAGGCGCAGTCCCAGGACCTGCTCCTCGCTGAGACGCCGGGTGTAATTGCCGGTCAGGTTGTGCCGCGTGTAGTCGAGAGGCCTCGAGAAAGGCCCGTCGGTCATCGCGCTCTCCCAGGCCAGAAACGAGTCGGCATTGTCCAAATGAGGGCTGAAGGCGGCAAAGGCCCGCCGGAAACCGAAACGCCCGCCCTGCAGCCTGAGAGTCAGCTGGTCGGAAAGCTTCTCCTTCTGGCGGATGTGCACGACGCCCAAGCCGGAGAAGTCGCCGTACTCGGCGCTGAACGGTCCATCCAGAATATCGACATCCTCGACCAGCTCCGGCGACAGGCTCTTCAGCTGTCCCAGGTAGCCCTGTCCGTGCGCCTGGCTGTTCTGGTTCTGCTGGATATTGTCGACCAGGACCTTCAGGCCCACAGGTGCTCCCTTACGGATTGGCGGAAATCCTGCTACACCATCGCGCTGGACGCTTACGGAGGCATCGCGCGAGGTGCGCTTGCCGGGGTGGCCAACTCCGTGACCAGCGTTCCCAGCTTTGAACCGGCCTCTTTCACCCCGGCTGGCCGGGATGCGAAAGCTAAATTGCAGGCAAACTTCAGGGCCGCAGGCATTCACGGGTTGGCCTTCCTGGCGTCGCTTTTGCTCGTCGCTTACGCCCTGTACCATGAACGGCTTGATTCGGCGGGCTGGGTGCTGTCGTTAATTGTACTACTCAATGCGTATCCCGTGGTGTTGCAGCACTAGAATCGCGTCGGCCTTGACACAGCGCTTCGCAGCCCCGCCACCGAACGGAAGGTGAATGCATTGACTCTGCCTGATAGCGTTTGAGGGCCGAATCTCGCAAGCCCGGCCGACCAGCTGCAAGCGACTGGCCGGGGTCCGCTACGGAGGTGTTGCCATTCTGCGTGTCTCTCAGCGCCGGTGCGCCAGGCGAGCAAGTGGTATGATGCAACTGTCTCGGGATTCTGAAGATGAACCTTGAACCTATACACCTGTATCGGGCGCTTGTGGACTTGGGCAGATCACTAGCTGAATGCGAGGACCCGGACGAGGTACTGGCGAGACTTTTTCGCATCCTGCGAACGGTGGTTGAATTCGACCACCTGGTACTGCTGCTGAACGAGGGGAATCCGGAATCACTGCGCGCGCAAGTCATGGACGACGGGCAACGTCGTGATACTGACTTTCCCAAGTTCGCCATCAACGAAACACCGATTGGTTGGGTCTGGGACAAGCAGGAGACAGTGATCATCCCTCGTACTGAAGCAGAAACTCGGTGGCCGGCATTCACGGATCGCTTGGTCTCCTCCGGCCTCCGATCTCTCATTGCGCTGCCGCTCCTCGCCGGTGACCGAAAGGTCGGGGCTCTAGCAATCTCCCGGCGCATCGAATACGAACCTGTCGAATCCGAGCTGGCATTCTTACAGCGGGTCGCTGCTGAACTCGCGGTCACAATGAACGTGTATCTGACCCGCAAAGAGCTGGCGCTCGAGCGCGACAGGCTGCGGGTTCTCAATGGGATCACGAATGCTCTCATCTCCAAACTCTCGCCTGACGAGCTGTTTGCAGCCATTTCGAACCAGCTGCAAAAAATCATTCCGCATTCCAGCGCGAGCATCGCACTATGGGATCAGCAGGCCAATGAGATGGAGCTGTATTCACTCCAGGTTCCGGAAGGAGAGACAGAGCCGGAATTGCCGCGCCGCGGCCCCCTTGGACCGCCCGTGGAGCGGGTGATTTCCGGACGTCAGGCCCTGGTGTTCGACTCAGTCGAGTTGGCGGGCCTCCGTCCCGAGATCGCCAAGATTGTCGCCGATCGCGGAGTCAAGAGCCTATGCGTTCTGCCCCTGATCACCCCAAACGCAGTGATCGGAACATTGAACTTGACTGGGAACCAGCCTGATGCCTTTTCCAATGAGGATGTGCAGTTTCTGTCCCAGGTTGCCGGGCAGATTGCCGTCGCAATCGAGAACTCGCTGGTTTATAAAGAAGTTACCCAGCTCAAGGAAAGGCTAGCGACGGAGAAGCTGTACCTCGAAGAGGAAATCCGGCTGGACAAGAACCTGACTGATATGGTGGGACAGAGTCCGGCGCTGCAGGCGGTCATTAACGCCATACAGATCGTGGCGCCGACTGATGCCACGGTGCTGATTCTGGGGGAGACCGGAACAGGGAAAGAACTGGTAGCTCGGGCCCTGCACGACCTGAGCGGGCGCAAACAGCAGACCTTCGTGAAACTGAGTTGCGCCGCGATTCCTGGGGCTCTACTCGAAAGCGAATTGTTCGGGCACGAGAGAGGCGCTTTCACCGGGGCTACGAATTCGAAGATCGGTCGGTTTGAGCTGGCGCACAGGGGGACGCTGTTCCTGGACGAAGTCGGGGAAATTCCCCTGGAACTGCAATCCAAACTTTTGAGAGCCATCCAGGAGCAGGAGTTCGAGAGGCTCGGCAGCAACCGGACGATCCGGGTAGATGTCAGAATCGTAGCCGCGACCAACCGTGATTTGAAGAAGATGGTCCAGGAGAATCAGTTCCGAAGCGATCTCTATTACAGGTTGAGCGTTTTCCCGATTCGTGTCCCGCCGTTAAGGGAACGCCGCGAGGACATCCCGCTCCTGGTCCGTCATTTTGTGCAGAGGTTCGCGAAACGCCTGGGCCGGAGCATAGAGGTCATTCCATCGGGAGTGATCGAGTGTCTCAGGCAATACAACTGGCCCGGAAACATCCGAGAACTCCAGAACCTCATTGAGCGATCCGTCATCCTCAGCACGGCGCAAGCCCTCCAGGTTCCCTTGGCCGAGATTCAGGGGGAGCCGGAAGGCCAAGCAGTGGCCCTGCCATCCGCTGATTCCGCCGAACGCGATCGCATTATCCGTGCGTTGAAGGAGACCCATGGAATAGTGGGTGGCCCCCGCGGAGCTGCCGCTCGCCTCGGGCTCAAACGAACGACCCTTCAGTCCAGGATAAAGAAACTGAACATCAACCGCGAATACCGGTAGGAAGCGGATCGCCGGCCGAACCAGCGTTCTGTGCTTCAAGTCGCGCGACCGCAGTCAGCGCTTCCGCCCCAGCCAGCAGTGATGGAGTGCCGCCGACGAGCACGGCCACTGTGACTGCTTCTCTAACTTGATCCCGGGTGGCCCCTGCCCGCAGAGCCTCACTAGCATGATGCGTGATCCCCTCAGAGCTCCGTTGGCCGACGGCAAGCGCCAGAGCAATCAGGTGTTTGACCTTGGTGGGCAGCGCGCCTTCTACGAAAGCGTTCTCGCACAGGCTGAAGTACACGAGCAACCGTTGCGTGTCCGGCCCGACCGCATTCGCCACTTGTTGCCGCAAGCTGTCCTTTATAGATGAATCCGCATTTCGATTGTCCATCAGAATCTCCTAATTAATGCGCGTCCAGCTCCTCCGCGCACTCTTTGAGACATGCAATCGGTTGTCCAGTTGTTGGGGACGATGCGGCAATCTCCGGCTTTGATCCCACTTCCTCTCGACAACGGTTGGGGTACTTGCGTGACGGCGTGGGTCGCCTGCCGGACGTTCACGGTTAGGGACCTTGTTCGGCTCGATCTTAAGGAACCTTCCGTCGCGTCCGATCACTGCGAACGTCAAGCAACGCCATCGGCATTTGCCGAAGGATCGGCATTCGCCGTTCGGCACTTTTTAAAAGCCATGGGAGAAGTGATGACGCTGGATATCGCTCAAACCGGCGAAGGGCGCGGGCCGGGAAGGGTCTAGTAGAACGCGCGGCCAAGATTCAGCCGTGTGGCACACCGTTTGCGGAAGAACCGGCGTGTTTGACCGAAGGCACGCAGACAAGGCCCGGGAGCTGGTTATGTATCACGAGCAGATCCGGACGTTGATAAGACGGAAACTCTCTTTTAGATCCACCATACGGTTGTCCGCCGCCCTGGCGTACCTTCTTGTCGTCCTTTTCTCCACGCTCCTGGGACTCGGGCAGACGCCGGCGGGCTCCACTACCGCGATTCGCGGCGGCGTGTTCGTTAGAGAAAGCGGGCAGGCGCGCACTTTCTTGCCGGGCGTCGCCGTGTATCTTCAATGCACCGAGTTTTCTGCCTCTCAGATCGAGCTCATTACGGATGAAACGGGCCATTTCTGGGCCACCAATCTTCCCGCCTGCCGCTATCGAATCACTGTCGGTTTTCCCGGCATGCAAGCCGATCCCCTCGTCGTCAAGACCGAGCTTGGCGCCGTTGCCGAGGTCGAGATCGAGTTGAGACTGGCCGTTTTAAAGGAGGAGGTCACGGTGTCGGCCCAGAGCGAAGCAGTGGACCGGTCCGAGACTTCTTCTAAGGCTGTCTTGCAGGAAGCGACACTCGAAAATGCTCCCAAGATGAACGAGCGCGTTGAGAACGTTCTGCCGCTCGTGCCTGGCGTAGTCCGCGGCCCGGATGGTCTGATCAACATGAAAGGCGCTCGGACGTCGCAGGGCGGGATGCTCCTGAACAGCGCCAACGTGACCGACCCGGTTACAGGCAGTTCGGGGATCAACCTGCCGATCGATGTGGTTTCGAACGCGCAGGTTATTGCCAACCCGTACGATCCGGAGTACGGGAAGATGACGGGCGCGGTAGCGGTCATTAACACCCGGGTGTCGGATTTGGACAAGTTCCGGTTTCGGCTGCAGAACTTCATGCCCCGTGCGCGAAAGCGCGACGGTTCGATCGTCGGAATTGAATCCGCGACCCCCAGGCTCACTTTTACCGGCCCGCTTGTTCTTGGGCGCGTCGGGCTCACGCAGTCTTTTGAGTACCGGTTCGTGCGAACGCCCGTGGAGACGCTGCCTCCGCTGGAGCGGGACACCGTGGTCGAGAGTTTTGACTCGTATACACAACTCGATCTCGGCCTGACACCACGGCAAAACGCTTCAGTGACACTAGCGGTCTACCCTCAGAAGCTGAACTACCTGGGATTAAATACGTTCACTCCCCAGCCCGCTACCCCCGATCTGCACCAGCGCGGTTTTTTCGTGGCTTTTTCGCACAATTTCATCGCGGAATCGGGAGCGTTACTGGCGTCGCAGATCAGCTTCAAGAAATTCGATGCGGACCTCATGCCGCATAGCGACGAGCTCTACCGACTCGGCGTTGAGACGACGACAGGCGGATTCTTCAACCGGCAGAACCGCGCGACGGGCCGGATCGAGTGGCAGGAGGTGCTGTCGCCACGAACACTGCACGGGTGGGGGACGCACCAACTGAAGCTCGGCGTGGACATCGTCCGTAATTCGTTCGACGGGGAACAGACCTTCAGCCCCGTTGAAGTCCTGCGCGCCTCCGGGGATTTGGCTGAACGGGTCGACTTTGCACCGGGCGTCGCGACGTCCATTCACGAGTGCGAGTCCACCGGGTTCCTCCGCGACAAATGGACTCCCCATCCCAGGGTGACATTCGATGCCGGTTTGCGAGTCGATCGCGACTCGGTCAGCGATGAAGGCCATCTAGCGCCCCGGCTCGGGTTTGCTGTTGTCCCATTCGGCGGACACCAAACGGTGATCAGGGGCGGGGTCGGCTATTTCTATGACCGGATCAATCTGAACATTCCGACGTTCACGCTCCTGCCGGCGCGGACTGTCACGAGATACGCCCCCGATGCGTCGCCGCTCGGCGTCATGCCATACGAGAACAGGCTGGCGGGGCCGCTCGAGAATCCGCGCAGCACTGCCTGGAACGTCGAAGTCCAGCAACAGGTGCGGCCGGAACTTCTGCTGCGGGCGGGATACAGCCAGCGCATCACGACTCGCGATTTCTTCCTGGACCCGCGTTCCGAGGGCGATCCGCCGGTGCTGCTGCTTTCCAATTCCGGCAGAAGCCGGTACCGGGAGTTCCAGGTTACGGCCCGCTATCAATTGCGTCGGCACGTGCTCAACGGGTCCTACGTTCGCTCCAGCGCGATTGGCGACTTGAATGACTTCAATCAGTTCTACGGTAATACGCCCAACGCCGTCATCCGCCCCAACGAACGTGGTCGCCTCCCGTTTGATGCGCCGAATCGATTCCTGTTCTGGGCCCAGTTCGAAGTGCCCTGGAAGATCACGCTCGCGCCGGTCTTGGACGTTCATACCGGGTTCCCGTATTCGGTTGTGAACGACGCACGGGATTTCGTTGGTGCCCGAAACCAGGCCGGCCGCTTCCCGCGGTTTTCCTCAACCGACCTGCAGGCGACGAAAGAGATCACCCTGCCGTTTCGAGGCCGCAAGTACAAGGCCCACATCGGAGTCCGAATATTCAATCTTTTCAACCATTACAACCCGCGCGACCTGCAATTCAACGAGGCCAGCTATCGGTACGGCGCTTTTCTGAACAGCGTGGATCGAATTCTGCGCGGGAAGTTCGTTCTGGAGTTCTGACATGGTCGTTAACAGCTTGATCTTGTTGGTCATGATGCAATCAGTTGCGCCGCCTCCTCCTTTGACGGCTCCCGAGATCGTCGAGCGCATGGTCGCCCGGGATAACGAGCGTCTCGCCTCGCTCTCCGGATATACCGGGATGCGGACGTACCGGTTCGAAAACAAGCGGTTCAACAAGCGCGCCGAGATGACGGTACGGGTGGTTTGCGACAGTGCCGGCGGCAAAACGTTTGAAGTGACTGCGGAAAAGGGATCCGGATTCGTCCGCAACCGGATCATCCGGAAGATGCTCGACGCCGAGCGAGAAGCGAGCCGAAAAGGGGACCACGAACAAACACGCATCATTCCTGTGAACTACGACTTTCGTCTTGTCAGTCACGAGATCCTGGACGGACGTGCGGTCTATGTCCTGGGAATCAGTCCGAAGACTGAAAACAAGTTCCTGATTTGCGGTCGTGTCTGGATCGACGCCGAGGATCTCGCGATCTCGCGGATCGAGGGCCGGCCCGCCAAGAACCCGTCGTTCTGGATCCGGAGCGTCAACGTGGTCCATCGCTACGCCCGCACCGGTCAGTTCTGGTTGCCGGTCATGAATGAGTCGAAGGCGAAGGCCCGGGTCTTCGGCCCGACCGAGTTGGCGATTGAGTACTTCGACTACGTGACCCACGTTCGGGACGCGCACGCGGCGGGACCGGCTGGTGCCGAGGAGTTGAGCCAGTGAAAAAGGTAAGGATCCTGATCGCCATTGCCGCCGCGATCGCCCTTGGAATCATCGCCTATCGGATCGGGATGCGAGATATAGCGGCGCAAGTCGCGAATCTGCGCCTGGTATTACCGATCGTCCTCCTGTCCGGCCTGGTCCGGCTTTTGCTCCAAACGCGCGCTTGGAAGATAGGTTTACAGGCGGAAGGGATTGATCTGCCGCAGTCTCGCCTTCTGGCCGTCCGACTGGCTTCTCAAGCTGCCGGCTACCTGGCGGCAGTAGGACCGGTGGTCAGCGAACCCGCCAAGCTCGTTCTGCTTCGAAACCACGTCGGAATGGGTGCGGCCGCCTCGGCGACCTTTTTCGAGACCGGCACCTACTGGTCCACGTCCGCAATCCTGGGCTTGGTCGGCACCTGTGCCGCAGCCTTCCTGATTTCGAATGACACGGCGGTCTGTGCCGCAGCCGGGGTGTTTGGCGTCGCGCTCGTCCTGCTCATTGGGCGGCGCTCGCTGTTGTCACCGGTCGTCCGCCTGTTCGGCAGCCGAGCGCCCAATTGGCTGCGATCAGCGGAATCGGCGGAGCTTCGCATCAGGTCGTTTCGAGACCGGCAGCCGCGAGCCGCCAGAGGCATTCTGGCGCTTGATTCCATCGCCCAGCTCGTGACGCTCGCGGAAGTCGGGAGTGTTCTGTGGGGGGTCGGGATGCAGCCCTCGGTGCTCGAAGTCCTCACTGTCGAGGCAGCAGGGCGGATGGTGAAAGTTCTTGGGGCCTGGATCCCCGGCCGGATCGGGGCGGACGAAGGTGGCGCGGCTGCTTCGTTCGCGTTGCTCGGATTCCCAGCCGCCGCGGGTTTGATACTCGCCCTCGCTCGTCGCGTCCGGGACCTGATCTGGTGCGGCGTGGGGATCGTCTGGGCCGCGACGTCGAACACCGATCAACCGCGGGTGAGCCCAGTCGTGAGCGAAGTCTCGATTTGCGTGGAGGAGCGTTGATATGCAGGTTGTGATTGGACTGCCTTGCGCACGAGAGATCCACAGGCTAGATGCCTCGGTTTGCGGCGTTCCCGTGCTCGCCCGGGTTATTGCGACTGCGCTGCGGAGCGGCGGGAGCAGGGTACTGGTGGTGATGCCGCCGGGATGGTCGCACGACTGGCTCGTTCCGCGACTCAAACCGGGGCCAATCGACGCCACCTGTATTGAGACGGTCGATATCGGGCGCGTGTTTGATCCAAACGAAGCCGAAGACTGGCGCGCGATCGAGCATTGCCTGGACGACCGCTTTCTCTGGATGCCGCCTGATTACCTGGTCCACAAGCGGGCTTTGGCGGATTTGCTTGAGAGCGCAAGGCACTCCCCGGGCGCCTCATTTCGCTTCTGCGCAGCCGATGACGCCGGGCAGGAGCCAAGTCCGTTCGAAGGGCCTTGCGTGCTCCTGAAACACGAGCAGTTGTCCGGGGCGAGACCACGGTTTCGAGGGGTCGTGAAGGGACAGGTCGGGATCTCAGTGCGTCCGCCCGCCAGCATTGGAGAGGTAGAAGCCGAATTGGTGCGTCAATCGGGCAAAGTGACCGACGGCGTTTATTCTCGTTTCAACCGAATGCTCTGTAGACCGGCCGTGCGCTGGCTGTCTCACACCCGCGTGACGCCTAACCTCGTCACGTTCGTTGGACTGGTTGTTGCCGTTCTGTCCGGCCTTTGCTTTGCCCATGGCTCATGGGTGTGGGGTGTCGCTGGGGCGGCGCTGTTCTTCATCTCGGGACTGTTCGACGAGATAGACGGCATGTTGGCGCGATTGAAATTCCAGGAGTCGCCGTTTGGATGCTGGCTGGAGACGATGGTCGATTACGCTACCTACCTGCTCGTTTTCGCCGGGATGACGGTGGGAGGATATAGCCAGGGCGGGATGCTGTACCTGGTCCTCGGTTTGACCGTGTTAATTGGCCTCGTGCTCTCGTTCATCGTGATCAGCATTCAGCGCAAGCTGGCCGCCCCTCCGGATCGACCTAATGAATACTCGCGCCTGTACCTTGCGGCCCTTGAACGAGACCGCGCCAATCTCATCTCCAGATTGGTGCGACAGCTCCAGTTCCTGACGAAGAAAGGTGTACTCGTTCATTACCTCTTGCTGTTCGCTGTGCTGAACCTGCTGCCGGTTGTCCTGTTCATCGCGGCCTTTGGGGCAAACGTCGCGTGGATAGTCACTGTGTACCTCAATCGAAGGTTATTTCTAACGAGTAAGCGACGGGCAAACCGGCGCCTCGTCGCACGACACGCGGTGCCTGCGGAGGTTGAGAAATGAAAGCCGTAATTCTTGCCGCCGGCCGAGGGACTCGAATCGAAACGGTAACCCATGGCATGCCTAAATGTCTTCTGGATTTCGGCGGTCGGACGATTCTCGATTGCCAAATCGAGGGTCTGTTGGCGGCCGGGGTTTCCGAGATTGGCATTGTGATCGGGCATAACGGATATCAGATCGTTGATCATCTCGCCCGGACCTTCAGCAACTGCTTCGATTCCTTCCGCTTCATCCACAATCCTCTTTTTGCGACTACCAACAACATCTACTCGCTTTGGCTGGCGGGTGACTGGATTGGGCTGGACAGCTTCCTGTGTCTAAACGCCGATGTCTTGTGCCATCCGGCTGTTCTCCTGCCTGCCGTCTCAGGAAAAGCCCCGGTATCGATGATTGTTGACCCTCAGTGGCGTGACGAGACGATGAAAGTCGTTATTCGGAACCAGAGCGTGGTCCAAATGAGCAAGTCGATTTCGCGGGCTGAATACAGTGCCACATACATCGGAATAACGGCCTTCTCGCGGCAGGTCACGCCGCTGCTATTTCACGAGATCGGCAGAATGTTGGGAGAGGGACAGGTGGATCAGTTCTTCAACGCGGCGGTCCAGCGCCTGGTCGATCGGGGTCTGCACGTCGGATTTGTTCGGACGAGAGGGCTGCCCTGGGCCGAGATCGACGATCCCGCGGATCTCCAGTTTGCCCGGTCGTTTGTCTTTCCCCGGCTGACACGTTCGTGCTTCCCCTCCAGGGGGG
Organism: Acidobacteriota bacterium; assembly: GCA_041946865.1. Taxonomy (GTDB): domain Bacteria; phylum Acidobacteriota; class UBA6911; order RPQK01; family RPQK01; genus RPQK01. Next base: position 40,635 of record JBHGBF010000004.1, on the reverse strand, counting down.
AAAGAACCGAAGTGCCCGCCGTGGCGTGAGGTCGTGATGATCGATCGGATTCTGGAAGGGCGGTATGCCAGTCGAATGGACGACACGAATCCGCCAACAGAAATCAAAGTCCTGAACTGGAACATCGAGCGCGGGCAGAGGCTCGGCAAGGTGAAGGAATTCATGCGCAGTCAGCAGCCCGATATTTGCGTGTTGCAGGAAGTTGACTACAGGGCAGTGCGCACCGAGAGAAAGCACATTGCCGATGTCCTGGCCTCGGATCTCCAGTTCAACTACGTGTTCGGCGTTGAATTCGAAGAGCTGAGCCAGGGGTTTGATTCTGATCCGGCCTTCACGGGGCAGGCCGTCCTGGCTCGCTGGGAAATGACGGGGCCGCGCATCCTGCGCTTCAGCCGGCAATCAAACATCTGGCGTCCGCGTTGGTATCTGCCACCGTGGCCTTGGTTTCAGCCGCGCAGGGGCGGAAGAATGGCTCTGGTCGTCGAACTCGCTTTCGGCTGCAATCGGCTGGTTGTCTACGATCTTCACCTGGAAAGCCAGGAAGAAGACAATCTGCGCCTCTGGCAACTGAGCGAGGTCGTCGACGACAGCCTTCGCTATCCACCCGACACTCCGGTTGTGGTCGCTGGTGATCTGAATACTCGATTCGACCCCTCGCCGCTGGCCGGTTACCTGGTTGGTGCGGGATTCCAGGATGCCTGCGAGGGTTTCAACTGCCCCGCCACCAAGCCAAACGGGAAGACGCTGGATTGGGTTTTCACGCGGGGGCCGGTCACCTGTTCCGGTACGAAGGTTCACCGAGACACCAAGGCCTCCGATCATTACCCGCTTTCAACGAATCTGAAGCTCACGCTGAATACGGCGACGGGGTGACCAGAGGGTATGGCGCGCGTGAAGGACACAGACCTATTCGGATCACGGCCCCAAAAGGAGTTCGATGTTTTGTCAGGGTTACTGGGGACGCTGCTCTGCCATGGGCGCAGCTCCAAGGATGAATTGAAGATGTCTCTATTTTGGCGCTGGACGACGAAGAAATACCGCGAGGATGGCACTGCGATCGATGCAGGTGAGGCGACGGTGCGTATATCGCGCAACGGTTCTCAGGCGGATGTGGTTGTTGCCGGGCGCGTGACGGTCGATTCATCCCCATACGTCCGGTCTGCACTGTTCGAGCTGCTTCGTCGCGGGGAAACCATGGTCTTGGTCATCGACCTGTCCGGAGTTTCGTACCTCGACATTTCGGGTATCGCCACGGTCGTGGAAGCCCTGAAAAGCGCCCGGGAACGTTCGGTCATGCTGCGGCTGACCGGAGTCAAAGGTCAGGCCCGTGTGCTCGCGGAGGTCATGGAGCTCAGCGAGGTTTTTCGTAGGTCAGGATCGGAGGTGGAGCTCCAATGAGGTTTTTGGAGCACGTCGGGCGATCGACGATCAGCTGGGCAGAGGACGCCGGCGCTCTAACTATACAGTTCTGGGCTGTGTTTCGAAGGCTGCCGCGCGTCATGCCGATCGTCGGGAAGAGAAGGCGCTGGCGAACCACAGTGCAGCAGATGTGCGCCATCGGGGCGAGCGCCCTGCCCATGTCAGGCATCATGTCGCTCTGTACCGGCTTCATCCTCGCTCTCCAGAGCGCCTCGGAGCTGCGGAGGTTTGGCGCACTCGAGTACGTTGTGGATCTCGTCGCCGTCGGCTTCACGCGTGAGCTCGGCCCACTGATTACTGCAGTTGCGGTGAGCGGGCGGTCCGCCTCCGCGATATCCGCCGAGGTCGGAACTATGGTCGTGACGGAGGAAGTCGATGCTCTGCGTGTGATGGGTCTCGAGCCGGTGGAATATACGCTTGCGCCGAAGTACATGGCCGCGTTGATCACGGTGCCCTGCCTTACGGTGCTGAGCACCCTGTGCGGAGTCTTTGCCGGCTACCTGTTCCTGACGTTCAGCATTGACATGACTCTGCGGGTCTACTTCCAGGCGGTGGCTGAATCGATCCTCCTGCGCGACATCGCCCTTGCGCTCGTCAAGAGCGTGGTCTTCGCGACCATCATCGTTCACGTCGGTTGCCTGGAAGGCCTGCGGGTCAGCGGCGGGCCGGAAGGGGTCGGGCGTTCGACGACGACCGCGGTGGTGAAATCCACTTTCCTCGTAATCGTGGCGGACCTGGTCGCCACAGCTGTTTTTTACCTGATGGGATGGAGTGCTGTCGAATGACGCATTTAAATGGTCAGCACCGGCATGACCCTGTTATCTCCGTACGCGGTGTCTCGTCGTCGTACGGGCCGAGGCGTGTGTTGGACGGGGTAAACCTAGACGTCCACCCGGGCGAAATCCTTGTGTTGCTGGGAGGAAGCGGATCGGGAAAAACCACGCTCCTGAAACAGGTGCTGGGACTGGCCAAACCGGAAACCGGCACTATCAGGATCAATGGTGTCGACATCACCTCCTGTTCGAAGTCGGAGTTGGCTGCCGTTCGCCGGCGTATCGGCGTTGCCTTTCAGGCGGGAGCGCTCTTCAATTCACTCTCGGTTGCGGACAATGTTGCTCTCCCGCTGCGCGAGCTGACTCGCCTCGCCGACTCGACGATAAAACTGATTGTCTGGATGAAGCTGCAGGCGGTCGGCTTGGCAAACGCGGCTCGGCTGTACCCTCCGGAGCTTTCCGGAGGGATGAGGAAACGCGTAGCCGTGGCCCGAGCCTGGGCGCTCGATCCCGACATCCTCGTTCTGGATGAGCCGTCGGCAGGTTTGGACCCTATTGTCTCGGCCGGGCTGGATGAGCTCATTCTGTTCCTGAAGACTGCCTTCCGGGTGACGATCCTGGTTGTTACCCACGAACTGGAGAGCGCTTTCAGAATCGCTGACCGCATGGCCATGCTCCGCGCCGGCCTCCTGATTGCGGTTGACACAAAGGAGCAATTCCAGAGGAACAGCAATCCTTGGATCCGCCGGTTCCTCGATCGGCAGCCCGACGAGGTATCGGGAGGAATCCCGGAAGGACTGATCGATTACTTACGCGGAGTCAAAGATGAGTACTGAGGCAAAAGTCGGAGTTTTCGTACTGGTGAGCCTCTTGGTTCTTGGCTCGGCTGCGTATTTCGTCCACACCACGCAAACAGTGCGGGGGCAAGTGCCTTACAAGACGTACTTGCGCTACGCAGGAGGGTTGGCGCCCGGGGCGCTCGTCCTTTTTGGAGGAATCAAAGTCGGCCAGGTGACCACGGTCGCGCCCTCGCCCGCGGATCCGACCCAAATCGAGATCCTATTCGAGGTCAAGTCCGGGACTCCGGTGAATCAGAAATCAACAGCACGTGTCGGGACTGTGAGCATGATGAGCGGCCCAGCGCTGTCTATCACCACTGGAAGTAATGAAGCTCGAAGGCTCCGGGCAGGGGAGACGGTCCCCTCGGAAGAGGCGGTGAGCTTGGAAGAAGTCACGTTGCGACTCGCTACTGTCGCCGAATCGGCGAATACCCTGATTAACGAACTGGGCAAAGAAATCCCTGGTCTGATCGGCGAAGCGGAGACTCTTCTAGCCAATCTGAACACGATCACCGGCGAACGAAACCAGAAGCAGATCGAACAAATCCTGGCGGAAATCAACGCTCTTCTGAGTCGCGAGTCTCCGAAGGTCGCACAAATAACCGACCAGGTTTCTCTGTTGACGAAACACGCCGACGAGGTCGTTCTCTCCTTCCAGCCGGTCCCCGACAACATCGACAGGACAATCACGAACGCGAACAACACGATTGACGCGATACGGGAACCGCTCACCAAGAGTCTAGCCGAGCTGGAACGGACCATAGTCGAGGCCCGGGCGCTCGTGGCCAGCATGCAGAGAGTGGTCGACACCAACGAAGAAGACATCGACGAAATGATACGGAACCTGCGCACGACTTCGGAGAATGTCAGAGCGCTGACCGAGTCGCTCAAGCAGCGCCCGTGGAGTCTCGTGCGCACCAAGCAGCCCGCTGATCGGAGGGTTCCACGATGAAGGGGAAAAGTAGATTCGGCCTTCCGGTTGCCGCGGTACTGTTGCCGGCGGTCGTGTTCGCCGGCTGCGGGGTCCGTTATCCCAGGAACTATGTCCTGAACCTTACAGCGCCACCACCGGTTCTGGAGGCCCCTCCGAATGCTGTGCCGGGCCCGCTCTCCATCCGCGAGTTTCGGTGCCCGGATTACCTGGCGGACGGCCGGATCGTCTATCGCCCGAGTCCAGAAGAGGTTGGATTCTACGAATACCATCGCTGGGCGGTTAGTCCAACGGAAGCCATCACCGAATTGATCACGGGGACAGTGCGGGCGCGGTCGCTCTTCCAGAGAGTGGCGACCCACGAACGGGGCACCGAGGCGGCTTACTTGCTGAGCGGGAAAATCGAGCAATTGGAGGAAGTCGATAGCGGCCGGGAGGTGCGTGCCGTTTGCACGATCTCAGCCGAGCTCCGCGATGTTCGAACCGGCCAGATCGTGTGGAGTCACACGGCATCTGAAATGGTTCCGGTCGAGAAGCGGAACGTGGCGGGTGTGGTCAGCAGCCTCTCGGCTGCCGCCCAGACTGCGGTTGACCGGCTAGTTGAGTCAATGAGAGACCAGCTGACCTCGGGGCGGGCCGCGCTTAAGTGAAGTGGTTACAGCAATGTCTCAGACTGTTCGCGAAGTGACCCAAAAGCACCGTGCGTTTTACGAGGTGGTGCCCTACTACATCGTAGTGGAGGAGCGACCTCACGGAACGACGACCGGCAAGCACAGGATTCTGGCTGGCTTTGATGTCGACCTTTATGGGATGAAGACCCAGTACAGCCACGAGACTGAGGGTCATTACTTTATGGTTCACGTGGCGCTGAAGAAGATGACGGAGAAGGTCTTGCTTCATAGCACAGATTCCTGCGCAATCGAGGTCATTCCGTCCGGCGCAGCCGTCTTTCTTGACGCCAGAAGTGGCCTTCAGGCGACGCTGCGAATCAGGATCACGCATGGAAGGGGGCTCGATCAGCCCGCCGGTGCGCCGGAAGAACGCGCGCTGAAGGAGGTCCAGGAAGAGCTCCGAGATCTGGGCATAACCCACGGAAAACCGAGGGCATAAATTCGGAGTGAGAGAGCGATGAATAAAGCCGGCGAGAGTGGGCGAGTATGGAGTGTGGTCTTGGCGGGAGGGGAAGGGGAACGGATGAAGCCCTTTGTGCAGCAATGGCTGGGATGTCAAAGGCCTAAACAATACTGCACGTTTGTCGGGAATCGATCGATGTTTCAGCATACGCTGTCCCGAGCGGGTCACATCTCCGGATGTAAGTGCACGGTAACCGTGGTTTCGAGGAGCCACCGAGACGATGCTGTAGCGCAGTCCGAAGGGGGCGAATCTGCGACTGTGATTTTTCAGCCGGCAAACCGCGGCACTGCAGCCGGTCTCTTTCTCGCACTCGCGCACGTGCGGCGTTTAGATCCGGAAGCCACAGTCGTGCTTTTGCCGTCAGACCATTTCATCTACCCTGAGGAAGCCTTTGCCAGCCTCGTTTGCGGCGCGACGCGGGCGGTGCGTTTCCACAAGGACCGGCTCTTTCTGTTCGGGGTTCCGCCCGATAGCATGGAAACGGAATACGGCTGGATCTACAGAGGCACCCGCCTCGACTGGATAGCCGGGATCCGCGTCAGCACGGTCCAACGCTTCGTCGAGAAGCCATCGCGGGAAGTCTGCGCGAGAGCGATCCGTTCCGGAGCGCTCTGGAACACCCTCGTGATAGTGGGCAATCAGAACACCATGTGGCAACTCGGGAAGCAATGCTTCCCCGACCTGATTTCCTCATTCGAAGTCTATCAGGACGCTATAGGTTCTTTGAGGGAGGAATCCATTCTGGAATCTCTTTATCAAAGGACGCACATGCACGATCTTTCCTCGGGGCTGTTGAGCGCCGTGGTGGACCAACTGGTTGCGATCGAACTGGACGGAATTATCTGGTCGGACTGGGGCCGGCCTGAACGCATTATATCGACCCTGCGCCGCATCGGGAAATCGCCCGTTTTCCCGATAGCGCTGGCTCAACAGTGTTCTGGCCCAACACGACTTTGGATGCCCGAGATCTCGAAAAGGGAAAAGGGCGCAGTGAGGAACGACTGATGCGTGGCAAGACCAAATACACGAACCCCGAGTCGAGAACCGACGTCAAGCCGTGGGGCATCAGCCGCGCCCGAGCGTTTGCCGAGGCAGCAGGACGGGTCGACACGGTGATCGCCAGTTACCGCGTGCGAGACGACGGCACGGCGTGCGCCCAGCTGAGTTGGGCTGAATACACGGTTGAACAAGTCAAAACAGTTCTCGCCGACCTTGAACGTCTGGAGCGCATGGTGCGGCGTGAACCATGACCGAAGCCGGGCGGATATTGCGTTTGTGCAAATGCAAGGAGTTAGCGATGTCAGTTGCGAAATTAAGAGATTCTGGTCTTGTTCTGATGATGCTGACGGGCCTGCTTGTCCCCGGCTGCAAGTCGGCCACCGCGCCGCCTCCCGCAATGGGTCCGGTTGAGGTCGCCGTGGTCACCATTCAACCGGAGCGAACCGTGCTGACCACCCAGTTGCCGGGGCGGACGTGCGCCTACCTGGTCGCCGAAATTCGTCCCCAGGTGAGCGGCCTGATCCAAAGGCGGGAATTCCAGGAAGGGGCCTTTGTGAAGGCCGGGCACCTCCTGTACCAGATTGACCCCGCCCCCTACCAGGCAGCATATAACCAGGCCAAAGCCGCAGTGGCGACGGCCGAGGCGGACCTGATTACGGCAGAGGCGAACCTTCCCGCGATACAGGCACGAGAGGAACGCTTCAAAGGCCTGGTCGCTGTCCGGGCGGTCGGCCAGCAGGACTACGACGACGCCGCCGCCGCGCTGCGACAGGCGGAGGCCAACGTTGAGACTCGAAAAAGGGTTGTGGAATCGGCCCGGGCGGCTGTCGAGACGGCGCGGATCAACTTGTCGTATACGCCCATCAAATCGCCGATATCCGGCCGGATCGGGGTATCGAACATCACTGTCGGCGCCCTGGCGACTGCCTATCAGCCGACCCCTCTCGCGGTCGTGCAGCAACTGGACCCGATCTATGTCGACGTCACCCAGGCCAGCGCCGACCTCCTGTCGCTGCGCCGGCGTCTTCAAAGTGGGCAAATCAAACGGAACGGGGCGACTTCGAACAGGGTGAAACTCCTTTTGGAGGACGGGACACCATACCCTCTCAAAGGCACGCTGCAGTTCCAGGATGTGACCGTAGACCCCGCGACCGGGTCGGTTCAGGTCCGGATGGTTTTCCCGAACCCGCGCAACGTGCTTCTCCCCGGCATGTTTGTGCGCGCGCTGATCGAGGAGGGCGTCAATGAAAATGCCCTCCTCGTACCGCAACAGGGGGTCACGCGTGATGTGAAAGGCAATGCAGTTGCGTTAGTCGTGGGCAAGGACGAGAAGGTCGAGCAGAGGATGCTGACCGTGGACCGCGCGATTGGTGACAAGTGGCTCGTCACCGGCGGCCTGGTTGTCGGAGACAGGGTCATCGTGGAGGGTCTCCAGAGAGTTCGGCCGGGTACAACCGTTCACGCTGTTCCTTATGGGGTGCCTGCACCGAAGGGCGGATCCCCGGCTGAGGCCCAGGACAAGATTCTGTCGAGCAATAAGGGGGGAAGCCATGTCTAGGTTTTTTCTTGACCGTCCGGTCTTCGCTTGGGTTATCGCCATCGCGATGATGCTGGGTGGGAGTCTCGCGATCTATTTCCTCCCCATTTCGCAATATCCGCCGATCGCCCCGCCCTCGATCAGGATCTCGGCGTCCTATCCGGGGGCGTCAGCGAAAACGGTCGAGGACAGTGTCGTCCAGATGATCGAGCAGAAGATGACGGGCCTCGACAAAATGCTGTACATGTACTCGACGAGTGACTCGTCGGGCAGCGGCTCGCTGGAACTGACTTTTGCCCCCGGGACAGACCCCGACCTCGCCTGGTCGAAAGTCCAGAACAAGCTCCAGCTCGCCCTTCCGACCTTGCCGGAGGTCGTGCAACGCCGAGGCTTGAGCGTCAGCAAGTCGACGCGTAACTACTTGATTGTCGTCGGCCTCGTGTCCGAGGACGGCAGTATGGACATGGCCGACCTCATGGATTACGTCATATCGAAGATTGAGTCGGTCATCGCCCGAGTGCCGGGAGTGGGCGAAGTAGAAATTTTCGGCACCGGCTATTCCATGAGGATCTGGCTGGATCCCGACAAGCTCACGAAGTATGGCATGACTTCCGACGACGTCGTGACTGCAATCAAGGCCTACAACGTTGAGATTTCGGCTGGCCAGCTGGGCGGGGCACCGGCGGTGCCGGGCCAGCGGATGAACGCGTCGATCCTCGTTCAATCCCTGCTGGTCACCCCGGAAGAATTCGCTAACGTCCCCCTTCGCACCGACCGGGACGGATCGGTCGTACGCGTACGTGACGTGGGGAGGACTGAGCTCGGGACAGAGATGCCTGACATCCGGATCTTCCATAACGGGAAGCCGGCAAGCGCACTCGCCATCCGACAGGAGGCGGGTGCGAACGCGCTTGACACTGCCGATGCCGTCAAGGCCAAGATGGCTGAGCTCTCAAGGTACTTCCCTGCGGGGATGAAGGTCATCTATCCCTACGACACGACCCCCTTCATCCGGGTGGCAATCAACGAAGTGTTCAGGACCCTGATTGAGGCGATCGTCCTGGTCTTTCTGGTCATGTACCTCTTCCTCGGGAACCTGCGGGCGACGCTCGTTCCGACGATTGCAGTACCGGTCGTCATCCTGGGCACCTTCGGCGTTCTCGGTGTCCTCGGTTACTCCATGCCATCGGCCTGCTCGTCGATGATGCCATAGTCGTTGTGGAAAACGTCGAGCGGGTGATGAGCGAAGAAGGGCTTCCCCCCTGGGAGGCGACCAGGAAGTCGATGGGGGAGATCCAGAGCGCCCTGGTGGGCATCGGCCTTGTTCTCTCCGCAGTGTTTGGACCGATGATTTTCTTCCCTGGGTCAACCGGGGTCATTTACCGCCAGTTCTCGGTCACCGTCATCGCTTCGATGATGCTTTCTGTCGTCGTTGCCCTCATCCTCACGCCGGTGCTCTGCGCCTCGCTGTTGAGACCAGTCGAGAGGGGGCACGAGGCGGCTGAAACTGGTCTCCCCCTTCTGCGGCCGTTTTTCCTGTGGTTCGACAGGGTCTTTTACCGAGTGCGGGGTGGTTATACCGGAGCTGTCGGATACATCCTTGGAAGGAGACTGCGTTTCCTGGCCGTCTTCGTATTGCTCGTCGTCGCCATGGGGGTTCTCTACATGCGGATGCCGACAGGGTATCTCCCCGATGAAGACCAGGGTGTTCTGATGACGATGGTCCAGCTGCCGGCGGGCTCGACTATCGAGCAGACCGAGGCGGTCCTGGGACAAATACAGCAGCATTACCTCGTGGACCAGAAGGACGCGGTCGAGTCCTGCCTCGCTGCCGGTGGTATAGGGTTCTCCGGCCGAGGTCAGAACCAGGGAATGTGTTTCGTCAAGCTAAAGGACTGGGATCTCCGCGATAAGCCGGGCCTGCAGGCGAAGGATGTGGCTGCTAGAGCCACGAGAGCGTTCGCGAGCATCCGGGGCGCGACCATCTATGCGTTCCCGCCTCCGGCAGTCACGGAGTTGGGTGTTGCCACAGGTTTTGACCTCATGCTTCAGGATCGGGGTGATCTTGGTCATGAGGGCCTCACCCAGGCGCGTAACCAGCTCCTGGGAATGGCCACCCAGGACCCACGCCTGGCCCGGGTCAGGCCGAACGGAATGGAGGACGTCCCGCAGTACAAACTGGACATTGACTGGGAAAGGGCCGGGGCGCTCGGTGTCCCCGTCAACTCGGTTCAGAGTTACGTGTCGACCGCCTTTGGTTCCTCCTACATTAACAACTTCGTCCAGGGCGGGCGGGTCAAGCGTGTGTACACGCAGAGCGACGCACCGTTCCGGATGCTCCCAGGCGATCTGAATCGGCTGTATGTCCGGAACGAAAGCCGTGGCTTGGTCCCCCTGTCGGCCCTTGCCTCTGGGCGCTGGGTCTATGGCTCGCCAAGGCTTGAGCGGTACAACGCCTTCCCGGCGATGAACATCCAGGGAGAGCCGAGTCCCGGGCACAGTACCGGTGAGGCCATGCAGGCTATGGAAGAAATTGTTGAGAAGCTCCCGCGCGATGTCGGCTCTCAGTGGACCGGGCTCTCTTACCAGCAGCGCATGTCGGAGTCGCAGGCCGGGTTGCTCTATACCTTCTCGGTCATTGTGATTTTCCTGGTTCTCGCCGCCCTATACGAGAGCTGGAGCGTGCCCATCTCGATCCTGCTGGCCCTGCCGCTCGGGGTCATCGGCGGAGTGCTGGCCTCATCGCTGCGCGACCTGCCTAACGACGTCTATTTCCAAATCGGCTTGCTCACCGTGCTCGGGCTGACGACCAAGAATGCCATCCTGATCGTCCAGTTTGCCAAGGGGCACATGGAGCAGGGGATGAGTTTGATGGAGGCCACCATCCAGGCAGCCAAACTCCGATTACGCCCGATTGTTATGACGTCGCTGGCCTTCGGTTTTGGCGTTCTCCCGCTCGCTGCCGCTTCGGGGGCGGGCGCGGCGGCGCAAATCGCGATTGGGACGAGCGTCCTCGGAGGAATGATCACCGCAACGTTCCTGGCGATCTTCTTCATCCCGTTGTTTTACGTGATCGTGGTTCGCATCTTTGGGGAAAAGAAAGCTCGGCACGTCGAGCCGGCGGCCCAGACCGCCAGCCCCTCGGAGGGACTGTAATATGTACCGCAAACTTCTTCTCGCCGGGATGGCTCTGTTGCTGACCGGGTGCCCCCGACCACAGACGTACAAACGGCCTGAACCGCCGGTGCCTACTGTGTGGCCGCAGGGAGCCCCGGACCAAGCAGGTGCACCAGCCGGCACCCAAGTGCGATGGCGGGACTTTTTCACCGATGGACGCCTTCAGTCCGTTATCGATATGGCCCTCGCGAACAACCGTGACCTGCGGATAGCCACGCTTAACGTGGAAAGGGTTGAGAACTTCTACCGAATTCAGCGGGCCGAGCGCTATCCGGCGGTCCACGCGGCAGCTAACGGACAGTTCTACCGGGTTCCTGAAAAGATGTCGTCGACCGGGGAGGCCGAGACGGTCTCGCAATATGACATCAGCGTGGGAGTCACCTCCTGGGAACTCGACCTTTTTGGGCGGATCCGAAGCCTGACGACCGCTGCTCTCGAGCAATACCTGGCCACCCAGCAAGCCCAGGCTGCCACGCAGATCTCGCTGGTCGGCGCGGTAGCCAATACTTACCTGGCGCTGGCTTCCGACCGGGAAAATCTGCGGCTGGCGCAGTCGACGTTCGATGCGCAACGGCAGTCGTACGAGCTGATTCTCCGTTCCCGAGATTTGGGCATTTCGAACGACCTCGAGCTTCGGCAGGCCGAGACCCAGGTGGAGGCCGCGCGGGTGGATATCGCCCGGTACAACGGCCAGATTGCCTTGGACTGGAATGCGTTGAATCTCCTGGTCGGCGCCCCTGTTCCCGAGAACCTGCTGCCTGCCGACCTCGATTCGGTCGCGCCCCTGAAGGATATCTCCGCCAGCCTGCCCTCCGACGTCCTGCTCCGACGGCCAGACATTCTCCTGGCGGAACACGAGCTGAAGGCCGCGTATGCAAACATCGGCGCGGCTCGCGCCAACTTCTTCCCCCGAATTTCGCTCACGGGAGTGGGCGGCATAACGAGCAGTCACCTGTCGGACCTATTCGAACCGGGGGCCGGAGCGTGGAGGTTCGTTCCGCAGGTGGTACTGCCTATCTTCGATTACGGGGCGCGCAAAGCCAATTACCGGGTGTCAGAGGTCGACCGAGATCTCGCTGTGGCGGATTACGAGAGGGCAATCCAGTCGGCCTTTCAGGAGGTCAGCGACGCGCTGGCGCTGCGATCGCGGCTCGTCGAACAGCAGAGAGCACAGGAGTCGCTGGTAAACGCTTCGCAGGAGACCTACCGTCTTTCGGAGGCGCGCTACGAGGCCGGAGTAGACAGCTACCTGAGCGTTCTGGTGGCCCAGCGTTCGCTTTATGCCGCCCAGCAGGGCCTGCTCGGGGTGCGCCTGGCGCGGGTGAGCAATCTCGTCAATTTGTACAAAGTCCTCGGCGGGGGCGCCTGAAACATGAGAATCGAAACACGACCAGTCAGCAAGGCAGTTTGCGACGTCACGGAACGCACGGTCGATACCAGAGGCCGAATGTCCGGAACTCAACGGCGTGCGTCTATTCTCGAGGCTTCCACCCCGATCTTCGCCCAACGGGGTTTCCACGGAACGACTACACGTGACCTAAGGTCAGCCGCCGGGACCACCCAGGGGGCCATCTACGTGTATTCCCACGACAAGCGCGGGCTCTACCGGGCGGTCTTGGAGAAGCAGGCTCAAGAGGTTCTGGCGGCACTACTCGATGCCACAAAACCTGAGTCGCGCGAACTGGATGAGACGACGTGGCTTGCCGACCTCGCCCATCGGGTGCTGGCTCGGATGGAAGCCGATCCGATTCCATTCCGACTGTTTCTCTTCAGCGCGCTCGAACAAGACGCATGTTCGAGTCCTCTGTTGCGCTTGCACGGCGTCCTAACCCGGCACATCGAGAGTCGGCTGGCGTGCGGTCATGGGGATGAAACCGAGCGGGCGCTTCTTGCTCAGTGTCTCGTCGGCATGGTCTTCCATTTCGGTTTGCTGTGGATGCTGGAAGGGAAGTGGCCATGCGGTGTTGCGCGCGAGCAGATCGTCAAGACGGTGGTTCGCACGGTGTTGGGTAGTGCAGCGCCCGGTACGAGACCGAGAGACTAATAACTTGAGACGGACTTGGGAGGCGCCCGATCGCGAAGGTCTGGGAAGCCGCTTCGCGTTTCGTCAAGGGAAAGGAGGGATGCAGGTGGGTGCCTCCTAGAGGGATTTGACGAGTGTTCTATGAAGGTTCTGGCAACCGTTGAGGCGTGGGAACCCTAAAGGAGGAAAAGAACCGCGTGACTCTCCGGCTGCCAGTGGTCCGCCCCGTGCCGTTTTCGGCCCATGTCCTGCGGTTTGCGGCAGGAAGCGGCCGGACCTGCAGGCCCTTCGCCCGCAGGGCAAGTCACCCACCGCCGGGGAGCTGAGCGTGAGCAGTTACCACGGCCGGTCCCGGAACTTGTTCGGCAGCGGGAGCTGATGCGCCGATTCCACGACGGCGCTTAATGGTCAAGCGTCGGGCGGCATCAGCCTCGAGACGGCGGGGCCTCCCCCACCGCCGTCTCGGAGCGGACCGGCAACGCGGGATCTCGGCGTTAAGTAATTGGAGTGAGCGTAATGTTAAGAGAGTCCGAATTCGAAAACATCGGGACGAAAGAAGCTTCAAGACTACGTACGGCCGGCCTTGTTGACTTGGCTTGTTCAATGGCGCTTGGCGCGGCGACGATTTACTACCAACTGAATTGGTGGGCGCGCCCTGCACTCTTCTTTTTGCTCTGGTTCGGGACTGCCTTACTGCTTCAGGCCAGGGCACACACCTCGATTTTGCTGGCCGCGCGCCGGTTGCGCCGGGTAGACGGCAGAGAAGAGCCAGAACCCTATGTGATCACGCTTCGGGAACGGGCCAGATTGATTCAGAAACGAAGTCTCTTCGTCGCCGCTCTTGTCGTCATTTCCTTGGTGATGTGCAGCTAAACGTCGTACCTGACTTTCAGCCGGCCGTTTCTGTACGGAATCGAATAATCTTTAGCCGCGGCCGGGACAGGGGCCGGCAAGCCGGAATGGCCGCGGCACTAACGGTGAAACAATGTCTATGGAACCTCTGCCTCATATTCAGCCTGAAAGAGAAGATCCTTTGCGATTTGAGAAGACGCCCAGTCTGGTTGTAGTCCCGGATCCCCGCGGCGACGATTTCATGTCTGTTGATGAACCTCAATTGCTGCCCGAGCCGAGAATTCGGATGCCTGAGGCCAAGTCACGGCTGATGTCCGCCAACGAGTACAACGCCCTGAATCGGTCCAGGAACGTTCAGTGCTGGCTGATTCCGTACGTTACATCTCGATTGCATCCTCTGAAATTCCGGCCGATCCTCTCGTACCTTTTCACCGACTGGAAATGTAACCTCGATTGTCATTATTGCTGGGCTTTCGACAACAAAGTGCCGGGGACGACCGAGGACACGGCCAAGCGCTCCCTGGACTGGCTGCATTCGGTCGGGTGTCGAGTGGCGGCAATCATGGGCGGAGAGCCGCTGATCCGTCCGCAATTCATCAGGAAACTGGTCTATTATGGCTCGCAGAGGGGCTTCTTCATGTACCTGCCAACGAACGGCCGGCTCATGAAGCCCGAGATCATCGACGAAATCGGTGACGCCGGGGTAGCCGTGTGGAACTTGGCCGTCGACGCTGTTCGCCCGAAGCCCGGGCTCCCCAAAGCGCTACACCCCATCCGTTCGCAGTTTGAATACCTGATTCGAATGCAGAGGCATTACGGCTTCATGGCTTTTCTCAACATCAACATCTGTCGAAACAACCTGGACGATGTGAAGGAATTGACCGAGATCGCGCGGGACCACGGGATTGCGACTGATTATCACATCAACGAGCCGCCCATGATGGCCCAGAGCCAGTTCAGGCACCTGGAGGACAACCCGACCTTCCTCCGCCCGGACGATTTCCCGACGGTAGATGATCTCCTGGACTATCTCAGTGACAAGAACCGGTCCGGGTACAAGATGGTGAACTCGTGCCGGCACTTTGAGGACATGAAAGCGTTCATGCGGGGACGAGTCGAACCCTGGGCTTGCAGGGCAGGTCACAACACTTCCCTCATACGTACTGACGGAACCCTGGCGCCTTGTTTCTCACTCTACTCGTCGACTTTCGATTGGGGGGTGATTGAAGACCCGCAATTCGACCGTCGGCAGCTTGAGGAGATGAAGAAATCGTGCAACCGACAGTGCCTTTCCACCTGTCAACACACGGTTGGGTACGCCTACAGCGCCTGGCGTGTGGTCAAGTGGCTGGGCAAGCAAGCGGCGCGTGGTTTTCACGGGGTGACTGGGGGTTTCTAGCGGACTCTGCTGTCCTATTGACTGCTTGGCGGCAAAGATCCAGCTCCTTTTGGGAAAAGACAGATCCGGCAAGAACTCGGGTGATGACGAATGACGAGTTGCTAACAGAACTGCTCCGCAACGGCATACATGTGGTTTCGGTGTCGAGAATCGGAAATTCGCTGAGGCTTCGGTTCGGCAAGGAACTCTCAGAATCCCAACGCGATTATCTCCTCAGGGTCACTATGCCGGCCAAAGCCACATTTCTCGACGGGGACTCTATTCAAGGAGTCGTCGCTGTTTTGGAGCTCATTTAGCCGAGTGGTGCAACGGGGAGGAGTGTCATGAAGGGGAACGACGAAGGCAAACTAATCGTTATTACAGCGCCGTTGACGGAATCGATCGATCATGCGGGGTACTTCGTCCAGATGGCGATGGCTTCTATGCCCGCGTGGATGGAAAGAGTAATTAACAAGAGGTTCCCCAAATGGCAGGACGTGGAGCGTAACCCAGATGGTTCCGCGCGCTACATGCCGGCCGGAGTTCGCCTGCTCCAGGCTTCGCTCCTGAGGGAGTTTGAAGAATCAGACGTGGTCGCCTGTTACCCGTGCGATCTCGATCAATTCATCGGCCCCCGGACCCGGGTCGTTGCCGTCTCAACCCACAACCCCCTCGGGGTGACGTTTGCGGCGGGTGTCTACACGTCAATGTTCGGCTCGTCAGCGCTGCCCATCAACTCACGCTACGCGGAGGCCATGTTTCACAAGATCCAGTCGAGCCCTTTCCGAGGCGGGTTTAAGGTGATTGTCGGGGGATCCGGCGGATGGCAGATCTCCAAGACCGGCAGTGCAAGTCGGTTCGGCGTCGACTGTGTCGTCGAAGGCCGTGCCGAGTCGCCGGAAACCCTCCAGCTCTTTCTTTTGGCTGTCAGGGGGGAGGAAGTGCCGCCCGTCCTCGCCACTGATCATCCGAAGCGGCCAGACGAACTGCTCATCCCCAAACAGCGGACTACCTTCGGGGTCGTGGAAATGACCACGGGCTGCGGCCGGCGCTGCCCTTTCTGCGAGCCCGATCTTAACCCTCAGATCGCGTTTCCGAAGGATCGCATCATGGAAGCGGTCCGCATGAACATCAGCCAGGGAAATCGGCAGATCTCGCTTGCCACGGAAGACATGTTCATCTGGGGGCAGGTGCACACCGGGGTTCCGTTCTTCTTTCCCAATCGAGAAGCGCTCCTGGATCTGTTCACCGAGATTGTCGGAACGCCTGGCCTTGAGCAACATGTGCTGAGCCACTGCACTCTGGCGCCTCTGGTTGTCGACCCGCTCTTGATCAAACGTCTCTCGGACGTGCTCCTGCCCAAAAGTCCGCTTCATCTTCCGGGCATGAGCAGTCATCCCCAGGCCAAGATCCTGTCGCCGCTTGTGGGCCTGGAAACCGGCTCGGTACGACTGGCGAAGAAGATAATGCCCGGCAAAGCGCTCCCTTTCTCAATTGAGGATTGGCCGAGCGTGGTACTCGAAGGTTTGCGGATCGCGAATGAAAACAACTGGTTTCCGGTTCTGACGCTGATGGTCGGCTGTCCGGAGGAAACCGATGAAGACGTGAAAGCCACGCTGGACCTCGTGTACGAGATAGAGCGACGCAGGCTGTTCGGTTTTTTGGTTCCGTCGATCTTCACCCCGCTTCACGACACACGGATGGAGAAGAGCCGGGGAGTCACGGAATCACGGCGCCTGTCACCGCTTCAATGGCAGCTCATGATGAAGTGCTGGAAGATGAATCTGCGTCCGGGTCTGCACAGCTGGTGGGGGCCGATCGTGTGGCGGCTGGGCGCTCTCCTGCTGTGGGCTTTCCGGCTCCGCCGGGTGAACGGTCCAGCCTTCACCTGGCCGCTCCTGATGTTTTCCGGAATCCTGAATGAAGAGACACTGGCGAGGCTTGGAAAAATCTACGCGGGGCGGCCGCTCGAGACGAAGAATCGCCGTGAACTCATAGCGTCCTCCAAGCCTGCCTATCGCCCTCATTTCCCGGCAGACAACGGGGATATACCAACCGGCTCGGGCAACGGCCAGGCAGTGTCCGCAGCCAGTTGATTCGGACCCAAGTTGAGCGATTCTTCCCGGCGCCAACGTAGGGTGGGTTTCGAAGTCGCGAAGCGGCTGAAACCCACGGAAAACCAACGTTGGGTGTTTCACGCCGTGGGTTTCAGCCGCTTCGCGGCTTCGAAACCTACCCTATGTGGCACCGGGATCACTCAAGAAAGCAGAATAGCTCAACTTGGGTCTGATGTGACAGGAAAGCGAGGAATGCTGTGCGCCAGGGGATAGAAAGGGAAGAGTTTCAAACAATGCTGTTGAAGAGTGACGGTTTATGCCAACGTAAGTCGAGTCTGGAGCCAGCGGTAAGGAAGATTGCTTTGGCCATGTTGGTCCAGGCTATCCGCGATATCCGCTCGGCCGAGAATTCGAGGCAGGCGAGGGAGTGGAAAGCCGACGCTGTGCGATGGTTTGCGAGCAAGGCCGAAGGGCCGGGAAGTTTCGCCTGGGTCTGTGGAATACTGGAGTGGGATCCCGGGAAAACTCGCAAGGCTCTACGAGCTCTGCGGATTGACCAGTAAGGTGGGCTGGACGGGCATCGTTTCCCCAAGGAGAGGGCCAGCGGATGAGTGAACGGCGGGAAACAGTCCTGATCGGGTGGGCTGCTTTCGGCGCCTTCCTGAGCGTAAGCTTTCAAGTCGCCGCCAAGACAGCGCGCGACACGCTGTTTCTCTCGAACTTCCCTGTCATTGATCTGCCCTTGATGGTCGTGACCTCCGCCGTCTTCTCGCTGGTCCTGGCTTTCGGGGTTTCGAGGGTTCTCTCCGCGTATGGGCCGGCACGCGTGACCCCCGCGCTGTTTGCGCTAAGCGGGGTTCTGCTTTGGGGCGAGTGGCTGATGACAGAGCACAGCGCTCGACTCGTCGCGATTGTCCTATATTTTCACCCGTCCGGCCTTGGATTTGCGCTGGTCTCTGCCTTCTGGTCGCTGGTTGGAGAACAGCTTGACCCACACCGAGCTCGTCGATTCTTGCCGCGCATCGCATCGGCGGGACTCTGGGTGGTGCCATCGGCACACTGGCTGTTGTTTACCTGGCTGGCGTCGCCCCAAACAACCTGCTTGTCCTGCCCGGGATTGCCCACCTCGGATGCGCCGCAATCTGTTATCAGATGGCGAGGGGAGTCCCTGGTCCCTCAGCCCAAACGCCGGCTCAGCTGCGCATCTCTTCGCTGGATGCTCTTCGCAGCATGCCTTACGCACGGCAGTTGGCAGCCCTTGTGCTGTCTGCCGCGCTGACCGCGGGGTGTCTCGACTTTGCTTTTAAGGCTGCGACCGCGAGCCAGGTATTCCTCTGCTCAGGAGCTTCTGAGGTTCTTCACGTTCTTTCATGTCTCGACAAGCGTTCTGACATTCGTTATCCAGGCGGCGTTTGTCAGGGTTGGCTTGAAACGGGTCGGACCTGCCTCGACACTCGCGTCGCTTCCGTTGGTGCAAGTGCTGACGTCGGCCGTTGGTTTGCTGGCGCCGTCGATGGCCGTCGCAGGATTAGAGCGCGCCTGCGATATGGTGGTGCGAAACTCGCTCTTCCGCTCTGCCTACGAATTTTTCTACATACCGATCTCCGACAGGCGAAAGCGCGCGGTCAAGGCGCTGATCGATATCGAATCCGAGCGGGCCGGTGATCTTCTCTCCGGAGTAATCGTTCAGACGATTCTTGTGCTAAAGCCTCCCCGCTCTTCGAGTTACGTTCGCCGCCGCCCTCCTCGTGAGCTTCTTCTCCCTGGGACTCGCCCTGCGTCTACGCCGCGGCTATAGAGACGCTCTTGAGCAAGGACTCATGATCCATGGACTGCGTGGACTCAACGCCGCTTGACTTCCTGCCCCGGATTCTGTGAAAAAGGCTTTTTCCAGTCATGCAACGAAACAGGCTCGGGTTTCTTCTCATCGCCGTGTTCGCTTTCTGGTTTGCTGTGGGGCAGGGTGCCAGTCTGTACGTCGACTTCCTCTGGTTTCGATCAGTCGGATACGCACAAGTCTTCCAAAAGTGCCTCTCCTGGAAGATCGCTACATGGCTGGCGGGCTTCGGCTTCGCCTTCGTCGTCCTCACAGCAAACGTTTACCTGGCCGGCAAAAGAGACGACGCGGGAACAGTTTTCCGGCCGAATTCTGCGGCCCTGACCAGCCAGTTCGTTCGCTCGGTATCCTGGCTTGCGGTCACCGTTTTCTCGGTCATTCTGGGACTTCTTGTTCAAACCGGCTGGTTGACGCTCCTGCTGTTCATCCACCAGGCGGGCGGGGGGCCGCGAGATCCTCTCTTTGGCCGGCCTGTGTCCTACTATCTATTCACGCTCCCCGCAGGAGAAGCACTGCTCCGCTATTGTTGGGGCGTGCTGCTCGCGTCACTTCTTCTGAGTGCATTCAACTACTTTGCCAAGGGACA
Source organism: Acidobacteriota bacterium (assembly GCA_041946865.1). Classification (GTDB taxonomy): domain Bacteria; phylum Acidobacteriota; class UBA6911; order RPQK01; family RPQK01; genus RPQK01. The sequence goes on along the minus strand of JBHGBF010000004.1, from coordinate 21,093 downwards.
TCTCGGATCTGTTCGGCGTCCGCAAATCAGTTCTGTCGCACACGTTCATCTTGGCGTGCTTCTTTCTAGCGGCTTTGTCCTGGTCGGAATTCAATTCTGGCTCAAACGGTTTGGACTGCTGTACAGCGAAGCAGGCGTCAGCTTTGGCGCAGCGTATACGGAGATCCACGCCTGGCTGCCTGTCTACTGGGTCCTGGCCGGAGTCAGTCTGGTGTGCGGAATCACTCTATTGGCGACCTCGTTCTCGGGCCGGCCTCGTCCGGGGGCCGCCGCCTTGGCTGCGTTCGTTGCGGTCTACCTGTTCTCCGGCCTTTACCCCTCATCGATGCAGTCGTTTGTGGTACAACCGAACGAGTTCCTGAAGGAGCGAGACTACATCGCCGAGACTATCGCGTTCACTCTCAAGGCCTACGACCTCGACCGGCTAGAGGTTCGAGACGTCGGAGAGAAGCTACCGCTGGACAAGGGCGGATTGGAGAGGAACTGGTCATCGCTGACGAACGTCCGGCTTTGGAATGGAAGTCTCCTGAGCGAGGTCTACGAACAGCTAGAGTCCGTTCGGCCCTATTACGCCTTCTCGGGCGTGGATCTCGATCGCTACACCATCGGCGGCCGCTATCGGCAATTGTTCCTGTCGGCGCGGGAGATCGATTTCTCTCGGATTCCCGAGCAGGCCCAAACCTGGGTCAACAGACACTTTCAGTACACTCATGGCTATGGCATTTGCGCCAGCCTCGCAGACGAGCGGACTGTGGGCGGCTCCCCGGACTTCCTTGTCCAAGATATTCCGCCCCAGTCCCGGGTCCAGGAACTGAGCCTCAGTCGACCGGAGATTTACTTCGGTGAGAAGTCCGACCATCCCGTATTTGTCCGCGCAAGAATCAAGGAGTTCAATTATCCCGCAGGGAACGAAAACGCCTTTACCACCTACAACGCCGACCGCGGAATTCCGATCGCTACTTTTCTGAGACGATTACTGATCGCTTGGGAACTCGGGAGCTTCGAGACTATCTTCACCGGCAACTTTACGGCTGACAGCCGCATCCTGCTCCATCGCTCCATCCGGTCGCGAGTCGAGAAGATCGCGCCGTTTTTCGAGTACGACCGCGACCCTTACATCGTGGTGCACGAAGGGAGGCTGTTCTGGATCCAGGATGCCTACACCACCTCCAATCGATACCCTTACGCCGATCCGGCTCGCGACGGACTCAACTACATTCGAAACTCGGCCAAGGCGGTGATCGATGCGTACTCGGGCGACGTCACCTTCTACATTTCCGATCCTGAGGATCTGCTCATCCAGGCGTACGCGCGGGCTTTCCCGAAGCTCTTTCGTCCGCTTTCCGCCATGCCGAAGGATCTCCATTCTCACCTTCGCTACCCCAGGGACCTGTTTGATCTGCAGAGGCAGGTCCTCTGCACCTATCACATGCGCGATCCCGCCGAGTTCTATAAGAAGGAGGACCTCTGGCAGATACCGAGCGAAATCTACCGGGGATCCGAGCGGGTGATGGAGAGCTACTATACGATCATGAGGGTGCCCCATGCCGTCAGCCAGGAGTTCGTCCTGTTCACCCCGTTTTCCCCTGACAACCGAAACACTCTGGTAGCGTGGCTGGCCGGCCGATCCGACGGATCCCATTACGGAAGTCTGGTGCTGTACCGATTTCCCAGACACGAACAGGTGTACGGTCCCCTTCAGGCGGAAGCGCGGATCACGCAGGATCCGGAAGTCTCCCAAGCGGTCGCTCTCTGGGGGCAGCAGGGAAACAAAGTCATTCGCGGCAATCTGCTCGTTATTCCCGTGGAAACGTCGGTTCTCTATGTGGAACCCCTGTACCTGCAGGCCGAAAAGAGCAGCATCCCCGAGCTCGCGAAAATCGTCGTCGTGTACGAGAACCAAGTCGCCATGGGCGAGGACCTCAAGGACGCCATCACACGCGTCGTTCTAGCCGCGCCCCGTGGGTCGCCGCCGGCTTTGCCCTCCGATCAGGAAGCAGACTCAAGCTTGCAGCATTTGCTCGAGCGGGCGGTCCAACATTTCGAGAACAGCCAGAATTACTTGCGGGAGGGGAACCTCGCAGGCTATGGAGAAGAGCAGCGATTGCTTGGGGAAGTCCTCATGCAGCTGCTTCACCAGACCGAGTCACAGACGGGCGATGCCGGAGAAATGAGCGCGCCGGAACGGTAACGGGGTCAGTAGTGCCGCTCTTCAGGAAGAACCGCTCCACACGCTTTGCATTTGACCGTGCCTGGGCCCCGTTTTCGGATCCACTGTTTCTTCCCGCAGCGCGGGCACTGTCGGACGCCACGCTTTCCCGCCTGAAAAAGGCCGGCTATGAAGATGATAGGGTTCACGTTACTGTTTTTCCCTTCTTGCGCTGATTCGGGCGGCGTGCACTGCGCACAATGGTATTATAGCCTGCGAGCATGATTCCTAAGGCGCTGGCTGAACGAGTTGTGTCGATTTTTCGGGGCAAACAGTCAAGGAGATGCCCGAACTGTGGAACCTCACTCACTCAACCCAGAAAAGAACGTCGAAGGTCGTAGTCACCTGCTCGCTTTGCGGGGCGCCGCTACGTGCAGACGAACCGATCGATCGGAAGAGCCGTGAATGACGGGGGAACGAGCGACGGCGTCACTTGTTAGAGGGGTGGTAGTTTCGGTGCCCGATGCTTAACATAGAATCAGGCGTGGATCGGCTGAGCGATTCCAATGCTGTGTCCTCGCCAACATCTGCGCGCTGTCCCGTCGAGTGTTTTGTCGGTGGGCATGCAGCGATCCTAACGGCAAAGGGGTATTTCGTGGAGACGACTGTACTTCCGTTTCGAGATCTGGCGTACGTGTTCATCGCCGCGATCACCGGTGGCCTGCTCGCGTGGCGTCTGCGTCAGCCTGTCATCATTGGTTACGTCCTTGCGGGTGTCGTAATCAGTCCTTTGACGCCCGGGCCCTCGGTCAGCGACGTCCACTCGCTTGAGCTCTTCGCCGAAATCGGAGTTGTTCTCCTGATGTTCTCGATCGGGATGGAGTTCTCGGTGAAGGAGTTGCTCCAGACGAAATGGGTGGCTCTGGTCGGCGGCCCGCTGGGTATCGTGTTGTCTATCGTTCTTGGGTTGGGGGCCGGACATCTGTTGGGTTGGGCGCCGATTCAGGGGATAGTGCTCGGCGCCGTAATCAGTGTCGCCAGCACGATGGTTATGACCCGGTTGCTGATCGATCAAGGGCTACTGCGCACGACTGCCGGCCGGGTCATGGTGACTATCACGCTGGTCGAGGATTTCGCGGTTGTCGTTCTCGTCGTGCTGATTCCTGGATTTGCCCATCTGAATGCAGGTCAGAACTTGCTGCGAGACCTCGGACTGGCGGTCCTTATCCTCGCTCCAACGTTGTTCTTTGCTGCAAAGATCATCCCGCCTCTTCTGACACGGGTCGCGCGGACTCAGAGCCGAGAGCTTTTCTTTCTGGTCGTCCTTGCGATTTGCCTGGGTACCGCCGCGCTAACCAGCGCCATCGGCCTCTCTCTGGCGCTCGGAGCGTTTGCGGCCGGCCTGATCATCAGCGAATCGGGATACGCCCATGAATCGGTCGGGCAGCTGTTCCCACTCCGCGATGCGTTCGTCGCGGTTTTCTTTGTCAGCATGGGATTGTTGATCGACCCGGCGATCCTGTTTGCCAATTTGTCCGTTCTGGGTCTCATGCTCCTGCTGGTTGTCCTTGGAAAGTTCGTGGTGTGGAGCGGAGTGGTCCTTTTGTTTGGCTACCCGCTTGCCACGGCGATCATCGCTGCCGTAGGTCTCACTCAGATCGGAGAGTTCTCGTTTATTCTCGTCCAAGTGGCGCGGAACGCGGGGATTGTTGGCCCTGAGATGTACAACGCCACCCTGGCGGCGTCTCTTTTCACAATCCTTCTGAACGCCGCGCTGGTCAGGCATGTTCCGCCTGCGATGGCTCGCTGGCGTCTCGCCAAACAGGCCCGAGAGCTTTCGCTTCCAACCCAGGAAGCCGTGAGCCTGAGGGACCACGTTGTCCTCTGCGGGTTCGGCCGCCTCGGAAGCGGCATCGGCTCCGCGTTCGAAACCTTTGGCGTCCGGTATTCCGTGATCGAAATCGATCCCGATGTGGTTGCGGCTCTTCGAAGGCGGGACGTCTTGTCTATCTTCGGGGACTGTTCTCACACTAATGTTCTCGAGAGCGCGGGCATTCACAACGCCTCCTTGCTGATCGTCACAGTTCCGGACCGGGATCGAGCCTGGCTGGCAATCACGAACGTGCGGCGCATCAGCGCAACGCTCCCAATCATCGCCAGGGCTCACCGGCGCGAAGATTATGAGTTTCTCATGAGCGCGGGAGCGACGGAGGTTATTCAACCTGAGACGGAAGCGTCGGCGACCATAATCAGGCATGCCTGCGGCCATTATCTGATGGTGCCCGACTGGCAGATTCGTACTTATCTGAAGAGCTTCCGTGACGCCATGGATTCGGCGCAGCGGATGCCTGCAGCCAGACCGGAGCAGTCAGTTCCCGAAGTGCGAAAGGTCACAGTCACCAACTCCACATTTGCGGGTCGTTCCATTCGGGACATGAAGCTACGAGAGACATATGGTGTAACCGTCGTTGCGGTCAGGCGCAGCTCAGGCGGGTCGCTGGTCAATCCTCCAGCCGACACAGTGCTTGAGCTGAACGACAGGCTGCGAGTTTTGGGCCGATCGGACGAAATTGACACGTTCGAAGCGCAAGTGGCTGCCGCCGATCCCGCCCTGTCAGCGGCCCCAGGAAGTTAGGCGTGGCACTGGAACAAGTCCTCATCGCTCTCTCATTGCTGTTGATTCTGGCTACGATCGCCAGCAAAGTGTCGAGCGGCCTCGGTGTCCCCTCGCTCGTCTTGTTTATTGCTATCGGAGCCTTAGCCGGATCGGAAGGGCCGGGGATTATCGAATTTTTGGACCCTCAGAACGCTATGTTCCTTACTTTGGGCCTTCTGGTCTTTCCGTCCGAGCTCGTTCCTGTGATGGGGTACGGGACTCTTGTCGCCATCTTCCTCATTCTGTGTACCCGTTAGTGTTCCGGTCTGCCTTGCGCCAAGTCGAGGGCCTTCATTTCAGACAAAAGCTGCTGATCGCCTGGGTCGGTTTGCGGGGGGCAGTCCCGATCATCCTGGCGACATTCCCCTGGTCGCCGGGATTGAAAGAGCTCACACCATGTGAACATGGTCTTCTATATTGTGGTGACTTAAGTTGTCCTGCAGTGCCCTCGCATCCCTCTTCCCGTTTGCAGGACTGCAGTCAACCGCTCCGGAGGGGCCTCATTACCCGATCGGTCGGGTGAGGGGCGCTGGCGACAAGAGTCTGGTCGAGTTCGCCGTCGCTAAGGACTCTCCGATTGCCGGGACGCGGATCCTGAACATCGGTCTGCCGGCTGCCGGCCTGATCGTATTGCCGCACCGGGATGGGATTTCTGGTATCCAGCGGGAGTACCATTATTCAAGCCGGAGATAAGATGGTGGTGCTGACCGATCAGGATTCGTTGCCCGCGATCCGTTCGATCCTTGGAAGTCAGGGCCGCGTTTAGCGACCCTGACTTCTGCTCTCCGTCCTGTCCTCATTCCTTTTACTTCGAGCGCCTCTGCAGGTACACCAGTGCAATGATGGAAATGGCAATAAGAGCGACTACAATTATCTTCTCTAGATCCATGACTTTCTCCTCCTTCAGTGGGCAGACTTCCACGCTCTCGTCGTTAGCCCGCGACCTGTTTTGTCATCACGAGTGGGTAGTTGTCTCAGAGGCGTAAAGGAGGAGACCGTCCGGAGAGTAGCGGATCAAAACCGCTTAGAGTCGGGCACATGTCGAAATGCTCGACCAACTTGCTCTGGAAGGGGCGAGGTGGGGAAAGATCGACGACCGCGACTGCCGGCCGGACGCTTGTTACGGGGGAGATCCTGACCCGGACCTTTTCCTCCGGTGAGAACGGCAGTGTCTCAAGAAGGGCGGAAACTCTCTCATAGGTTGCCTTGGTCCATGGTGTCGGTGCTTCGACGGCCGGGATCGCTAATGGCGAGGCGCACACATGGGCCGTCAAAACGAGCAGTTGGATCAGTCCTGATGCGCAGCGCCGCATGAAGGGATTAGATCATAGCATCTGTAGAAAAAGCCAAAACAACGCACACTATCGCCGGTTGGTTCTTTGATCGCCAGCTGATGAGCCTCCGGGCCGGGCAACAGCATGCAGAAGTTCAGGGCGTGCAGGAAACGCTCCTCGCTGATCCACCGCTTCTCTCCACCAGGAGGCGGTGCATAACAGCAATTTGCCCGGCTGGTCCGCCAAAGCTCCACGCCGCGACTTTGGCCCATGCGCCGGCCGCTTGTCGCAAACTGACACGAGCGACAACCAGGGTGGGACGGTGGTCTGACTGGCTCATCATATCGTTCGTATCGCAGATCCGCCTCTCGCTATCAAAAGGCAAATTGGACCCGGTTGAACAAGGTGTGTTCGTTCCGGAGGCCGCCGGTGGCCAGTCGATTGACCTCGTAGTCGGCGCTGAACCTCACACTCCGGTTCGGATACCAATTCAGGCCGATGCCGAGGTTCAGAGCCTTGTCTGAATTTCCGGCGGGGCTCGCGAAGATCGGAAAAGCATCCTTGTCGATGACCAGACGGCCGGCACGCCCCACGACTTCGAACGCGCCCCAAGCGCCATCCGAGGGATTCAGGTTCCGGCGGGGACGGATCCCGCGATATGAGTTTTCTTCACCCGTCAGGACCAGGCTGCCCATGACCTGCCAGGCATGATTGCGTACGTCATCTCGAACCTCCCCGTTTCGCAGTCTTTGGGAGGAAACCGCCCATTCGGCGAGAACGCCGAATGGACCGTAGTAGTAATAGCCCTGAGGGGAGAGACGCCACAGTCGCCCGTCGTTGACGGTGCCGGCGGCAAACCGGAAAAAAGTCTGCTGCCCGGTAGTCCTGTAACGGCTTGGCGTCCCTTCGTGATTTCCGTAAGTCCCCGCGACGCCAACACCCAGCCCTTTCAGGGGCGTCGACGAAAAAGGCCGTGCGAACACGCGGGCGGCCGTATCTTTTCCGTCGTCAACGTCCGTTACCACGCTGCTGCCGTCCTGGGTCCCATTAAATATGCCGAGGGCGTATTCCAGCCGGTCGTCAAGCAAATTGCCGTGCAGTTCCGCGCCGATGTCGCGATTGGGAACAATCGACGTGGGCAGTCCTCGCTCAGGGAACATCAGCGCTGTGGCCGACTGCAGGCGTTCGAGCCCCGTCGGCGATTTGACTTTCCCTGCCAGAATCTGAACTTCGGGCAGGATCCGCCAGTTGAAATAGGCGTCGAACAGCGTCGCGCTGTCACCGGCAAAATCCGGCATCAGGCGAAACTCGAAGTCCTTGAATACGGTGAGCTCCAGAACCGGGCGGATTCGACGCAGGAGGAACGTGTCCGTTCCATCGAGGTTCCCGTCGCCCAGGTATGTCCGGTTATCGGCCTGGAAATACCCGCGAACGTTCATTCGCACGTCACCCCCTCCGGACTCGACGGAGAGGCCTCGCTCGCCGAAGTTCACCGCAGAGGGTTTCTTGTCGGCCGGAGACGGTTTCTTCTCAGAGGTGGAGGGCGGTTGAGGGGCTGGCTCACTGTGGCTCTTGATGGACTTCACCTCCTGCTCCAAGACGCGTAACTGGTCCTGTAATTGCCGGATCTGGGCTTCCAGCTGGTCCACCTTGTCCTGGCCGCGTGCCGGGACAGGCACAGAGAGCAAAAGAATGATGCAACTGAGTAGAGTCACCAAAAGCGTTCTCATTTGTTTTCTCCTTCAAGACAACTGTTATTCACGCAACCGGCTATTCCTACTCCGGCAGTAGGAGTTTTGGACACACCACTTCCTTGTGTTCCGCTGTCCCCGCTTGTACCCTAACTCTTCGGCTAGACCTCCTCCTGAGCCGGGACAACGAGAACTGGACGATTCACTCGCTTGAGCACTTGGAGGGTAACGTCCTCGGGCCGAAAGAACGACGACGAGTGGGGCCCGTGCCCACCCATTATGAGCAAGTCAAAATCTCCGCTGGACGCCTGGTTGAGAATGGCCTCGACTGGACTCGTGGATTCCAGGAGTTTGGTTTCGACCTGGATATCCAGACTTGCGAGAGTGGAGGACGCGTCCGAGATGTGTCTGCGTGCCGCGGGATTGTCAGTGTGTGGGGCGAGCACATGCAGCAACGTGACAGCTGCGCCTATTGGTCGGGCTACCCACGCGCCGAGTTTGATGTCGTTCTTCCCGGGTTCACCAGCGGCCGTACAGACTAGAATACGCCTGATTGGTCGAAATGGACCGGACACAATCAGGAGCGGCATTTCCGCTTTTTCGAGGATCCTGGTTAGCATCCTCGTAATTCCCAGGTCAGAGAGCTTCGCTTCTTGCTTGGGTCTTGAGAGCAGGAGGAAATTGTAGATGTTGCCCGCCTGCTCCCGTATGAGGACCTCGCTGCTCTTACCTTGCGGGAGGAGGACAGCGGCGCCACGCAGACCGGCTTCAGTCAATCGCGTCTGAACCTCCGAGCGCGCCTTCTGATCACTCTCATGCTCCTTACGATTCCTCAGAACCGTCACACTTGCGTCGATTCTGGAGGCGAGCCAGGCGGCCGTCCTCAGATGCTCAATCCCTTCGCTTGCCTTATTGTCAAACACGAGCAAGCGGGGTCGGGGCGGCGCGAGGAAGCTCCATTGCCTGAGCGATACCCAGTGCTCTAGCGACTCGAGCGGCAGATCGGAGCGTAATTCCCCTTCCAGGATCCAGTCTTCCTGACCGAAATTCGGTCGGGGAGCGAGCTGGCGACACCCTGGCAGTCTCGGCACGCGGACACGAACCCGACGGATGGAACCGGAGAAGACCTGTTCGATCACCTCACCCCTTCCCAGAACCGGCCTTCCATCACGCGGTCGCTCCTTTTCGAGGCAGAGGTGTTCCGGCCGGAAGAAGAGATGCACTCGCTGACCTTCGTCTTTTCGATGCTCTTCGGGAACCGGGAGAACGGCGCCAAAAAGCCCTGACGGGTCCACCGCCTGTCCTGACAAGAGGTTTCCGCCCCCGAGGAAGGTCGCGACAAAATCAGAGCGCGGGCAACGGTAGAGTTCTTCGGGGTGACCGCTTCCCTGGAGTCTTCCCCGTTCCAGGACACCGATGCGATCGCCCAGCTCAAACGCTTCTTCCTGGTCGTGGGTAACGAGGATCGTGGTCACGTTGAGTCTCTTCTGCACTTCTCTCAAAGTTCGGCGCAGATGGCCTCTGATCTTCACGTCTAGAGCGCCGAACGGTTCGTCCAGCAGCAGAACCTTTGGCTCATGGGCCAACGCCCGTGCCAGCGCCACTCGCTGTTGCTGGCCGCCTGAAAGCTGTCCCGGCATCCGGTTACCCAGACCTGCCAGGCCCGCCATCTCAAGGAGCTCCTCGACGCGCCTAATCCTCGAAGGCCGCGCTATTCCCCGTATCCTCAATCCAAATTCGATATTCTGAGCCACTGTCATGTGACTGAAGATCGAGTAGTTCTGAAAGACGAAACCGATTCCCCTCTGCTGGACCGGGGCGTAGGTCATGTCAGTGCCGTGGATGACGATTCTCCCTTCGTCGGGGAAACTAAGCCCGGCAATCATGCGCAAGATCGTGCTCTTGCCGCTTCCGCTCGCCCCGAGAAGGACGAAAAGCTCGCCATCGAGGATTTCGAGGCCGACGCGGTCGACCACCACGTGGTTTCCGAATCTCTTTGAAACTTCACTCAGAACGATAGACACTGGACTACCCCCTTTGCTTGGTCCTTTTCTTGGACAGCTCGATAAGGATCAGAGCACCGAACGAGGCCAACGCAAGCACAAGAGCCATGGAATACGCGGCCGCGTAGTTGCGGTCGTCCATGGACCTGAAAATGAACAACGTCGCCGTCTCGGTCATGCCCGAGACCCCGCCGCTCACCACGAGAACGGCGCCGAACTCGCCCAAGGCGCGTGCGAAGGTCAGCGAAATGCCGTATAGCAAGCCCCACCGAATGGCGGGCAGTGTCACGTTCCAAAAAGTCTGCCACCCGGTAGCGCCGAGTGTATAGGCCGCTTCCTCCTGCTCCGTGCCTAAGTGCCTCAGGACAGGCATGACCTCTCGGACGACAAAAGGCAACGAGACAAAGACGGTTGCGAGGAGCATGCCGGGCAGAGCGAAGACCATCTGGATTCCAAGGGCGTCCGGTAAGGCCTTCAGCCATCCTTGCCTGCCGAAGAGCAGGATCAGCATCAAGCCGGCAATTACGGGCGAAATCGCGAACGGCAAGTCAACCAGCGCGTTCAGTAAGGCCCGACCCCGAAAGCGATGACGGACCAAAACCCACGCCGTTAGCAGTCCCAGCACAGCGTTCAGCCCACTGGCCGCGATCCCGAGGAGAAGCGTTAGCCTCAACGCGTGCAGAGCGTCCGGGGAGGTGATCTCCCGAAGGGTTGCGGCGATGCCGTTCGAAAGGGCGCCCCAGCTGATCGCCAGAAGCGGGGCGAGGACCAGAAGCGCGGTGTAAATCAACACGATCGCGACTGGAAGTTTGAATCCGCGTTGAGAGCGATGCGGCGCCCCTCGGTTCGTATCAGCGATGCGCATCTCGAGACTCCTTTCTCTTCTGCCTCCAGTCGACGACCAGTACCAGCACGAAGGACAGCGACAGCAACAGGACCGACATCGCGCTCGCCCCCATCGTGTTGTCCGATTCAATTAACCCGAAAACGTGAACCGGGGCGGTCAGAGTACGCCCCGGAATATTGCCTGACACAACGACAATGGAACCGAATTCTCCGATCGCCCGGGCAAACGTGAGCAAGGCGCCGGTCACGATTGCCGGGAAGATCGCTGGAAACAGCACCTTCCAGAAGGTGATCCAGCGCGAAGCGCCAAGCGTATAGGCTGCCTCTTCCTGGTCGAGCTCCATCGCAAGCAGGACGGGCTGCACACTTCGAACGACGAACGGGTAGGTCACCATGAGTAAGGCCAGTACGATCCCCGGCTTCGCAAAGACAATCTCGACACCTTGAGCCACGAACCAGCTGCCCACGGGGCCCTGAGGACCGTACAGGACGACCAGCATCACTCCCGTCACTAGCGTAGGTATCGCAAAGGGCAGGTCAATCAGCGCATTCAAGATCTGGCGTCCGGGAAAATCGTACCGGACCAGGACATAGGCAGCGAGAGTGCCCATCACCGAGTTGATCAGCGTTGTCACCCCAGCCGTGATCAAAGTCAGACGCAGTGCGGCCAGAGCAACAGGCTCCGTAACCGAGCCCCAGAAACGGAGGAGTCCTTCCTCGAAGCCTGCATGGACGACCGCTGCCACGGGTAACGCGATCATGACGCCCAGGTAGACCACGGCCGCGCCGCGAAGGCCCCAGCTCCCCCACGGCCTCCCGGCCTCGTAAGGAACACGCTTTTCGAGCCGAGCTACTGAAGCGCTCATGAGGATGATCCGTGACGTTTCTGGTAGACCTTGGTGTAAATACCGTCGGGACCAAAGATTTCCTTGGTGACCTTGGGCCATCCACCCAGGTAGTCGATCCTCCAGAGATCCTGAACGGGTGGGTAGGTCTTTTCGACTTCCTTCGCTGTCGCGGAATCGAGCGGCCTCAGGCCATACCGGGCAAAAGCCCGCTGGGCTTCGGGGCTCCAGAGATATTCCAGGAAGGCTTCCGCCACGTCTCGGACGCCGTGCTTGTCCACGTAGGCGTCCACAATGGCCGCCGGATTCTCGATCAGGATCGTTGAGCGAGGGATGACGTATTCGTACTTCTGTCCGGCCTTCTGTCCAACCAGGACTTCGTTCTCATAGGTGAGAGCGACGTCCCCAATGCCCTTTTCGAAATTTGTAATCGATTCACGGGCGCCTTTATCCATGATCGACACGTTCTTGAATACAGACGACAGCAGTTGGCCGGCCGCCTCGGGGCGGTCTTTTTCGACGCCCGCAAATCCCCGCAGCGCTGCTCCGTACATCGCACAGATGTTCCACATGGCGCCGCCTGAAGTGCGAGGATCGGGAGTCAGTACGTTTAGCCCGGAACGGGTGAGATCGGGCCAGTCGCGGATTTTCTTCGGGTTGCCAGGTCTGACCGCCATGACAACGATTGAAGTCGACACCATCCCCTGGTGAGGCTTCTCGGCCCAGGCGTGCTTGATCAGACCGGCTTGCGCGATCTTCTCGACGTCGGCAGCCAGCGACAGCGCGACAATATCCGCCTCGAATCCGCCGATGACGGCGCGCGACTGAGCGCCGCTGCCCTGATAAGATTCACGAAAGTCGACGTTCTGGCCCGTCTTCTCCTTCCAGTGTCTCTTAAACCCGGGGATGATGGCCTTCCCATAGGCCTCCCGGGGGGTCGTGTAGGCGGCCAGAACAAGCGTGACAGTATTTTTGGATTCGGCCGATCCGCCTCCACAGGCCGAGAAGGCCAACAACAGGGGCAGGGTCAGGCACGCGAGGACTCGGAGACGACTGATTTTGGGCATCGCGCTACACTCCTTTACCGCAAAGCTGCGGTCATACACATTCCTCCGCGCATCCTCTCCTGACGCTTTGACGTCGGAGGGGCAGCGAGCACTCGGTCGACTAATTACCGACCAATCTGTTTCTTGAGGGGTATCGGTTGAGAAGGGGCAGTGGACTCGGAGGTCGGTCGGGCGAGATCCGCTATCGTCGTGTGATCGACGACACTCAGGATCGCCTGCCTGGTTCTGGCCCACAGCGTTTTTAGGCCACAGTCAATCTCGAACTCGCAGGGCAGGTATTCGGTTTCACTCGCACAGCTGAACGGGGCAATCCGGCCGTCGAGGATCCGAATGACTTCGCCGGCGGTAATCATAGCCGCAGGTCGGGCAAGCCGGTAGCCTCCGCCCAGTCCGACGCGGCTGTCCACCACTCCCGCGTCCTTGAGTATCTTGAGAATCTGCTCGAGATACTTAACGGGCACGTGCCAGGCGGCGGAAATTTCTCTTGCCGAGGCCGGGTGCACATCCGAATGCCTGGCGATGTAGATCAACGCCCTGAGCCCGTATTCGCTTTTGGTCGAGATGTTCATTCTCCCACTGCTTACTAGGAATTTAGAGGATCAAGGACTAAGAGTCAAGAACAGCGGGTTAGCGAGGAGTGCGAGCTTATAATTATTACAATGGTCGACGGCCAGCAAAACCCGCCGGGCGCGGGCCGCGAGGAGGACCGCGTCCTCACTATTGACCGAATCAGCAAGCACTTCGATCAGGTCGAGGTCCTGTCAGAAGTCTCGATGCGTGTTCCGGCCGGCCGTTTCACGACAATGGTAGGCCCGAGCGGCGCCGGGAAGACCACACTCATACGCATTCTGGCCGGACTTCTGGCTGCTGACGAGGGAGTGGTCCGTCTCAATGGGCGAGAGCTCTCGAGGTTGACTCCCCAGTCCCGCCGCATCGCGGTCGTATCCAGCCGTCCGAACCTGTTTCCGAGCATGACGGTCCGGGGCAATCTCGCCTTTGCGGCGAGGGTCGGCCGGACGAAAGGTGAGCCGGTGGGCGATCTCATAGAATTGGCTCGTCTCGTTGGCGTCGCCGAACACCTGGACAAATACCCTGATCAGCTGTCGGAAGGACAAAAGCAACGGGTGACAGTCATCAGGGCAGTAGCGAATCGCCCGGAAGCCCTCCTCCTGGATGACCCTTTCAACCATGTGGACTCGGTGACCCGCCTGAATCTCAGGACACAGCTGGGGCCGCTGCTGCGAGCGCTCAACATCCCAATCCTTTTCGTTACGGGCGACCAGGAAGAAGCATTCGAGCTGGGGGAACAGATCGCAGTAATGCTGCGGGGTAGGATCGAGCAAGTCGGAACGCCCTTTGAAGTCTACAACCATCCTGCCAGTCAGGAAGTGGCCGCTTTTCTCGGAACCGCCAACGTGCTCTTGGCACGCTGGGATGGGGCCCACGTCCGGCTGGGGCCGCTCGAAATCGACCCGCCGGAGACAGTCCCTCCTCTAGAGCCGAATCAATTGGTGAAGATCGTTTTCCGCGCTGAAGACGTTGTCTTGGGCTACCAGCCGCACTTCTACCAGGCTGCGCATCAACTCGGGAACGCGGTAGTCGAAACGACTCACGATCTGGGGCCGCTCCAGCGCCTCGTGGTTCGGCTCACAACTGCCGTTACGGTTGGGCAGAAATCACGCGTCGGGGAGAGATTGCTGTTGGTTGACGACACTTTTCCGGAAGGGTTTTCGTTGACCGCCATACGAACCAAGTGGGATGCGGCCGAGGTACCGCTTGATCCAGGCGATTCGGTCGCGGTCGGCCTGAAAGACTACCGCGTGATGCCTCATTACCCCCTCATTGGCACAGAGTAGGCTCCGCGAAGAATGAGTCCGACTTGTTCTACTTGGAATAACACGGTGTCTCGCCCTCGGCATGCTGAATGACGAGCAGAGATGGCATAGTTTACGATCCTCTGCCCATCTCACGCGGGCAGACGCAGCTCGATCTGAGTGCCGTGAGGGTCAACGGTCTTGAAGAACAGGGATCCCCCCATGGCGTTCGCCCGTTCAGGCATACCTGGGAGACCGAACGCATCGCTTCGGACTATGCCGAGATTGATCCCTTTACCGTTGTCACCGATTGCGAGAATCAACTCCCCTAACTGGCGCTCGACTGTTACCTTTAGCCGCAGAATCGGCGGCCTCCAGGTCGTCAACCCAGGCAGTCTGGGAATGCGTGTCGACGGCGACCCGCGCCGTTGCTACGCCGTCTTGCAGGATGGCCGAATCGGGCTCAAACGAGTCGAGTACGACGTTCAATCAGCGGTGAAGCGACTGTACGATACCCGCCTGCCTCAGGACATCGCACAGGGAATGGAGCGTGTCGGACGCTGAGGAAACGGACTTGTTTGCGGTTGCCGCTTCAGCAGCTGGGCAGTTATCATAGTGTGGTTGTCTGGGCACGGCCCAGGCGGTGATGGAGTCCGCCGCTTATCCCCGCCCCTCGCCTTCAAGGGGCTGATGACTCCTACCAACGGCACCCTATGGCGTCCGGTAGGAGTTACAGCTTGCTTAGAATCCGCGAATCAGCCGCACTGCTGCTAGCGAGAGCTCAGGATCTTAAGCTGATGAATTATGTCTGGATTGGTGTCGGCAGCGTCATCGGCGGGATGTTCCGCTTCGGGGTGTCAGGGTTTGTCGCGCGACACCTGGGCGAAACCTTCCCGCTCGGGACCCTGTTGGTCAACATTACTGGCTGCTTTCTAATCGGCCTTTTTGCAGGCCTGACTGGGACCGACGGCCGCTTGCTTGTCAGTCCGACCTTCAGGCAGTTCTTCATGTTGGGTATCTGCGGCGGTTACACGACTTTTTCCTCGTTCGGTCTTCAAACCCTGAACCTGGCCCGGGAAGGTGAGTGGTTAAGAGCCGGAACGAACGCCGGCCTGTCGTTTGTCTTGTGCCTGCTGGCAGTCTGGTTAGGTCACGTGACCGCTCTGTGGATAAACCAGATGGGAGGCGAATAGTGGTTATTCCCAACGAATCGGTTCTCTTGAGAATCTTCATCGGGGAGCTGGACAAGCATCACTACGCGCCGCTCTACGAGGCAATCGTTCTTGCGGCCAGGGAGCGGTATTTGGCCGGCGCTACAGTTTTGCGCGGTCCGCTCGGATACGGCGCCTCGAGCCGGCTGCACACAGCCAAGATTCTGCGACTGTCCGAGGACCTCCCAGTTGTCATCGAGATCGTGGACAGCGAGGAAAAGATAAACTCCTTCCTGCCGGTACTCGAAGAGATGATGACGAGCGGTCTGGTTACCATGGAGAAGGTCAAGGTCTTGCAGTACGGCAAGACTGCGGGCAAGAAGGAATGACGGGACGAGGACCAATTTAAGATGTTTGAGAATGTCTGGTTTGTGGCAGCTGTCTGGATGGCTATGGCACTGGTGGCCAGCCTGATTTCGATTCGCATCGGCATTTCGGTTGCGCTCGTGGAAATCCTCGTCGGCGTCTTTGCCGGCAACCTTTTCGGCCTTCATCAGACGACCGAGTGGATCAACTTCCTGGCAATGCTCGGGAGTGGAGTCCTGACCTTTCTCGCCGGCGCTGAGATCGACCCTCATTCCTTGCGGGCCAACATCCGGGCAAGCGCCCTGATTGGCGTCCTTTCCTTTGGCCTTCCGTTTGTGGGGGTCTGGTTGTTCTCCCAATTCGTCCTCGGTTGGAGCCTTCCGCAGAGCCAGATTGCAGGAATTGCACTTTCGACCACCTCTGTGGCAGTCGTTTATGCGGTGATGATCGAGGGAGGCTTTAGCAGTACGGCGATGGGAAAGATGGTTCTGGCCGCCTGCTTTATCACCGATTTCGGGACCGTCCTCGCCCTCGGTGTTCTCTTCGCCAAGTTCAACGTCTGGATGCTGGTTTTCGTCGTCGTGATGTCGGTGCTGCTTTGGTTCATGCCGCGCTGGACGAAGTATTTCCTGGTCCACCTCGGATCGACGCGGGTGAGCGAACCCGACATCAAGTTTCTGCTCCTTGTCCTGTTCTTTCTCGGGGCGCTTGCCTCAACGGCCAAAAGCGAAGCGGTTCTTCCCGCGTACCTCCTCGGCTTGGTGGTTGCGGGGGTCTTCCTCCGCGACAAAACTCTCGTTCACCGGATGCGGGCGATCGCCTTCACGATGTTCACCCCGTTTTACTTCATCAAGGCGGGTTTGTTCGTCTCGCTACCTGCGCTGTGGGCGGCGTTAGGAATCACTCTGGCCCTTTTCGGGCTGAAGATGGGGTCTAAGATCCTCGGAGTCTGGCCTTTGTCCAGGGCGTTTTACATGAGACCTAAAGAAGCGACTTACACTACGCTGCTGATGGCGACGGGGCTGACGTTCGGGACCATATCGGCGCTTTTCGGCCTCCAGAACAACATTATTAACCGCGCTCAGTACAGCATCCTGGTAACGGTCGTGATCCTCAGCGCCTTCGTGCCGACCCTGATCGCACAGAAGTTCTTTCAACCCAAGATTATCACCATGGTCGCCTGGGGACGGCTCTATAGCCGGAAGCTGGGCTTGGGGGTTAACACCGAGTCGTAAGGGAGCAGCACTATGTACGGGAAAATCCTGGTTGGCTATGACGGTTCGGAAGGATCGAGACTTGCGCTTGAGCATGCGATCAGGCTCGCACAGGAGTTGAACAGCGGGGTTTCGGCGATTTGGATCAAAGCTTCTCTTCCGCACTACCCGGAAACAGTCGATGAGATCGAGGAAGAGAAAGACGCTGCGGACGAGTACTTTGAGAAGCTGAAGACGCAGGTGGGCGCCACGGCGGAACAGGCTGGGGTCGAGGTGGAAATGGAGTGCCTGCCGGGGAACCCAGCGCAACTCATAGTCCAGTATGCCGAACAGCAGGGTTTTGATTTGATTGTCATCGGCAGCCATGGGCACTCCGGGCTGTGGGGCCGGCTGCTTGGGCACACCACCGACCGGATCAGTGAACACGCCCACTGCAGCGTCTTGATCGTCAGGGGGCCGGGGGCGAAAAAGGAATCATCAGGCAACGAGGCAGGCCCGTCGCCTGCGGAACGAACGTAGCTCGTATTATCGTTTCCTAGCCATTTAAGAAAGGGGTGGAGGATGAGTTCGAAGATCGCGTCGGTGCGTGCTTTGGAGATTCTGGATTCAAGAGGAAATCCGACTGTCAGGGTTTTTGTCGGCCTCGACAACGGGATCACTGCTGCGGCGTCGGTGCCTTCCGGTGCATCAACCGGCGAAAACGAGGCCTTGGAACTGCGCGACGGTGACAAGAGGCGCTACGGTGGGAAAGGAACGCTGACCGCAGTCAAAAACGTGAATGAAACGATCGCCGGCAAGCTGATCGGGGTTGAGACCAACCGCCAGGCGGAGATCGACCGGCTCATGATCGACCTCGACGGAACGCCGATGAAGACCAAGCTCGGGGCTAATGCCATTCTTGGGGTCTCGATGGCCGTGGCCCGGGCGGCAGCGGCGGATGCCGCCTTGCCGCTCTATGCCTACCTCGGCGGCGTGGGCGCTACCCGTCTGCCGGTTCCAATGATGAACATCCTGAACGGCGGCAAACACGCGGACAACAGCGTCGATCTGCAGGAATTCATGGTGATACCGGTTGGGGCGCCGACTTTCGCCGAGGCCCTGCGGTACGGGACGGAAACGTTCCATGCGCTCAAGGGGATTCTCAAAAAGAAAGGCTATGCGACAAGCGTCGGCGACGAGGGCGGCTTCGCCCCGAATCTGAAGAGCAACGACGAGGCCTGCGACGTGATCGTCGAGGCGATCCAGGCCGCCGGGTACAGGCCGGGAAAGGATGTTGCAATTGCGCTCGATCCGGCCGCCAGTTCGTTCTGTGAGGAGGGGTGGTACAACTTGAGCAAATCCGAGCAGGGCCGAAAGACGAGCTCGGACATGACCGCGCTGTACCAGCAGTGGATCGATAAATATCCGATCGTATCGATTGAAGACGGCCTGGCCGAAAACGACTGGCAAGGCTTCGCCGAGCACACGGCGGCTCTTGGCGATCGCGTCCAGATCGTCGGGGACGATATCTATGTGACGAACACCGAGTTCATCGCGCGCGGCATCGTGGAAAGAAGCACGAATGCCGTCCTGATCAAATTGAACCAGATCGGGACGGTGACCGAGACCGTCGAAGCGATCCAGATGTGCCGGAAAGCAGGATGGGGTTACGTGATTTCCCACCGCTCGGGGGAAACCGAGGACGCTTTCATCGCTGATTTCTCGGTGGCGATGGGAGGCGGGCAGATCAAGACCGGCTCGGGCTGCCGCAGCGAGCGGATTGCAAAGTACAACCGGCTTCTCGAGATCGAGGCCGAGCTGGGCAAAGCAGCGGTCTTTTCAAATCCGCTTGAGAGGTAAGGGTTGTGACGTCCGCTCTCTCGCGCCGGCAGGCGCTTAAGTTCGTGCTGCTTCTCGGTGTCGTCAGTCTCTTGGCCGACGCCACTTACGAAGGGGCTCGAAGCGTTACCGGGCCCTTTCTTGCCGTGCTGGGCGCGAGCGGGGCGGTTGTGGGTGTGGTTGCCGGCTTTGGTGAGCTGGTCGGCTATGGGCTCCGACTCGTATCCGGCATCATCAGCGACCGGACCCGAAGGTACTGGACCGTCACGCTAGTCGGGTATTCCATCAATCTCCTGGCGGTCCCGCTGCTCGCCTTGGCGGGCCGCTGGGAAGTGGCGGCCGCGTTGATCGTCACCGAACGCGTTGGTAAGGCCCTCCGCAATCCTCCGAGGGACGCCATGCTCTCGCACGCGACGGCTGAGATCGGCCGTGGTTGGGGCTTTGGGCTGCATGAGGCGATGGACCAGACCGGGGCAATCCTCGGTCCGCTGATTGTCGCCGGCGTCCTGGCCGTCCGCAGCGAAAGTTATCACACCGCCTTCGCCGTCTTGCTCATTCCGGCTCTGATGGCCTTGGGAGTCCTTGTCGCCGCTCGTTTCCTGTACCCGCGCCCGGAGGACTTGGAGGCCGGCCCCCGCCACCTCGTAACCACCGGCTTCACACCCCTCTTTTGGTGGTATCTGGCAGCCGCCGGTCTGGTGGCGGCCGGCTACGTGGATTTCCCGCTCATCGCCTTTCACTTCCAGAAGCAGTCGGTCGTCTCTCCCGCTTGGATTCCGGTTCTCTATGCCGTCGCAATGGGAGCGGATGCACTGGCGGCGCTGGTCTTCGGACGAATGTTCGACCGCAGCGGCTTGAAGACTCTGGCCCTCGTCTCCTTACTCTGCGCCCTGTTTTCTCCTTTGGTGTTCCTGGGTGGTTTCGGTGCGGCACTGATCGGCATGGCTCTCTGGGGAGTTGGAATGGGCGCCCAGGAATCGATCATGCGGGCGGCGGTGGCTGATATGGTCCCGCGGGAGAAGCGAGCGAGCGGCTACGGAATCTTCAACGCCGGCTACGGGCTGGTCTGGTTTCTGGGGAGCGCTTTAATGGGCCTGCTCTACGACTTTTCGGTGCCCGCACTGGTTGGCTTCTCGGTGTTGACCCAGCTTGCGTCGGTGCCTTTGTTCCTCCGCCTTGGAAAGCAATTCAATGCACGCGCCTGAACCGAATATCGACGAATCACAACTGGAGGCTTTGGCCAGGCTGGCGGACGAGGCCCGGGCGCCGCAGATTGCCCGGGAGGCGCGGGCTTTCGCCGATCGCGTCACCGAGGGACTCTTCTACGTCGCTTGCGTGGGTCAATTCAAAAGAGGGAAATCCACGCTTCTCAATGCGATCCTGGAAGACCAGGTCCTTCCGGTAGGCGTCGTGCCGGTAACGGCGGCAGTGACTGTCGTTCGATATGGTCCGCACAGGCAAGCGCGCATCCGAGTCGGCAACGACGAGTGGCGGACCATCCAGGTGGAGCGGCTCGCCGATTTTGTCACGGAGGAACGAAATCCGGGCAATAACAAAGGCGTAACCGCGGCCGAGGTTTATCTGCCAAACCCGCTGCTCGAGCACGGAATGTGCCTGGTCGATACCCCCGGGATCAGCTCGATCTTCATCGGCAATACAGCGGCAACGAAGGCCTTTGTCCCGCACGTCGATGCCGCCCTGGTCGTCCTTGGCGCCGATCCGCCGATCTCCGGGGATGAACTGGCATTGATCAAGGAAATCGCATCTCAGGCTGACACGCTTCTCCTGGTCCTGAATAAAGCAGATCGTTTGGTGGCCGAGGAAGAACGTCGGCAGGCCAGGGCGTTCACTGCAGCGGTACTCGAGAAAGAGCTGCCAGGGAAGGCGACGAGGTTTTTTGAGGTGAGCGCCACCGAACGCCTGGCCGGGACCCGGCCCGAGCGCGACTGGCCGGCTTTGCTTCGCGCGCTTGAAAGACTCGCGGAGGAGTCCGGGAGCTCGCTCGTTCAGGCCGCTGAGCGACGGGCGTTAGGTCTCCTCAGCGGACGCTTGAGACACCAGGTTATCGAGTCCCGCGATGCATTGATCCGCCCTATCGAGGAAACTGAGCGCCGGGTCGAAATGCTCCGAGGATGCGTGGCCGTGAAGGGTGTCAGAGCTTCAATTTTCAATTTTCATTCAGCGAAGGAACGAGGGCGA
>JBHGBF010000399.1:0-2120 GCA_041946865.1 Acidobacteriota bacterium | reverse complement strand
AATGGCAAATGGCAAATTGGATTGGATCTGGGGCCAAAAAACATCATCGACAACTTTTTCGACAAACCCAGGCGCTAAGCGCCTATTGCATTCGACAGGGGTGAGGAGTATTCTCGTGCTTCAAGTCAGGGTGAGTTCGGATCTGGGGCTAAGGGACCGGTTTGACTCAGATCAGGCGTCGGGTTTAGAATTGACGCAAGTCGTGGAAGGCTTTGCTGTGGACAGCTCACGCCAAATCCCTAGGTGAGGGGCACATGATGGCGAAAACTGTGACGTCTTCCGGTTTGAGAGTCGGGGCTGCGTTCACTGCCTTGGCATTACTCTCTTCCTTCTCGACAGCCGCTTCGGTCGGTAGTTTGAGGGGTATAGTCCAGAACGAAGCCGGGCAGCCGCTGCCGAACATTCTCGTTACTGTTCTGGATCGCTCTTCGGAACTGGCGATTCCGATTCTTGCCCGCACCAACGAGTTTGGCCACCTCTTCATCAAGGATATTGAGGCGGGTGACTACCAGGTTGCGATCAAAAGTACCGATTACCGCACAGCCGGGATCAACGCCGTAGAGGTTTTCCCCGGCAAGACTTCGATCATCAAGCTGGTGTTGCAGGAATTCCTCAATGCGGAAGGGGACGACCGTGACAACATCGGCATCAAATCCCTGCTTCGAACGTCGACGGCCCGCCGGATGATCTTCCGCGACCAGCAGGGGCGGGAGCCTGAGCTGGGGCTGGATTTCAGTCCACTGTTCGACAACGCCGTTTTCCAGGTTTACACCAATGCCGGCTTCGGCGATGGATACTTGATCTTCCCCGGAAGCTCGAACACCGGGACCAGTACCAACTTCGCCTTCGTCGATTCCTTTTTCGGAAACAGCAAATACATCTTTGCCGGGCAGCTGAGTTCCGGAGAGGATTCTCTCTGGCGGCTCAAGAACGTCTACCAGTACGAGTTGGGCGATTTCCAGTCGCTGGCCGTCTATCTGGGCTATGGAAGGATGAGCTTTCAGCAGCCCAGCCTGGCCCTGCTCGACAATCCCGGCACGATTGGGGACGAGGTCGACTATTTCCGCGCGCTGGGAACCACGAAGATGTTCAACTTCGGCGTGGAGGATCGGCTGAGCCTGGGGAGCGTGGCCCTTGTCTGGGGGCTGGACTTCAACCAGATTTGGAATCACGGCGGCGAGACTTTCGTGAACCCCAGCCTGTCGGTCGCCTACTCCCCCACCCCGCGCACAACCATCGATATCCGCGCGAACTCCAAGCGGACGACGCTGGCGAATGCGGTTTTCCTTCCCGACGGCCAACTGGTGAATCTCGACGATTCGATGCATTACGCCCGCATCGGCGATCAGCTGACATTCGGCACATCGCGTTACTACCAGGCCAGTGTCGCGCAGAAGATCGGCAGTAGCTCTGAAGTCGAGCTTGCCAGCTTCATAACGCGTCGTATGGGCGGCACTCTGCCCTTCCTGGCCGTTTTTGAATTTCGTCCCGGCTACGACGTGCTTCACCTGGCGGACGAGCAAGCGGGCACGCGCGGCTACCGGATGACCTGGAACCAGCAGTTCACGCCCGTGCTGAGGGGATCGATTTCCTTTATCAGGGCAAACGCTCTCGGGCTGCCGGAGGCAATTGTCGGTGGTGTGTACGAGGACCAGGGAATGATGTCGCTGATCCGGCGTCGCAACTACAACTCCGTTTCAGCCCAGCTGGACACCAGTATTCCGCAATCGCACACTACGGTTACGGCGCTCGTGAAGCTGGTGCCGGGAGGGCGGCCGATCAGCACTCTCGATCCGTATTCGGACCTTTACGAGACCGGAAATCAGGGAGTTAATCTTTTCGTTCGCCAGGTTATCCCGGTCCCGGCCTCGCTGCTGAGCTTTGTAGGACTGGATTTTCTGACAATCCCTCGCTTGGAGGCCTTGCTTGATCTGCGCAATGTCCTGGATGAGAAGCTCGGCAGGTTTGCGACTTCTCAGGGTGATGTGATTCTCGTCCGGGCGCCGCGCAGCGTACGGGGCGGGATCTCCTTCAAGTTCTGATCTCCTCTGATTTCCAGCCTTAGCGGGCTAGCGCCGCAAATCTGAGAATTTCCCTCTCAGAGCTGTCAGCGATCAGCG
>JBHGBF010000398.1:0-2375 GCA_041946865.1 Acidobacteriota bacterium | reverse complement strand
TACCCAGGGTAGCTGAAAAGCGCTACCCTGGGCTGTCATGCTTCACGCTTTCAGCGTGCAAGAATACGTACAAAGAGCAGGACCGGTCACACCGCACTTCATATCCGAAAGGGAGCCTCCAGCGGGTTTGAATCACACCCCTCCCCAGGACTCAAAATTCCACCAGGCCTGCCTGCTTCAGAACCTCCAGATGCGCCACAATAGCTCCCAGCTCAGTCGTCTGCCGCATCTCGGTGTCGAGCATCTTCTTGATGTCGAGGGCGCTGTTCTTCCCGTTGCACAGCAGCTGGATCTCGGCCGCCGCCTGGCCGGTCACCGAGACCACACCCGGTTTTGCGGCTTTCGCGGCCTCGTCGATGGCGGCTCGATAGCCGCGATAGCCTTTTTCGCGGATCTTGGCTGTGGGCCTCGGGACCAGCGCGGCCGCCTTCTTCTCCTCCGGCGAGAGGGTCAGCTCGACCGGCTTGACGCCGATCAGGGCTGCGGCAATGCGCATCTGGCTTTCCAGGGCTTTCAACGACGCCTCTTCAAGCCCGCTGACCGCGGCCTTAAGCTCTTCTACGTGCTTCCCCAGGCGCTGCTTGTCAGTGGCGAGCTCCATCACGGAATCCAGCGTGTGCCGCTCAGTGATGGCCGCTGCAACGATGTATCCCGCCGCCCGCTTATAGACATCGGCAAACTGTTTTGCCTCGGCTCTCTTGATTTCCTCGACGCCGCGCGCCAGTTGGTGGCCAAGACGCCCGCCGGAGTTGCTCACGATTTCACTCGCGATCTGGGCGGCGATCGCATCATCGGCCGCGGCTATGGTGTAGGCGCTGGCGGCAGCAATGATAGCGGCGCGCTTCATCTGCGTCGGGTCGAGCTTGTCCGGGCGATCACCGGAGGTGTGGTACCAGAGGTCCGGCCAGGTGTTCAGAATGACACCCGGAACGCCCACGCCCCAGTCGTTGAACACTTCGTGATCGGACGCTCCAAAATGGGTTCCGACGTAGTAGTAGAGAGGCTCTTCCGTCCCTGTCGGCGCCACCATCCGCCGGGGTTCGGCTGGGGATGCCATCCGGTTGGCTATGTAACTCCGGTTTGCCTCACTCACATAGCGGAAGTAATGCTCGAGCACGTCATTGACGTAGTGGGGATTTCCGAAGGTCGTGCGCATGACCGTCAGGAACGACAGGCTTTTGGACAGCTGGAGTCCCACCATGTCGAGATTGATGTTGCAGAGGGTGCGCTTCATGAGCTCGGGATGCGCGTTCACCCAGGGGATTGTCCCGGAGAACTCCGGCACCCACAGGAAGCGAATGGTCCGCCGGGGGCGGGGCAGCCGGCTGGATTCGATCAGCGTCTGCAGGGTACGTGCGACTTCGAGGATGACCGCGCCGCCTGAGTAGTTATCGTTCGCTCCCTGCATCGTGTAGCCTTCGAAGATGTGCGCCGTAAGGATCACTTCCTCGGCGCCCGGCTCGGTCCCGGGGATCGAGCAGTTGGGGTCCTGCAGCTCGTACTTCTGCCGGCCTGCTTCGACGAGCGCATGCACTTTGATCTTCTGGCCGCGGGTTAAACGGTTTTGCAGAAGCGCGCCTTCACGCGGGGGCAGGTTAAAGGCGAATTTCACCGGCTTGTTGGTCATCGGGCGAATCCCGCCCCATGGAATCGAGAAAGGATCTGTCCCACCGCGGGCTGAAGCGATGGCAATGACTCCTACGGCGTCCTTTTGCAGACAGGCGATATTGTGCACCGCCCCCGCCATTCCCGAGGTCACGACAATCTTGCCCGCGACG
This sequence comes from Acidobacteriota bacterium, assembly GCA_041946865.1. GTDB lineage: Bacteria > Acidobacteriota > UBA6911 > RPQK01 > RPQK01 > RPQK01. The sequence goes on along the minus strand of JBHGBF010000398.1, from coordinate 597 downwards.
TCTTTGCCTTCAAAATCTGCGGCCCGGCCGTCGCCTACCCAGACCAGTTCGGCGGTGACGTCCGCACCGTTGCTCCCTTCCACCAACATGGCCCGGAGATCGGTGTACGAGGCCAGCTTCTGGCGGATCGGCTCCACTTCCCACAGCTCACCCCGCACTCCGTCCCACGTCTCACCGCCCGGAAACCGCGTGATCTCGGCATCCTTGATCCCGTACTGTTTCAGGCGATCGAGGATGTATTGCGCTTCCATGAAGGTTCCAGCGTATTCTTCGGGCTGCCGGTCGCGGCTGTAGCCTCCCAGCTCGACTACGTGGTTGAAGGCCGTTTCCCCCGACGCCTCGCCGATGATCTCGTCCATAAGCTTCGGCGGCAGGTAAGTCCACTGAAACCAGGTGGTCATCTGGGCCCAGCCGGCCGTGAATAGAAAACCGATCGCCACAAGACCGATCAGCCACGAGCTTTTCTTCATTGATCCCTCCCGACAAACGGTTGGACATTATGACAGTTCTGACCAGGGCCGCAAGGGAAAGCCAGGGAGGGTATTTACTTGACTCCAGTAGCCGCTGGATATTGTGGTGGCGAGCACGCAAACGAGT
>JBHGBF010000397.1:0-2409 GCA_041946865.1 Acidobacteriota bacterium | reverse complement strand
TGCCTAACGCCTTCGGCGTAAAAAACGTTCACACATACATCTGTTTATTTTCGCCAAAGCCCAGGGTCCGGTTTCCAACCGGACCCTGGGCTGGTCCGGTTAAAAACCGATCTACGCCGCCCGGGGCCTTGACGGCGCGTGCCCGGCTCAAGTGGCAGGGTAGCGGCTACTTCGTGCTGAGCGCGCGGAACTCCGCGGCCTTTTCCCTCAGGCCAAGTTCAATCGCTGATTCTTCGTCGATCCCATGGCTTGCAGCGTAGTCTCGAACTTCCTGCGTGAGCTGCATGGAACAGAATTTGGGGCCGCACATCGAGCAGAAATGGGCTGTTTTCGCCCCTTCTGCAGGCAGGGTCTCATCGTGGAAATCCCGCGCCGTCTCGGGGTCCAGCGAGAGATTGAACTGGTCGTTCCACCGGAACTCGTAACGGGCCTGCGAGAGGACGTTGTCCCGGAATTGGGCGCCCGGGTGGCCTTTGGCGAGATCCGCGGCGTGGGCCGCTATCTTGTAAGCGATGACGCCGGCCCTGACGTCGTCGCGGGTGGGCAGACCAAGGTGCTCTTTAGGCGTGACGTAACAGAGCATGGAGCAGCCAAACCAGCCGATCATGGCCGCGCCGATTGCCGAAGTGATGTGGTCGTAGCCGGGGGCGATATCGGTGGTCAGAGGACCGAGGGTGTAGAACGGAGCTTCCAGGCACTCGGACAACTCCCTGTCCATGTTCTCCTTGATCAGCTGCATGGGGATATGCCCCGGGCCTTCAATCATGACCTGGACATCGTGCTGCCAGGCGACGCGCGTCAGTTCTCCCAGCGTGTGAAGTTCCGCAAACTGGGCGTCGTCATTGGCGTCGGCTATGGATCCCGGACGCAGACCATCACCCAGGCTGAAAGCGACGTCGTAAGCCTTCATGATTTCGCAGATGTCTTCAAAGTGTGTATACAGAAAGCTCTCGCGATGATGGGCAAGGCACCACTTGGCTAGGATCGAGCCGCCCCGCGACACTATGCCTGTGACGCGATTCGCGGTCAAAGGGATGTAACGCAACAGGACACCGGCGTGGATCGTGAAATAGTCGACGCCCTGCTCGGCCTGCTCGATAAGGGTTTCCCGGAAGACCTCCCAGGTCAATTCTTCAGGTTTGCCGTTGACTTTCTCGAGCGCCTGGTAAATCGGCACGGTGCCGACCGGAACAGGAGCGTTGCGCAGGATCCATTCCCGGGTCTCGTGGATATTCTCTCCGGTCGACAGGTCCATGACCGTATCCGAGCCCCAGCGAATGGCCCAGACCATCTTCTCGACCTCTTCGGCGATCGAAGAGACGACGGCGGAGTTACCGATGTTGGCATTGATTTTGACCAGGAAGTTCCTGCCGATGATCATCGGTTCCAGCTCGAGATGATTGATGTTGGCCGGGATGATGGCTCTTCCTGCCGCCACCTCGTCCCGGACGAACTCCGGTGTGATCCTCCGCGGCAGCCGGGCGCCCCAGGCTTGTCCAGGGTGCTGGTGTGTGAGGCGGCCGCCGTCGGGGATTCGGCTGTTCGCCATCTCCAGCGCCTGGTTCTCGCGGATCGCCACGAATTCCATCTCAGGCGTGATGATCCCTTTGCGGGCGTAATGCATTTGGGTCACGTTGTGACCGGGCTTTGCCCTCCTGGCTTGCTTCCTGACAGGGAAACGAATGCTCGCCAGCCGCTCGTCCTGATCCCTCCGTGCTGTGTACAAGGAAGCGGAAGCAGAGGCCGTTTCGGTGTCTCCTCTCTCCGAGATCCAGGGTTGGCGAATAGCCGGCAAGCCGGCATGAATATCGACGTTTGCGGCTGGATCCGTGTAAGGACCCGAGGTATCGTACACCGTGATAGTCGGGACCTTGTCGCCATTTGTGCCGTTGCTGCTCAGGGCAATCTGCCTGGCGGGCACCTTCACATCCGGCCGACTCCCGACAATGTAGGTTTTCGCCGAGCCAGGAAGCGGGGTCGAGGTAATCTGGCCAGGGGAGGGTATTCTTTCTTTCGAAGTTTTCTTGCTCACGGGCCTCCTTAACCATTCGATTCTCTTGGGTGAGAAGGCCCCAGCTTTTCCTTCGCCGGCATTATCCGGATCAGGTTCTGGGGTCGACAGCCCTGCAGCCGTCCTCTCAGCCGAGCCTCTCGGCTCCCCCAAGCGATCTTTCTAAAGTCTAGTAGCACCGTCAACTCAGTGCAAGGGGGACCTGCGGTCTCTCGGACCTGGACGGGAAGGTCGCGGGGCTCCGGGCGAAGCCCAGGATCCAGTCTGGTGCACGATTTCAGAGCCGCAAGCGCACGCGCGTCGGGTCTGTGGGGTATCCACGAACGAACTCGTGACGCTACGCACCCGACGCGCTCCCCGTCCGCTGACGGTCCGCTGGAAAGCGCTGCGCTTGAAAA
>JBHGBF010000396.1:0-2523 GCA_041946865.1 Acidobacteriota bacterium | reverse complement strand
GCCAACCATTCGCATATTCGCCGGTGTACTTCGCAAGCTTGGAGAGGTAGAAATCGCGGTTTCCACGATGAGTGATGTGGTGCGCAAAACCCCGGAATCAGAACTCGAGGGCGTCTGGCCATAGAACATCCTCCGGATAGAAACTGGGGCCAGACCTGAAGAAAAAGTTAGCCCTGACGGCTATTTGCGATGCAATTAGGTGCGTGTCACCATTAATCCCTGTCACCACTAATCCCCATGGTGTCGCGGTCGAAGCAAAGAAAGAACGCGACGACGAGGGCTGCGGTCAGGGGGCTTGCTGCGACGAGCCGGGATCCGAATTGCGTCCATCCAGGAACCTGCTGGAGGAACCGGCCGGCGAGCACGAAGGTCACGACCGGAGTGCCGGCGACGAGGAGGAAGCCGACCATGTGCAGAGGTACAGAGCCAGCGAGAGTGAAGATCCCGGCAACGAGAAATCCCAGGGGTGAAAGGGCAAGGAGCCCAGCAATAAGCAAAACTACCGCGACGATCTTATTCGCCCGACTCTTCGCTCGGATGCCCGAAGTACGTCCCGGACCTCTTTACCCTTCGTCACACCGCTCACAATGAAACTCCAACTGATCGATCCCGCGTTGAAGTTCCCGACGATTTCCCCTTTCCGGTTGATATCCAGGGCAGCGATGAATTGTCCCGCGCAAGGAATACGGATAGCTAGAAAATCTCTCCTTACCCGTGCAAAAGCGACCACGGGAGAGTCGGGTGTCTGGCGGAAGCGCCCGACAATGTTCCCGTGGTTATCGATACCGCCCAGGCGCGTCATCACGGCTCCGGGGTAATCGATTGTGTTGTAGGTCCCCGCCGATGTCACAAATCCGTGCACCCCGGACGCGTCGGCAAAATTCCCCACCACTTCCCGGTTGTCGTTGAGGCCGATTGCCTCCGTCCACAGGGCGCCTGGAACCTGAATGGAAGTGAAGACGCCGTTTCGCAGCATGAAGCCCTTGGACGGAGCACCGGATGTTGTGTAGAGGCTGCCCACTATATCGCCGTAGTCGTTGATTCGACTGAGAACGGTCAGGAGTTCACCGGGAGCGTCGATCTTGGTGTAGGAGCCGTTTCGTAAAAGGTAACCATGGCGGCCGAGACTGTCATCGAAGAAACCGACGATGTCCCCGTTGTTATTGATGCCCTGGGCCACGGAACTGGCGGCCCCAAGCTCAGATAGATCAAGAAGGTTCGAGACTCCGGCCCGACGCAGGAAGGAACGAGACTTCATTCCCGGGTTTCCAACGCTGCCCACGACGTCTCCGCTGTCGTTGATGCCGCTGGCGAGAGTCGAGTAGTAGCCCGGCACGTCGAACACGTCCCAAGTGGGGCCAGCGGAGCAATCGACGGAAGTCAGTTCAAAGAGGTAAGTCAGTGACCCGCTCTCCTCGTCGATGCCGCCTCCGGCGATGACGCCTTCGCGGTATCCGAGAATGAAGAACTGGAAGGCCAGCCTTCCGCCTGTCGCCGACGCATCCGGCAGTGAGATGCCGAGATTCAGGTCTTTGCCTTGAAAGTTAAGTGGCAAATAAGGCTGATCATTCTGCAGAAACCAGACAACAACGGCTCTCTGGAAGATCCTCCCTCCGGCGGTAACATCCTCGATCCGGATTAGCAGAGTCTCGTCCGCATCTCCTGAGATGTCACATCCGCCGAGATCCTTTCTGACGATGATGCCGCCACCTGCCGATAGGGATATCAGCTGCCCGTCGTGGACGGACTGCAGCGCTTCATTCTGAGGGAAAGCGCTCATACTGCAGTCGGTCGACGGATAATGATCTCCGTCGAGAATGTTCAAGACCGTTTGGCCGTCATTGTACCAGGCAGAGAGCGAGATATCGGCTCCGAACCCGCAGTAAAGCGCGCCGGTCAGCGATTGAGTTGAGTAAGGAGCGGTCAGGCTGCCGACGATCTGATTGGTGAAGCTCCCGGTGGCGCCGAAAGTGAAGTTGTAGATCCTCTTGCAGAACGGGTGCGGCTCGACCGGAAAGTAGTCTGACACGGAAACCGTTTCCTGTTGCGCGAAGGCGGCAGACGAGGGAAGAAGCAGGCAGGCTGTGATCGCGATAAGGAAAGTGAATGGAGTAAAGCTGGCGAATCTTCTCATTTTTCCTCCGCTTGGTTCCCTTGGAATGGAACCGTTGGAGCCAATCTTACATCTGCTAAGTGCAAGTTGGAAATGGGATTCGACGTGCGTGAGCCGTATTTGCCGCTGTCATACGGTGAAGCGATACTCGCCACGTCAGCGAGGGGAGAGGACGTGCTCCTTGAGAGTCTTTTTTCCGGCCTACGGTCACTGGACCGTAGTACCGATCGTCCTTTGGGTGATTACGCTCCTGTGATTGGGGCCGCGACGTGAAGGGTGTCAGAGCTTCAATTTCGATAAAGCGTGACACGCAGGATAAAGCGTGACACGCACGTAATGCAGGATAAAGCGAGGATAAAGCGTGACACGCACGTAATGCGCCCATAATTAGTTGAAAAATAAGGGCGATT
>JBHGBF010000395.1:0-2531 GCA_041946865.1 Acidobacteriota bacterium | reverse complement strand
CTCCAGAGCTATGGATGAAATGGCAAATGGAAAATAACAGATGGAAAATGGAAAATTCTCTTTGCGCTGCCCCGAAGGGGCCACTCGTTCGGGGCGAAGTCCCCGAACGAGCCTGGCTCGTTCCCACCGGTGTCCTTGCGCAGGGGCAGGCAGGATGCCGGGGGCACGGCCCGGCCGAAGGCCTACCCGAATCGGTTTACGGTGTCGATGAGCTGTCGCAGCCGGGCATATTGCCGCTGGTCAAAGGCCATGACCAGCCGGGGCAGCCGGAAAAGCTTCGGCTCGTCTCTCTCTTCCGGGAACGGGTCCGCCAGCTCGATCTTTCCTTCCACGATGATGTCTTGGAACTTCTCGTTGAGGACCCCCAGCAAACGGGGATCCGGTGGTTGTTTTAGCCGCAGGACCAGCTTCCGGCGGTGATCGACGAACCGGGCCGAGTGGAACAAGCGGTAAAAAGTCTGGATCTCTGCGACGGCCGCGTCGACACTATCGGTCAGATAGAAAAGCGCTCGGTCTTCGGGCGAGATGAACCCTCTCTGAAGCATCTGCTTTTCAATGAATTTGAACCAGTCCTCCCAGTACGAACCGCCCGGAACATCCAGCATGACCACCGGCTTGATTTCGCTTTTGCCCGTTTGAATGAGAGTCAACACTTCAAATCCCTCGTCCAGCGTGCCGAATCCGCCCGGCATAAGGACGATGGCTTCCGATTCTTTGACAAAGAACAATTTGCGGGTGAAAAAGTAGCGGAAATTGATGAGCTTGCGGTCGCCGGTGATGGTCCGGTTGGGCAGTTGCTCAAACGGGAGCCGAATATTGAGGCCGAAACTCTTGGCTTGTCCGGCTCCCAGATGCCCGGCAGCCATAATGCCGGGACCGGCCCCGGTGATCACCAGGTATCCGGCCTCCGCCATTTTCGAACCCAGCCGGCGAGCCGTTTCGAACTCGGGCTGCCCTTCCACCACGCGGGCGGAGCCGAAAACACTGACCTTTGGATGGTCGCGGTAGGCGGCAAACACCCGGAAGGCGTAGCGAAGCTCCTTCATCGCAGTCCGGATGATTTTGGCGTCGCCGCGGTCGGCGCCGTCCTCTGCCATCTTTACAGCGGTGATGAAGACGTCGCGCAGAATGTCGGCACTCGAGTAAGGCTGCAGCTCCTTTAACAACTCCTCAATGACGGCGGCAACCTTCTCGTCGTTCACAGCGTAAGCCCGCCGGGAAGGCTCGCGTTGAAGGTTCTCCTGTTCCCGCATCCCATGCTCCTATCTGTCCTATAATGAGGGCGTGCCAGCCAACCTCACCCCTCAGTACCTTGAGGCCGAAGAGAAATTCAAAAGTGCTGTAACCACAGCAGACAAGATCCAAGCGCTCGAAGAGATGATGAGAACGATCCCCAAGCACAAGGGGACGGAAAAGATGCAGGCAGACCTGAAGCACCGGATGTCTGAGCTCAAGAAGGAGGCGCAAAAAAAGAAGTCGACAGCTTCCCAGCGACCTTCATGGTACATCGAGCGAGAAGGAGCGGGGCAGGTTGTGGTTTGCGGCCCCCCCAACTCCGGCAAGTCACAGCTCGTTGTGAGTCTCACTGAGGTTCCGGCACTTGTGGCTGATTATCCCTTCACGACTCGGAGCCCTCAACCAGCAATGATGCGCTTCGAGGATATTCAGATTCAGCTCGTTGACACGCCGCCACTTGCGAGAGAGATCCTGGAGCCCTGGCAGTTGGCAATGATTAAACAAGCAGATGCCGTCCTGCTGGTTTTTGATGTGAATGACCCGGAGCTGCTCGACCAGACTGAATACGTTCTGGAGCTCTTCGCCGAAAGACAGATCCCTCTCGACACCCGGTCAAAGCCGAAGGTTCTCGTCCTGGGAAACAAGGCTGACACACCAGCAGGGCCCGACAACTTCCAGGTGTGGGCGGAGCTTTACGAGGGGCGCTTCCGGCCCATCCGATTCTCCGCCCTGGACCAGGCGGATTCGAAAAGACTGCAGGCTGATCTTTTCGACCTCCTGGAGATCGTTCGGGTCTACACCAAGGCGCCCGGCAAGAAGACCGAAGAGAACGCCACGCCGTTTGTCCTAAAGAAGGGCGCCACCGTGCTCGACGCGGCGCAAGCCGTCCATAAGGACCTCGCCGCCAACCTCAGGTTCGCGCGCCTGTGGCGCGAAGGCAGCTGCGACGGCCTGATGGTCGAGCGCACCCACGAGTTGCAGGATCGCGATTTAATCGAGATTCACGCCTGATGATTGCTGGGCCCCGAGCTTTCAGCGATCAGCGATCAGCGGAAAACTGAAAGATTGCTGACAGCTTCACGAGGTTTCAGCGGTCAGCGATCAGCCTCAGCTGAACGCTGAAGGCTGAGAAGGTGTGAGAGAATTGAGGCGGCTGCGGGAACTGTTTTTCGACCCTTCGGGGCATAAGCGCTAACTTATGAGGCAATTGCAAAATCCGGGTCTTAAGGCCTGAAAGGCTCTGGACTTTGGCGAAAGTATACAGATGAATCAACAGGAACCGCTGCTGTGTGGCT
>JBHGBF010000394.1:0-2535 GCA_041946865.1 Acidobacteriota bacterium | reverse complement strand
GATACGGCACTCGGCATGAAACCCAAAAATTAAAAACTGTAGACACGGCCCCGGTTACACCCCCCGTCCCGCCAATCCATCTCCACCAGATCCAGCAGGCCGGCCGCAGCGGAAGGCGCTCCTGTAATTGGGTGCCAGACCTGGATTCCGGTCCTTTGGTATCAACTGCTTACGAGCGCATTGCGTGCGTGTCACCGATTTCCTCCACCTTGACGTTCGCTTCCTGGGGGAAGGACAGGTGAAAATGTTAGTTCAATACTGCTCCGTGGACCTCCGTGGAAATCCAGGCTAGAGCAGCGATGAAGGCCATATGGAACCGCGACTTGATCACCCATCCCTGGATGCACACCGCGAGTATCCACAGAGACATCTGCTCGGTCCAGCCTAGGCGACGGAGGAAGCTAGTAACCAACAGGGCTGCAAGGGCGGCGAGGAATGCGGTGCCGATCGCGTGGCGCAGAGTGATCTCCTCTGAGGCACCGGCAATCCGAGCCGTCAGGCGAAGGATCCCGCCAGCCGCGCCCAGTATCCCGCAAACGAGTACCGCGCTTAAACCAATCATAATCAGCGATTCCATGACGAAACTCCCGGTTTTCGGCCCCAAAACCAAACCACGGAGCGGGTATACGATGGATGCGGCGTGTCGGCCAACTTCAAGTTACCTTTCCTTTTCACGTTCGCCATTCTTCAATTGAACACTGTCCCCTATTCGCCCCCCCTCGGGTTAGAACGTCACATACAGCCCCGTCTGTTCGGCCCTCGCCCTTTTCAGGAGTGTGACGAGTGGGCTTAGTCGTGGCTCCTCAAGTTCTTCGATCTGAGCGAGGTTGTGTTGAATATCTTGCTCGGATTGAAAGTATGAGCCCATTTTGCCAGGGTCGAACACTCGACCGTGCGCTGTAATCGGGTGGCCGAGGACGGGGACTCTTGTGCCCAACTTCATCTCGAGAACCTGGCCGATTTCTTCCCACTCCCGCCCAAGCCCAATGTCGGCGCCTGGATCATAGTATTTGGTCAGCGCGAAATCGCCGTACTGGTGAACGTCCTTGGTCTCCATGACATCTTCCCAGTCGTCCTCGAGTCGGTCGCCTTCATACGGGTCACGGAAACTCTGGAGATCAGCTTTGATGAATGCAATCAGAGAATCCGGATTTTCGCTAGCCAGAGCCCGTTCTAGAAGCGGCCTTAATTCTCGCTGGAAGCCGTCATAGTCAAAGACAAATGCCTTATGCTCCATTGCCACGGTCGCACCTACCTTTTTCCCGGCAGAAAATCCGATGGAGTGAAGAGGTCAGTCCTTACAAATCGGCCCGAAGCGGGATCGTACCGGGGAATGGCGATCCGGGTGGGCAGTTCGCCCTGTGAAGCTTCGTACCCCCGGATTGCGCGAATGATCTCCTGGCGATCCTTCGCGATTGGCCTCCCAAGGGGCTTGTCCTCAAGTATAAGACCGCGCTTGAAACTCACAGCATCGGGTACAGCCTCCTGCAAATAGGTGCCCGCCTGTGGAGCACCCGTGCGAAGATCTACCCGGTGAGGCACTCGGATAGCATTCCCGGAAGCATCCGCAATCGGTTGGTTTATTAAATCAAAGTGACCGTAAACTCCCGCCCGCCGCTCGGCCGCGATCGAGGCGTGTGCTTCTCGGCCCAACCGTGTGGAGATCGTCTCGCCTGTTTGGACTACTGTCCTGCTTAATCCCGCCCGGACTTCTACTCGGGGCAGCGTTGATAGGCTGGTCTTGACTTCCGAAGCCGCAAACCGGGTGACTTTGGGCATCGCCTTGGAACCGATGACGGCGATGACTCCGGCTGTTACGCCTCGAGAAATCGCTTCGACCTTGTCCTCGGTGGTGAGTGCCGACCATTGCTGCGAGAATTCTTTGCGACCTTCCTCCGTAAAATAGGCCCTTCGGGCTACCCTGACGGCTTCTGCTGTCCCCTTGACAACTTCCTTCGTGGTCCCGACGGGGTCCTTCACCATTCCCGTCGCCGTGGCCACCGTGCCTTCGACCGTTTCAACAACCGTATCCACCGCCGCCTTGGCGGCCCGTTTGACGCAGTCCCAAACGTTTTCACCGCGCGGGTCGATGAAGCGAAGAGGATTGTTCGATCCGTAGATGTAACGGTTCCACTGGGCCGGGTCACCCGGTCCCGCTCCCGGAACGGATAACCCGGCTCCCAGACTCTCAGGGAGGTCAGGTGATTCAGATATGGCGTTCGGGTTTTCTGTCAGGGCGTCTCCACGCCGCTCTTTTCGCTCTGATCGGCGCGCGACGTTATCAGGGCGCGATCCCGTCCATTCGGCAGGCTGGATTTCTTCTCGCGACCATTGCAGTGCCTTCAGCTTGTTCTGAACCGCGCCCGCCAACGTCAAGCTTTCAAACGCATCCTCTCGTCCCTCATACTCCGGACTCGTCCAGCCGGCCGGCGCTCCGGCCAGCGTCTCGTAGCTGAGCGCCGCGACAGCTCGCGCGCGCGCCTGCTCGACGACGTCGGGCAGGGGGTCTTGTTGGAGGAAGCGGCCGAAGCGGGG
>JBHGBF010000393.1:0-2624 GCA_041946865.1 Acidobacteriota bacterium | reverse complement strand
ATCCGGGTGCGCAAGGCGCATGATGAACTCCAAAAGCGCCTGCCGCTTCGCTCGCAGAAGACTGAGGGGTTACCTCGGGCCGCTTTTGTTCCTTGACATAAGAGAGTTTCTTGGTTTAACTCTCGTCCCTTGACCATTTGGAGCCTGAAATCATGACCGAGAAAGGAAGAACCTGAAATGGTACCCCGCAAGTATCTGCTGAACGAACAGGACATGCCTCGATGCTGGTACAATTTGGCGGCCGATCTGCCCACCGGAATGCAGCCTCCTTTGACCCCGGACGGCAAACCGGTCACGCCCGATATGCTCGCGCCCGTCTTTCCCATGAACCTCATCGAGCAGGAAGTGAGCCACGAGCGTTGGATCGAGATCCCTGCCGAGATCCAGGAAATCCTGGCCCGCTGGCGACCCACCCCGCTGCGTCGGGCTGTCTACCTTGAGCAACACCTCAAGACCCCCGCACGCATCTACTACAAGGACGAGAGCGTCAGCCCGCCAGGCAGTCACAAACCGAACACGGCGGTGCCACAGGCCTGGTACAACAAGCAATTCGGCATCAAACGCATTACGACTGAAACCGGAGCGGGACAGTGGGGCTGTGCTCTGGCTTTCGCCTGCAACCTGCTTGGACTCGAGTGCAAGGTTTTCATGGTCCGAATCAGTTTCGATCAAAAGCCCATGCGCAAACTGATGATGAGGGTGTGGGGAGCGGACTGCGTCGCCAGTCCGAGCGATCAGACCAACGCAGGACGGCAGATCCTCAGCCGCATGCCGGACACACCCGGCAGCCTCGGCATTGCCATAAGCGAAGCGGTTGAAGCGGCGGTCACCGATTTGACCGGGCAGACGCGCTACTCGCTGGGAAGCGTGCTCAATCATGTGCTGCTGCACCAGACGGTTATCGGCCAGGAGTCCCAGAAGCAGTTGAAACTGGCCGGGGAGAAGCAACCCGACGTCGTGATCGGGTGCGCGGGCGGCGGCAGCAATTTCGCCGGAATAGCCTTTCCCTTCGTTCTCGACAAGATCAATGGCGCCGATATCCGCATCGTGCCCGTCGAGCCGGCGGCCTGTCCCACCATGACCAAGGCGCCCTTCGTGTACGATTTCGGCGATACGGCGGGAATGACGCCGCTGCTGCCCATGTTCTCGCTCGGGCATGACTTTGTGCCCGCGCCGATTCACGCCGGCGGCCTGCGATACCACGGTATTGCACCGCTGGTCAGCCAGGCGATCGTCGAAGGCCTCATCGAGCCGAAGGCCATTGATCAGCTCACCTGTTACAAATCCGCTCTGCTCTGGGCGCAAACCGAAGGTGCCATCTGCGCGCCGGAAACCAGCCACGCAATCGCTTCCGTCATCCAGGAAGCAGTTCAGGCCCGGGAGGAGGGCAAGGAGAAGGTCATCCTCTTCTGCTACAGCGGACACGGGCTGATGGATCTGTCCGGTTATGACAAATACCTGTCCGGAGAGCTCAGCGAATTGAGGCTGTCAGAGCAGGATATTCAGCAGTACCTGAAGCCGTTGGAGAGTCTACCCAAGCCGGAGAGACGAAAAAGCGGGCGCTGGTAGCAGGCGAACCGAACGGGGGCGAGCGTTTTCACAGAACCAGACTGGGCCGCGTCCTTAGCGAAGCGGCCCGACGCGCCTCGCGCCCGCCACCCCCCGTCTGCGAGGACTGAGCAGGTCCTTCGCTGGAGTCTCAGTCCTCGGTCAACTCGCTGATCAGTCGCCGCAGATGCGGGAAACAGGCGATCAGCTCCTCTCGATTGCCCAGGCTGAAATCTTCAAAAGCAAAACCCGGCGCCACGGTGCACCCAACAAGTGAATAGGGTGACCCCGGCAGAGGATACGCCCCGAACCAGTGTCCCGCCGGCACGACTCGCTGCAGCTCCTGGCCCGCGCTCAAATCCTGACCAAGGGTGAATCGTCCGGCCTTCCCGTCAATCCCTATCACGACCAGGCAAAGCGGCCCGCCCAGGTAGAAGTGCCACACCTCGTCGAAACGAAGCCGATGCAGACGCGACTTCTGGCCCTGGCGCAGCATAAAGTAAATGGCCGTCCCGGCCGCCCGACTCCCCGCGCCGCCTCCGGGCAACGCAGCCGCCGGAATCGTCACCAGCGATTTGTACGTCTCCCGGAAGTAGCCTCCCTCGGGATGCGGCTGGAGCTGGAACAGATCGATCAGGTGCTGCGCAGTTGGAAGACAAGTCATAAGAGAAATACACGCCTTTTTTGGACCGCGGCGGCAAAGGGAGTGCGAGTCCTCATCTATTTTCCCGATATTAGGAGGGGATCAGACTCGTGAATAAACATAGACCGTCACCACCTCCATGCCCCAGCCCTGAGCCCTTAGCCATTTCCTCCACACTTCCGGCCAAGGCTTCGGGGCGCGGCAAGGCTTTAGCCTATTGGCTGCGTGCCTTGATCCGGTCGAGCGCTTCCGCAGCCATCTTATCGCGCGCCCAATCCTGGTGGCTCTCCACATCCTTCGGGCCTGCAACGCGAATATCTACCAGTCTCAGCCTGAAACCCGGCCCTCGGGGATCTTCTGCTGTAACCCCTCATTTTTTTGTTCGGAGTGTGGCAGCAACGAGGAGTACCAAGCCTCGAAGGCGATGGCGCAC
>JBHGBF010000392.1:0-2707 GCA_041946865.1 Acidobacteriota bacterium | reverse complement strand
CATGATGAACTCCAAAAGCGCCTGCCGCTTCGCTCGCAGAAAACTGAGCGGTTACGCCGACTTAGCCTTCAGTCCCGACTCTCGCCTGCGAGTTGGTGTAGAATAACCTCTTTCACTGCGCCGATGATTCGTTTTGAGGATTTGGAAGAAAAGCTCCAGGCTCACTATCCAAACGCGGACCTGGATCTTTTACGCAAGGCTTACATTTTCTCGGCACGGGAACACCGAGGACAGGTCAGGCTGTCGGGTGAGCCTTACCTCTCCCACCCCCTCGAAGTCGCGAACATACTCTGTGACATGAAGCTCGATGTGGCCTGCGTGTGCGTGGGGCTGCTTCACGACGTGGTTGAAGACACACTCACGCCGCTCGAGAAAATCCAGGAGATTTTTGGCGAAGACATTGCCCACATTGTCGACGGCGTGACCAAGATCAGCAAGATCCAGTTCTCGTCGCAGCGCGAGCAGCAGGCCGAGAACTTCCGAAAACTGCTGCTGGCCATGGTCGACGATATCCGGGTCATCCTGGTCAAGCTGGCTGACCGGCTGCACAACATGCGCACGCTCCAGTACCTCAGCCCCGAAAAGCGCAAGGCCATCGCCCAGGAAACGCTCGACATTTATGCCCCCATTGCCCACCGCCTCGGCATGTCCAAGATCCGCGGCGAGCTCGAGGACATCGCCTTCAGTTACCTGGACCCGGTCACCTATCAAAGCATCTTGTCCCAAGTCGAGGAAAAGAAAGCAACCAGCGACCGCCTGATCAAGAACGTCATCAAGCAGATGGAGCAGCGCTTCCAGGAGCAGGGGATCGAGGCCAAGATCGAGGCGCGGATCAAACGGATCCACAGCACCTATGAAAAGCTCCGGCGTCAGAAGATTCCGCTCGACCAGGTCTACGATTTCATCGCGATCCGGGTGCTTGTTGGAACGGTCCGGGACTGCTATACGGTGCTTGGCATCGTGAACAACATGTGGAGCCCGGTTCCGGGACGCATCAAGGACTTTATTGCGATGCCCCGGCCGAACATGTACCAGTCGCTGCACACCACCGTGATTGGCTCCGACGGTCGGCCTTTCGAGATCCAGATCCGGACCAGCGAGATGCACAAGATCGCTGAGGAGGGAATTGCCGCGCACTGGAAATACAAAGAGGGCAGGCTGGAGAAGGACAAAGACGACAAACGCTTCATGTGGCTGCGCCACCTGCTGGAGTGGCAGCGGGAGGTCAAAGATCCTAACCAGTTCCTGAGCAACCTGAAGATCGACCTGTATCCGGAAGAGGTCTACGTGTTCACTCCCAAGGGGGAGGTGATTACCCTGCCGCGCGGCGCCACCCCGGTGGATTTCGCGTTCCACATCCACACAGCGGTCGGATACAAGTGTGTGGGCGCCAAGATCAATGGACGGATCGTGCCGGTCAAACACCGGCTGATCAACGGTGAGATTGTCGAGATCCTGACTGCCGATGACGCGCATCCCAGCCGGGAGTGGCTGACGTTTGCCAAGACGTCAAGAGCGCGCAACGCTGTCAGAAGATGGATCAATCAGAGACAAAAGGAAGAGGCTGTCGACATCGGGCAGAAGCTTCTCGAAAAGGAAGCACGGAAGTTTAACCTGAATCTGCGGAAATATCAGGACCGGCTCGACTCGATCAGTGCTCAACTGAATTTCGCCAGGCCGGAAGACCTCTACCAAAGCATAGGCTTCGGCAAAACGCCGGCAAAGAGAGTCCTGCAGCAGTTGGAGCCGGAAAAAACGTTCGAGCAGGCCCAGCCCGCCGCGCCGGAATCGCGCCTTTCGAGCATGGTCAGGCGTGTCTTGAGGCGGTCGGACTCGACGATCCAGGTCAAGGGGCATGACGATCTCCTGGTCTACCGTGCCAAGTGCTGCAATCCCATTCCCGGGGAAGAAATAGCCGGTTACATTACCGTGGGCCGCGGCATCTCAGTCCATTCAACGAGTTGCCCGAACGTCGAGAACCTGCTCCTCGATCCTGAAAAACGCGTGGCAGTCAGCTGGACCGACGGCCGCGACACGAAGTACCCTGTACGGCTCACGATCCATACGGAAGAGCGGACGGGCGTCCTGGCCGCAATTACCTCCGCTATTTCCGGTACAAACACGAATATTGTGACCGTCCAGGCTCGATTGATGGACGAAGGTTACGGGCGCATTGACATGACAGTGGAAGTGACGGGCACCAGCCAGCTCGACAAGCTGATGGACCTGCTGAAGGGCCTGGAAGGTGTCAGGGAAGTAACGAGAGCGAGGAGCAAAGCCAGGGAAACGAACGAATGAACGCAGGTGAGTCGCGTTTTCCGCTACCTACCGCACGAGCCGGCGGTCGGTGGCAAAAATGCGCAACCCACCGTGCGACCCGCTTAGCCGACCAGCGGCTTCTGAACGCGCCCGGATTTAAGACACTGCGTGCAGACGCGCAGTTTCCGATGAGTGCCGTTAACCACTGCGCGGACATTCTGCAGGTTGGGGTTCCACCGGCGTTTCGTCAAATTATGCGCGTGCGAGACCCGGTTCCCGAATTGTGGGCCCTTCCCGCAGACTTCACAGACCCTCGCCATACGACCTCCGAAGAAAAATGTAAGGTTAACATTCGACGGGGGATGGTGTCAATTCTGCACGCAGTCTCGCAGTAACCCCTCAGTTTTCGTACGGCGAGGCTCAAGGCGTCACAGAGTCAAGCGCAAAG
>JBHGBF010000391.1:0-3734 GCA_041946865.1 Acidobacteriota bacterium | reverse complement strand
GATTTTCAAGCGCAGCGCTTTCCAGCGGACCGTCAGCGGACGGGGAGCGCGTCGGGTGCAAGCCAGAACCGACCAACGAAAGTGGAAGCGCCATGCACCGACGCGCTCCGCCAGAAAGCGCTGCGCTTGTGGCTCTGTTTCGCCTGGCTGGGCTCCCGATTTGGAGCCGGCGGTATCTCCTCACCATAGGTGCGCCGCCCTCGCCGGCGCGCCCGGCTGCCCACCGAACCCACTACACGCACCCCCGGGCGCGTCACGACTTCCCGTCCCTGATTGCGTAAGAGCCGAGCCGCGTAGCGCCGGGCGTAGCCCGCCACCTTCACGAATCGGTCCAGAATCGATCCTTTCTCTTTTGTTCTCTTTCCGGTATTCGCTCGCAAATACCTTCACCAAAGTCCGTCGTTCCCTCATGTCCAGCCTCTTCTCCCGGCTCCTCGTCATGGAGCCTTTTTTACCCTGTTTCGGGACCTTTTTTACGATGAGGCAACGAATCCGTTTCGGGTACTTTTTTGATGAGGCAACTCGCCCTCTTGCCAAATCCTCGACGAAGAAGTACTGTCATGTCACTGACTTTCAAGCGTGAGACACGAGGAGGTGCGAATGGTTCCGCTCACATCGTTGTGGCTCCCTATTCTGTTGTCGGCGGTCATCGTCTTGGTGGCAAGCGCCATCCTGCACATGGTGCTCCCCTTGCACCGCAATGACTTGCGCAAACTGCCGGCTGAAGACGAAATCCTGGAAGCGCTTCGGAAATTCGAGATTCCTCCGGGCGATTACATGATGCCGTGTCCAGGAAGTCCCAAGGAACGAAACGATCCAGGCTTCGTAGACAAGATGAAAAAGGGACCCGTCGCCTTGATCACGGTCATACCAAGCGGCCCCCCGGCTATGGGGAAGAATCTGGCGCAGTGGTTCGTCTACTGTGTGGCGGTGAGTATTCTCTCCGCCTACATTAGCGGGCGGGCGCTGGCTCCAGGCGCCGAATACCTTTCCGTCTTCCGCTTTGCCGGAGCGACGGCCTTTATCTAACGCCTTCGGCGTAAAAGAAACGTTCACACATCTGTTTATTTTCGCCAAAGTCCAGAGCGCTCGTTGAGGGCTGCGCGCCGTGACTGCTGCCAGCGGGGAATCGTCCGGGCTTACCGCATCGACTTCACTGTGGGTGGCGTCCGGACACGAACCAACGCGAACAAAAACTGCGCTCACTCTCGGGCAGGACCTGTCGCCTCACAGTCCGCGCTATTTTGGTTCAGCAGATCCGGCCCCCCAACTCAAGTCCCCGACTTAGCCCGCTTCCGTTCGGCCGCCTGGCGGTAGCGCTCCATGAGGACTTTCAGTTGCTGTCTTTGTCCCCGTTCTGTCTGGTCCTTCGGCTCCTGCTCCGGTTTGGTGACCCGCCAGGTCAGGCTGCCCAGAAGAGGCTCGGCCGGATAGGCGCCCGGGTCATAGAGCTCATACTGCCGGAACCTGGTGGGTTTTTCCTGGTAGCACGACCAGACGGCGCGACGAAGCAGGTCGGGGTCGCCTTCATTCAACAGATCAATCGTCTTGATCTGTTGCCGAAACCGCTCGATGTGCTCCAGGGGAAGGTTGAACAGGTAAGGTGTAGGCGCCTCGGTGTCCAGGATCCGCCGCCTGTGATCTACCCCTTTCTCCACCAGGCGCAGAAGACACTCCCCGGTCGAATGGCCGGGAGATTCCGGTCCGAAGACGATCAGGTAGCGGATGTTGGGGTTCGCGACCACGTTGCAGACGAGCTTCTCGATTCCGATGTTCTCCGTCTGAATCGTACCTGACAGTGCTGCTCCCGTTTCTACGCCGATCCGGACCAGATCCTGAATTTCCGGGGGGAGTTCCTCCTGGTTGTAAAGGAGGATCACCGCGACCGCAACGGGGGAAAGATCATTTCCTCTCAGATAACGCCCCGGCTCGGGTGGGTAGCCGTCTGCTGCCGGTATCTTAAGCATGGCGCGACGCCCTCCTCGTCAGAACAACGATAGGCCACCCGATCTCCCCGATCAAGTCGTACCGACTCGCTTGACAACCGAGAAAGCAATCGATATCGTCTATCGACGATAGGCTATGAAAGACAGTTCCAAGGACGACCTGATTACCTGCACTGACGAGTCGCCGGTCACGGGACCTGCAGACGAAAGCGTCTCGGACGAGAAGGCGGACGAAACGCTGGCGCTCATGGCAAAAGCGATTTCTCACCCCACACGGGTCCGGATCTTGCGAATCCTCTCAAAGCTGGACGCCCGTGTCTGCAGTCAAATCGTAGACGAGTTTCCCCTCGCCCAATCGACGGTGTCGGAGCACCTGCGAATCCTGAAGGAGGCGGGTCTGATAAGCGGCCGCGTTGATGGCCCCCGCATGCTGTACTGCATCAGCCGGGCGGCCTTGAGACGGCTCAAGGCGCTGATGAACGCGCTATAGGGGAAGTCGAAAAAGGAGCAGGAGAGAGACTATGGACCAGACAATGCCGAAACCGGCTAAACGACTCAACTATTTCGAGCGCTATCTGAGCCTCTGGGTGATCGTCTGCATGGTGGTCGGAGTGTTGGTTGGCAGAGGCCTGCCGGGGACGATCGACGCGTTGAGGAAGATGGAATTCGGCGAGTCGAGCCAGATCAACATCCCGATTGCCGTGCTGATCTGGCTGATGATCATCCCGATGATGATGAAGGTCGACTTCGCGGCGATCAAGAACGTGGGTAAAAGGCCGCGAGGCCTTTTCGTCACGTTGTTCGTGAACTGGCTGGTGAAGCCGTTCTCCATGGCTCTGGTCGCGTGGTTGTTCTTTCGCCACGTTTTCTCGGCCTGGATCTCGGTCAGCGAAGCGGATCAGTACATCGCGGGAGCGATCATTCTGGCCGCGGCGCCCTGCACGGCGATGGTCTTCGTCTGGAGCTATCTGACCGACGGGGATCCCGCGTACACGCTCGTACAGGTCTCGGTTAACGATCTCATCATGTTGTTCCTGTTTGCCCCGATTGTTCGTTTCCTGGTCAGCGGCGCCTCCTCGCTCGAGGTGCCGTACCAGGTCTTGCTCTATGCCGTCGGTATCTTCATCGTCATTCCGCTGGTTACAGGGGTCATCCTGCGCGCCTACTTCATCAGAAGGAGGGGCCGCGAGTGGTTTGAGAAGGTCCTGCTGCCCCGCTTTGCCCCTGTCAGCATGCTCGCGCTTTTGACCACCCTTGTCCTGATCTTCGGGTTTCAGGCCGACAATATAACGAACAAGTCCGTGCATGTGATCCTGATCGCGATACCGATTCTGATCCAGGTCTACTTCAATTCCTCGCTCGCCTACGGATTGATGCGCCTGTTCGGCGTTCAGTACTCGGTGGCCGCGCCGGGCGCCCTGATTGGGGCCAGCAACTTCTTCGAGCTCGCGGTCGCCACCGCCATCGCCTTGTTCGGCCCGGGATCGGGCGCCGCTCTCGCGACCGTCGTGGGCGTGCTTATCGAAGTGCCCGTCATGCTCTCGGTTTGCTCCGTGTGCAACCGGACACGTCATTGGTTCCCGCAGCCGGTGTCAACAGTGTCGCGCCCGGCCGCCGAGGAGGTGGCTCACTCCTGATCGATGGCCGCTGAAAGCTGATCGCTGATCGCTGACGGCGGACACCCAGTGACCCAGCCGGGCCAAGTCAACCCCGTCCTGGTCGTTCACGGGTAATGCCTCAGTCTTGTTTGTAGTGCCGCCTTTAGGCGAACTTTTTCGAACCGTAACC
>JBHGBF010000390.1:0-3963 GCA_041946865.1 Acidobacteriota bacterium | reverse complement strand
GGTCGCTCCGCTGGAAGACGCTGCGCTCCAGGCTCTGATTGGTCTGGTGGAGCAGGCCAAGTCGAAAGCCGGGGCGCCGATTTTTGCAATTGGCTCAAAAAGGACAGATTTTATGGCGCAACGTGGAATTCTCTATGACATCCTTGGCCAGCCGGCCTCTCTTCGGAAGCAGCTCGAGTATCTTCAGACCGAAGGGCAGCCGGCCTTAGCGGCAGCGGCCAAACGACTCCAAAACGGTAACCGGGTCATCCTTTCAGGCATGGGCGCCTCGCTTTTCGCCTGCCTGCCTCTCAGCCTCTGGCTCGGGCGGCACGGCATTCTCGCGCCCGTGATTGAAACGTCCGACCTCCTGCATTACGAACCCGGACTCTGTCGAGACGCGACGCTCGTGCTCGTATCCCGCTCCGGGCGGACAATCGAGACCACGAAACTGCTGGGCCTTCTGGGCGGCGGTGACTGTCACATTATTGGGTTCACCGCCGTCCGCGAAAGTCCGCTCGCCGAACGGGCCGAGACCCTGATCGAAATCCGGACGGACCCCGACACCATGGTCTCGATTCAGAGTTATCCGGGGACGGTTCTGGCGCTCCTTGCGCTGGGCGCTGCGGCCACCGGGGATCTCGATGACTCCTGGGAGTCACAAGCGGCGGGCCTGGCCGATCCCTGGAAACGCTCTATCGAAGAGCAACTCCGCGCGAGCGAAAGCTGGTATGACTTTTTCGAGGACCCGCCGGTCATCTACCTGGCCGGCCGGGGGCCTTCACTCGCCTCCGCACTCCAGGGCGCCCTGCTGTTTAACGAAGTGGCGAAAGTGCCGGCCGCCGGCGCCTCGGCCGCCAATTTTCGTCACGGATCGGTGGAAATCGTGAATCCCGCCTTTCGAGGGCTGATCTTCGCCAGCCAGGCAACGACGAGACGGCTGGATATCGGGCTGGCACGGGACCTCGAGAGATTCGGCGGCCAGGTACGAGTCATCGGCCCCGCTGAGTCTTTGGCGGACCAGGTTCCCGATGGCCGCCTTTGGCCGATTCCTGACGTGCCCGAGCCATTTGGCCCGGTCATTGACATCAGCCCGGTCCAGATTGCCGCCTACCGGACGGCGCTCTGGCGCCATGTTCAGCTCGATCAGTTTCAGTACGCAGGACCGGTTGCGTTGAACGAAGAGAGCCTGGGGCAGGCGTCAGACGTGCCTGGCCCAGGCAATATAACCGTCAAACAGAACTTCAGGTGAAGTGTCGCCGGCGTGCCTTCAGTACGAATCGATCTTGGTTCCGGCACGCACCCGACGCGCTTCCCGTCCGCTGGCGGTCCGCAAAGGCGGCGCGGCTCTGTGGCACTTTCGGAGCCGCGCCCCGCGAAGACTGAAGGCTTACCGTCGAGACCACGTTCCGCTTGCGGCTCTACTGGTTTGGTGGGACAGTATAATAATCGATCATTCAGGGAACCGACACATATGAGCGACAGCAAAGACCAGAAATCACACATCTCGCGACGGGATTTCGCAACAGTGGCCGCGACGGCCTTTTCCGGGATCGCCTTAGTCCCGCGGCACGTCCTGGGCGGACGCGGATTTGTGCCGCCGAGCGACAAGCTGAATATCGCCGGAATCGGCGCCGGAGGACGGGGAGTGGACGACCTCGAAGGCGTTTCCAGCGAGAACATCGTCGCGCTGGCGGACGTCGACGACCGAATGGCGGCCGACAGCTACAAAAAATACCCGAAAGCCAAACGCCACAAAGATTTCCGCAAGATGATCGAGACCGAGAAAGGGATAGACGCGGTGGTCATCGCTACTCCGGATCATACGCATGCCGTAGCAGCCATGGCGGCGATCAAAGCCGGGAAGCACGTATACTGCGAAAAGCCTCTGACTCGGACAATCTATGAGGCCCGCGCGCTCGCTGAGGCGGCCCGCAAGGCTAAGGTCGCCACCCAGATGGGCAATCAGGGAATGGCCTTCGAGGGGAATCGACTGATAAAGGAGTGGATCTGGGACGGCGCGATCGGCCCTGTCCGCGAGGTTCACGTCTGGTCTGATCGGCCGACCCATGAGGGCAAGCTCTTCTGGGCCCAGGGCATCGAGGCTCCTACTGACACTTTGCCGGTTCCTCCGGAGCTTGACTGGGACTTGTGGCTGGGTCCGGCTCGATATCGTCCCTACCACCCGGCCTATGTTCCCTTTGTCTGGCGAGGCTGGTGGGACTTCGGGTCGGGCGGGCTCGGAGACATGGGCGTTCACAACCTGGCGCCCGTTTTCACGGCCTTGAAACTCACAGCGCCGATAAGCGTTCATTCCAGCTCCACTCTGGTCTACAAGGAGAGCTTGCCGCTGGCTTCTATGGTGCATTACGAGTTTGGCCCGCGGGGCGATATGCCGGCAGTCACGGTTCACTGGTATGACGGTGGTCTTCTCCCGGCCAGGCCTGAGGAGCTCGAAGACGGCCGAGAGCTTCCCAAAGAGGACGGCCTCCTGTTCGTCGGGGACAAAGGCAAGATGCTGGTTCTCGGCTGGGGCGGAGAAAGCCCCCGGCTTATTCCCGAGAAAAGGATGCAGGAATATCAGCGTCCGCCGAAGACGCTGCCGCGCTCGATTGGACACTACCAGGAGTGGATCAAGGCCTGCAAAGAAGGCACGCCCACCGAGTCAAACTTTGATTTTGCCGCGCCCCTGACCGAGGCCCTGCTGCTCGGTACCATTTCCGTCCGCCTGGGCGGAGCCAAGCTGCTGTGGGACAGCGCCGCGATGCGGGTCACAAACGTCAAAGAGGCAAACGACTACCTGCATTACGAGTATCGGAAAGGGTGGAGCCTGTAGGCAACACAACGGGTGGATGGCGGGGACGAAGGGGACGTGATGGACCAGGCGGGCGACTGCGCCACGTCCACTTCGCCGCCTCCTTCCGCACGTTGTCGCCCTGGGACGGTTAAGACGCCGGACTGGTCTTCACCGTGCCGCTCAGCTTGATGCCGCGGCCGACCAGCTCGCCGCAATGCATCTCTCCTTGGACCTGTGACCCAGACTCGATTCGCAGCTCCAGGACCGCGCAGCCGAATTCTTTTCTGCGCTGCTCGATCTGCTGCGCCTGCTTCTGCACGGCCGCCAGGTCGCTCATCTGAGCCACCATCTTCTGTGTGAGCGCCTCTAACTGCGCCATCGTCTTTTCCTGCTCGGCCTGCGAGATCCCGGGCTTCATGAGCTTCTTTGTAAGAGCCTCAACCTGACTCTGTATGTCGCCGCTCTGTTTCTCGTCATCGACGCGCAGCTGGAAGGGGTTCTGATCGTAACGCGAGAAGTAAAGCTGGGCTTCACGCTTTTGAAAGGGGGTGGTTTCGGCGCCCCGGAAAAACTCCACCTGGTACTCGATCGTTCCCTGTTCATGCGGGTTGCAGCGAGTGTCGAGACCGGGACGCGCCTTGATCCGCCAGCCGTTGGCTGACTGGAGATCCCACTCGTACTTTCCCATCACCACGACTGCTTTCTGACCACGAGCCGAAGCACAGCTGACCGGGCTGTAGACCGACACGGAGGCTGTTTCCGGTCCTGTTCCCGCCGGCGCCCTGACGGTGGCACGGTACTCGGTCGCGGTCAGGGCTTCCTTGACGATTTCCAGCCGATCGGACTCCAACAGGAATTTGCTCCCTGGAACGAACTTTCCTTTCACCACCAGCTCGCCTGTACCGCCGGCCGGCACGCAAGCGGTCGTGATGAGACTGATTTCGGGCGTCGGGTACCGGGAAAACAGCACATCGTCCGACTTGATTCCCAGCCGGTTCCTTTCCGCCTGACATGCCGCGACAATAGCTTCCCGCCTGGCGTTAAACCCTTCGAGCGAGGCCCGCACAACGCCCGCAGCTATCACCACCAGCACCAGAACGAACAGCAATCTCCGGATAAGACTGACACGAACCTCTGAACCTTTGAACCTTTGAACCTTTGAACCTTTGAACCTTTGAACCTTTGAA
>JBHGBF010000039.1:0-29424 GCA_041946865.1 Acidobacteriota bacterium | reverse complement strand
GCCACACAGCAGCGGTTCCTGTTGATTCATCTGTATACTTTCGCCAAAGTCCAGGCGACCCCTTTGGGGTCGAGAAACACGTATAGAGCTCGGGCCTCTGCCGCCGCACTCCCAAAAAGCGGCCCAGACCGCTAACTCGTGTTAGCTAGCAGGCCCTCCCCCGTTTTTGGTTGCTGTCGAACGCAACGTGGTTCAATCTGACAACGTCAGCGAATGGCGTCGAAGGAGGAAGCTTGGACGAATTCGAACGACCCAGCCGCGTATCGCGCCGGTCCCTGATCAAGACCGGAAGTACAGCCGCCGCGATGGGTGCGGCGGCAGTTCCGCTGAACGCTCACGGGGAACGAGCCGATCCAAAAGCCGGGAGCGAGACGGTTGCGACGATTCGCCGGCGGGTGGAGGCCACGCCGCTCGTCGACACTCATGAGCACCTGATCGAGGAAGAGCGTCGACTTACAGGTAAACATCCTCGCATCCAGGCGAACGACTGGTCGCTCTTGTTCTCCGACTACCTCAAGTCCGAATTGATCGCCTGCGGAATGTCGGACGAGGCACATAAGGCCTTCTTCTCGCCCGATGTGGATCCGATTGAGAAATGGGAACTCCTGACCCCACATTGGCCGAGGATCCGCCACACCGGGTACGGGCAAGCCGTTGGCATTACCCTGGCCCGTGTCTATGGCGTTGAGGAGCTTTCCGACCGGACCGTCAGGAAGGTGCAAGAGGCTTACACTAAAACCGCCAGGCCCGGTTTCTACCGACGGCTCCTGCAAGACCTCGGGAACATTGAGTCATGCCAGGTCAATTCGCTGGAAAGGCCGTTTTGCGAATCGCGCCAGCCCACGCTGCTGATGCAGGATATCAGTTTTCTGGGCATGCACATGGGACCAGCCATCGACGCCTACGCCCCGGTTGCCGGAATAAAAGTCGGGGACCTGACCGACTGGCACCGGGTGATCGACTGGTGGTTCGCCACCTATGGGCCGTTTGCCGTAGCCATCAAGTCGCAGGCGGCCTATTCAAGAAATCTGGACTACGCCGACGTTCCTGCTGAACAAGTCGAAGGAGTCTTCAAGAAAAAGCTGAACAAAGACCCGGTGACCCCGGACGATCAAAAGCGGTTGGAGGATCATCTGTTTTGGTACAGCGTGCGCAAGGCGACTGAATACAACCTGCCGGTAAAGCTGCACACCGGATATTACGCCGGCGTCAATCGCATGCCTTTTGCGCGATTACAGGGGAACGCCGCCGCCGCCGCCGATCTTTGCAGGATGTCGCGCGACACCCGATTCGTTTTCATGCACATCAACTATCCGTTCTATGAAGATCTGATCGCGGTGGCGAAACACTACACGAACTGCTATGTCGACATGTGCTGGTCCTGGATCATCAGTCCCGTAGCCAGCGTCAATTTCCTGAAGCAGTATCTGGTGACGGCGTCGGTAAACAAGGTGCTGACCTTCGGAGGCGACTATGTCGCAGTCGAACCGGTGATCGGGCACGTCACGCTGGCGCGCAAGGGGATTGCGCTGGCGCTGTCGAAGCTGGTCGAGGAAGGGTGGCTGACCCTGGATTCGGCCGTCAACATGGTGGAAGGCATAATGCGGGGCAACGCCCGCGAGCTGTTCAATCTCGAGGAGAAAACGAGACGGCTGCAAAAGGCCCCCTGGCTGTCATGAAGCGAGTCGGCTCAACCTTGAACGATAAGCGAGGATAGACAATGAGAGTATCCCGACGGGAGTTTTTGGAAACATCGACGGCGGTTGCGGCCGCCGTGCAGTCTGTACAAGGGGCGGTCGACTCGAAGCCGAGCCCGGCTCGACCGGGTACGTCGAATTTCGTGCCGTTGCCCTTGAAAGGCAACGCTGGCCTCGGTGATCTTGCGAGGGCCGGCATCTCAGAGATTATGACTCAAGCCTTGCCCCAGGCGCCGACGGGCGCCTGCGTCGGCTGGGGGATTCCCTTCGAAGTCGGACGCGTGGTGCTCCTGAAGGACCAGCCGGTTGTGGAGAAGCTCGACCGCGTCAAGGCCGAATGGCTGGTTTTCATGCACACGACCGACACCGAACCGCTGAAGTGGAATGATCAAGGATTTCTGTCGGAGGCGGGGGGTGAGGGACGTCTCGGTGAGCACGTCGCTGACTACGTGTTCACCTACGATGACGGTACCGAGCTGCGTTGCAAAATCCAGAGAAGGCATCACATCGGCATGTTCCGAAGGCGTTGGGGAGAGAACTGCTTTCAAGCCGTTCCCCAGAATAGCCCTACTCCGACAAACGCCGATCAGGACAATGCCGGCTGGGGCTACGCTCAGCAACGCGTGAGCCCCGGCGATGTCACCGCCTGGCTGAACTGGCTTTGGGCCTGGCAAAACCCTCACCCGGATAAAGCAATCGTGAGTTTGCGGTTCGAACCCAAGGCAGGGACCGTGATCCTGTCGGCCATATCGGCAGGGCGTGCTTCGAGCCTGCCCCTGCGATGGCAGACACGGCAGAAGGCGTTGTTGAAACTCCCCCCGGGAACGACCTTCGATTACACGCTCAGTAAAAACGGGCTTCTCAGCCAGATACGGTTGGACATGGGGCAGGTAATTTCGGCGCAACCACGCCTTCTCTATCCTGACGGGGAATGGGCCAATACCTACAACAACAAACTTCCGGTCCCCTCCAAGGGCGAGGTCCTCATAGAGTACATGGCTCACCCGGATGCGCGGTTCCACTTGAGCGGAGGGAAGGTGATTCCGGTTTCGGAGGTAGTGTCCGGGCAGGGTGACGGGACTTTGGCTTCCATTGCGCCTGCCGTGAAGAGGGTAAAGATCCGAGTCTTGGACAAACAGAGCAAAATACCAGTTGCCGTCAAGCTTCACGTCCACGGAGAGAGTGACGAGTATCTCGCGCCGGTCGATCGGCATCGCATCCCCAATGGCCGGTGGTTCGAGGACTACGGTCCTGAATTCATGCACATGGGAAGGCACCGTTGCGCCTACATTCCCGGCGAAACGGTCATAGATGTTCCTTTAGGGAATATCTACCTGGAAGTGAGCAAGGGTTTTGAGATCGAACCCGTTCGAAAGGTGATAAAAGTCGGCCCGGACACCAGCGTTATTGATATCTTGCTCGAAAAGGTTCTGGACTGGCGGGAAGCAGGCTGGGTCACCGCCGATACGCACGTCCATTTTCTCTCCCCTCCGACGGCAATGCTGGAGGGCGCGGCGGAAGGAGTTAACGTCGTCAACCTGCTGGCCAGCCAGTGGGGAGAATTGATGACCAACGTCGGAGACTTCGACGGAAAATCCACATTCGGATCAAAGGAGGCCGGCGGAGACGGTGAATGGCTGGTTCGCGTGGGGACCGAGAACCGGCAGCATATCCTCGGCCATATCTCCCTGCTGGGTTATCGGGGAGAGATCATTGCCCCGATGTGCGCGGGCGGACCCACCGAAGCCGCCCTGGGTGACCCCGTCAACGTTTTGATGATGGAATGGGCGGAGCAATGCCGAAAGCAGGGCGGCGTCGTCGTTCTGCCTCACTTTCCGAACCCCCGGGCAGAGCACGCAGCTGACATAATCGGCGGAGTCATTGATGCCATCGAACTGACCTCGTCGGGGTTCCTCTACCGCGGCATCGACCCTTACTCCCTGTCCGACTACTACCGTTTCCTCAACTGCGGCTCGTTCGTCGCCGCCGTGGGCGGCACTGACAAGATGAGTGCCATGACGGCGGTCGGGACGGTTCGAACCTACGCGAAGATCGCGTCAGACAAGCCGTTCACCTATGACACCTGGATTGAGGCAATCAAGTCGGGGAATACTTTCGCGAGCTATGGTCCCCTGCTCGACTTTGCTGTCGACGGAAAGCCTCCGGGGACTCGATTCAAACTCCGACGCAGCGGAGGCTCACTCGATGTGACCTGGAAAGTAGGCAGTGTCACGGTGCCCATGAGCCGGGTCGACCTGATCGTGAACGGGGAAATCCGGGAGAGTCAGACAATCGACCCGCGAGAGGCTGCCGGACATTGGTCGGTCAAGGTTGAAAAGAGCTCGTGGCTGGCCTTGCTGGTGCGGGGCCATTACCGGGACCAAACCGAGATGATCGCGGCCCACAGCTCACCCGTGATGGTCGATGTCGAAGGTTCGGAGTTCTTTTCCCAGGCTGACGCCCTCGCTATCCTCGACCAGGTGGAAGGCGCCTTGGCCTATATCGACACCGTAGGAATGAGAGCCGAGGACGAAATCTACAAGAGAATGAGGCTCAGACTCACTTCCGTCTATCGACAGCTTCACAATGATCTGCACAAGCGAGGTCATTATCACCAGCACACTTCGATAACGGATCATCCTGAGCATCACGGAAAAGGGACCACCGGATGAACCAGCGTCAAGGGTCGCTCATCGAGGCAGAGGGGGCAGCGCTTGTCACCGAGCCCGGGACTCCTCGGTCGAAGCATCAACTACAGTTTCCAGCCGGGCCGGTACGGGATGTGAAGCAGATCGTTGGCCTTCTGGTTGTTTTTGAACCTCAAGTTCACGGCGTCCCATTCCAGCCTTTGGTCTTTAACTCGGATGGCAATCATTCCCAGCAGGACCATTTCGGTCAAAGGTCCCGCGTACTCGAAATTCGAGCTCGCAGGAGTGCCGCCAGTGCCCTCCTTGCAGGCGCGAAGCCAGTCCCCTTCGTGCCCTTCGCTGACTCTGGCTATCGTTTTCTCAGGCCGCTTGTACTCCTTCATTCGCGCCTCGGGAATCAGACGCAAACCCTCGGCGCCACTTCCGCCGTGGATCAGTTTCCCTTTGGTACCGCTGATGATCGCTCCGTTAAGCGGCAATGTCCGGCCCTCCTCCAGTTCTTCCGGGATGGGGGGCATGAGTCGGCCGTCATACCAGGTCAGGCTGACCGGCGGTCTCTGTCCCCTGGCTGGGAATTGGTAGCGAACAAATGGAAGCTCTGGGGAAAGTCTGTGAACTCACTTTCTCCTCCCAGTGAGTTGACGTCGCTTGGATGCTGACCGGCGCTCCCAGATCGAGCGCCCAGAACGCGGGGTCGAGTATGTGGCACCCCATATCGCCGAGCGAGCCTGTGCCGAACTCCAGCCAGGCTCTCCACTTTCGCGGATGATAGGCGGGGTGATAAGGCCGGTAAGCCACCGGGCCCAGCCACAGGTCCCAATCGAGCGACTCAGGGACCCGGGGAGTGTCTTCCGGTTGAGCCTGGACGGCGAATGTGGACCATGGGTCTCCGCCCGCCGGGCGGTCGCTCCAGGCGTGCACTTCGGTGACATCGCCAATGACGCCATCTGCAAGCCACTCTTTCAAGAGCCGAATATGCTCTGAAGAATGTCCCTGGTTGCCCATCTGAGTCTGGACCTTGTGGTAGCGCGCCGCCTCTGTCACCTTGCGAGCCTCAAACACCGTATGGGTCAAAGGCTTCTGGCAATAGACGTGTCTCCCGGCCTCCATCGCTGCCATCGTGATGACGGCATGGGTGTGATCAGGAGTAGCAACGATCACCGCGTCGAGGTCCTTTTCCTTCTCGAGCATGACGCGGTAGTCCTTGTAGACTCGAGCCTTCGGGTATTTGGCAAACGTGCGCGCGGCATAGGCGCTGTCCACGTCACAAAGCGCCACAATGCTTTCCGACTCGCACGCGGTCAGGTTATACGCTCCGACAGCCCCGACCCCGATTCCGGCAATATTCAGCTTGTTGCTGGGCGCCTCAGACCCGAACAGGCGACTCGGAATGAAGTGAAAAGAGAAGGCTGAGAGTGCCGCCTTTGTCACAAACTGCCTGCGGGACACTGAGTCTTTGTCAAAACACTGTGTTGCGGAATCTTCATTCGGCTTCGTCATGTATCGATCTCCCTCAGTGCAAGCCCGGCTCCCCTGCCACCGGACAGAATCACGCCTGGAGTAAGAGTTGTTTCCCGGCAGTCTGAACCGCAGGAGGCTACCGTCTCGGGCTTCAACGAGTCTCCAGCCCACAGCCGCCTATCGATGTAGCTAGTTCTTTCATCCTAATGACCCTGCCTTTGTGCCACGCCATCTTCTTCTCCTGTTTCGGCCGAAGTCAATCGTTCCGGTGGGAGGCTGACTACGGTAAAGCCGGGGCGGCACGTCGACATGGTCCCGTGAGAAAGTCTGCTCGTACGGTTGTTTTGAAGCTCGGACGGGCCTTCGACGTAGATATGACAGAACCGGTTTCAATAGCACTAGCGAATCGCTAGCAGAACCGGATATGCAACCGCAAGTGTCTGAAAACATAACACTTACTTTGAAGTTTCTCTGCAATTCCCGGCGCCCCTGGCTCGGAGGAGAAACATTTGGGAAGGCGCTAACGACTGCGACTATCATTAGGCGGCGGGCGCTATGGTTTCGTTGGCTGTGGTTCGGGCGGAGGCAATAGCAAGACGGTGCTCGACACCTTCTATCTGGCTGACAACTTCCTGATGAAACTGCAGAATCACTGTCTGCGGTTCGGGGGTGAGTACCGTAGCTGGAGATCGAACCGCAAACAGCGCGAAATATTTGGCACACTGAACTTTAATGGCCGCTTCACCGCCCAGATGGAGAAGGGAAACAAGTGAACGCCAAACCGCCCACGCGAGTAACACGCCGCTCTCTGATCAAGACCGCGGGCGCCGCGAGAGTGATAGGCGCAACGGCATTCCCGGAGAGTGCCTACGGGGCAACTCCGGATCGCGAAACCAGGCGCGAAAACGTGCAAACGATTCGCCAGCGAGTGGAAGCGACACCCATTGTCGATACTCACGAGCACCTGATCGAGGAAGAAGACCGGCTGCAAGGGAAACACAAGCGGGTACTGGCGAACGACTGGTCGTTCCTGATCACTCAGTATCTCAATAATGACTTCACCAGCTGCGGCATGCCGAACGAGGCATCCAAGGCTTTCCTTTCCCCGGACGTCGACCCGGTTGAAAAATGGAGGCTTCTGGCCCCCTATTGGCCGAAGGTTAGCCATACCGGCTATGCGCAGGCCGTCAGCATTGCTTTGCAGCGTATTTACGGTGTTGAGGAGCTTTCCGAGCGCACCGTGCGAAATATCCAAGAGGCGTACACGAAGACCATCCAGCCCGGTTTCTACCGAAGGCTGCTGCAACAGCTCGGGAACATCGAATCCTGCCAGGTGAATTCGCCGGACGGTCCGTTCAAAGAATCCCGTCAGCCCACGCTGCTGATGCAGGACCTCAATATTAGCGGCATGCACCTTATTCCCGGCTTCGACGTCTATGCCTCGGCCGCCGGAGTGAAGGTCGCAGACCTGCACGACTGGCACCGGGTTATCGACTGGTGGTTTGCCACCTATGGACCCTATGCCGTGGCCGTCAAGTCGACGGCCGCATACGTGAGGAACTTGGATTACGCCGACGTTCCTGCTGAGCAGGTCGAGGGGATCTTCAAGAAGAAGCTGAACAAAGATCCGCTAACCGCGGATGAGCAGACCCGGCTGCAGGACCATCTGTTCTGGTACAGCGTACGCAAGGCGACCGAATGCAACCTGCCGGTAAA
Source organism: Acidobacteriota bacterium (assembly GCA_041946865.1). Lineage (GTDB taxonomy): Bacteria > Acidobacteriota > UBA6911 > RPQK01 > RPQK01 > RPQK01. The sequence continues at coordinate 21,902 of JBHGBF010000039.1, read as the reverse complement.
GCTGCACACCGGCTATTACACTGGCGCCAATTACATGCCCTTGGGACGCCTGCAGGGAAATGCGGCCTCCGCCTCCGACCTCTGCCGGAAATCACCCGATACCCGCTTCGTTTTCATGCACATCAACTACCCGTTCTACGAAGATCTTATCGCGGTGGCGAAACACTACACGAACTGCTACGTCGATATGTGCTGGTCATGGATCATAAGTCCGGTGGCCAGCGTCAACTTCCTGAAACAGTACCTGGTGACGGGGCCGGCCAACAAGGTGTTCACCTTTGGTGGAGACTATCAGGCGGTCGAGACCATAATCGGGCACGCCGCCCTGGCACGTGGAGGGATTTCGTTGGCATTGGAACACCTGGTCGATGAAGGGTGGCTGAGTCTGAACTCGGCTGTCGGCCTGGTGGAAGACCTGCTGCGAGGCAACGCCCGCGAATTCTTCAAACTCGAAGAAAAGACGCGGCAGCTCCAACAGGCGCCCTGGCTGTGACTACATGAAACTACGAGAAAGGATCATGCGATGAAGAGAAAGCAAACGTTACTTGTTATTCCTTTGGCTCTGATTCTTGCCGGCTCTTGTCTGGTGTACGGTGAGTCTAGCGAGGACGGAAACTCGAAGCTTGGACACGTCTCCTTTCACAGGCCATTGACTCCGCTTTTGGGCACGAAGCGTGTCCTCGCCATGCTGGTTTCTCATGAGAGCCTCAAACCGTCGGCCGCCCTCACGGCCGAAAAAATGCGCGCGCTCATCGAGGGCGTTAAGAAGATCTACGCCGACGCTTCCAACAACACCGTTTTCCTTGAACCGACGGTGGTGCCGGAGCCTGTTCTGCTTCCTGGCAACATCAGCGACTACCAGGTACCGAAGGTCCCATACGGTATTCTCCATGCCGCAGCTAACCGGGAAGTAGTGGCGAAATACGGAAGCGAGCTGGATCCGGACACATTCGACGCCGTGGTCTATTTCTATCCCACGGACACAAACGTCGAGCCGTTTGGCGTACTGCGGTTCAAGCACACGTTCGGATTGCGATTCAAGCCTGCCGTGGCCAATATCGGCCTTGGACAAGATGCAAACCCACCGGCCATAGCCCACGAAATCGGGCATGCGCTCTTCATGTATGCGCATGCGGCGTCGGCGGACCCCAAGACGGGAGAGCTCCTGAAGGGGGAGGGAGACCCCTACGAGGTTATGGGATATGGTTTGAACCGCAACCTCTTTCCTGCGGGACACCTCAGCATGGCATATCGCTATTACTGGGGATGGACCAAGGCCGAGGAGATTACGATTGTGACCGAGCCTGGGACATTTTCGCTCGAGCCCGGCAGGGCCTTGCTCGTACCAACCAACAAAGACAACCTGTTGTGGCTCGAGATCATAAGAGCAGAGCAAGCATACGGGGATGAGACGGGAGGTCTACTGGTACACATCGATAAAGCAGGCGAAAAAGGCATCTCTCACAGCACGCTGGACATGACCCCCGCGACTGAATACAAGGCGGACCTGCATATGACGCCCGGTCAGTCGATTTCCTTCGAAGCCCGCGAGATTACTTACGTCAAGCGTATTGAGAAGAGCGGCTCAAAAACCCCAAGCGCCGAAATCAAGATTGGAGATGACGAAAAGTCCAGCAAGCCGTGAGCGGCTTTTTGGAGTGCGGCGGCAGAAACGGGAGACTGAGCCTCCAGGCTCAGTCTCCCGTTTCTGCCGCCGCACTCCAAAAAGCACCCTCAGAACTCGTACTCGAAACGATACTGACCCGAGCCGACTTCCACCATCACCGCCTCTTTCTCCTGTCGGGCGGCGAGAATGCCCGGCGCTGACTTCACGGTCTGGGCGCCTTCCTTCACACGGGAAAGAACCGCGCCCGGTAGGCGAACCGTAGCTGTCGTGTTGGCGGGTATGACCACTTCCAGACGGAAACCTTTCGGTTTCGACACCCAGGCGGAAACGATTTCCCCATACACGCTTTCAAATCGGCCACGTGCCCAGTTGAGACCTCCTCCCGGTTGCGGAGAGATCAGGACGTGTTTGTATCCAGGCGCCTGGGGATCCAGGTCGATTCCGGCCACCACGCGGTAGAGCCAATGCCCGATCGCGCCGTAAGCATAATGGTTAAAGGAGTTCATCCTCGGATTCTGAAACGTACCGTCAGGCTTGATCCCGTCCCAGCGTTCCCAAATGGTCGTAGCGCCCTGCTTGATCGGGTAGAGCCATGAGGGATAGGTGTCCTGCAAGAGGAGGTCATAGGCGACTCCCAGGTAGCCGTGATCGCTAAGCGCATGGCAAAGAAACGGCGTACCAAGGAAGCCGGTGGTGAGATGGTTCTTGAACGCTCGCACGTCGTCAGCCAATCGCTTGGCGCCCTGAGCGACCAGTTCCGGCGGCAACAGATCGAAGGAGAGAGCCAGCGCGTAAGCAGTCTGGGTGTTCGACGACAGGCGCCCGGAAGGGGTCACAAACTCGTGCCGGAACGCTTCAATGACAGCCTGGCGCAGCTTGCGGTATTTTCGGGCGTCCTCTCGCTTGTCCAGCACCGTTGCCGCCTGTTCGAGGATGCCCGTGGAATACGCGAAGAAAGCGGTGGCAATGAGGTCCTTATCGGTAGTCGCCCCTGGATAGTCGGAGCGGTCCGTACTGAACGCAAGCCAGTCGCCGAACTGGAAGCCGGTGTTCCAGAGATGACTGCTCCCGGCCCGCGCATTCACATAGCGGACCCAAGCCGCCATGCTGTCGTACTGCTGCTCCAGGATTCTCTTGTCACCATAGACCAGGTAAAGGTGCCAGGGAACGATGACTCCCGCATCCCCCCAGCCTGCCTGCCCGGGTCCGGTTTGCGAATCACGATCCCACAGCACTGGCGCCACGGGCTGAAACGCGCCGGTCGTCTTCTGATCAGCCGCCAGATCCTTCAACCACTTGCTGAAGAAAGCGGCGACGTCCATGTTGAAAGCCGCCGTTTGCGCAAATACCTGTGCATCGCCAGTCCATCCCAGGCGCTCGTCCCTTTGCGGACAGTCGGTTGGGACGTCCAGGAAGTTTCCTTTCTGTCCCCAAAGAATGTTGGATTGGAGCTGGTTGATCGCGGGGTTGGAGCATTCGAAGTGACCCGTCGGTTTCAAGTCGGAGTGAATGACGATGCCGGTCAGGGTGTCCTCCGACGGCGGGCCGGACAGGCCCTCGACCAGGACATAGCGAAAGCCGTGAAACGTGAAATGCGGCTCGAAAACTTCCACGCCCTCGCCCTTCAGGATGTAGCGATCTGTCTGTTCCGCCGTCCGTAGGTTTTTCGTGTAAAAGTTACCGTCCTGATCCAGCACCTCCGCATGGCGCAGAACCACCTCGAGTCCCCGAGCGCCCTGGATTCGAAGACGCATCCATCCGACCATGTTCTGCCCCATGTCGAGGACGGTTTCGCCCTTGGGTGTGGTGAGAATGCGTTTCGGTCGAATCTCGCTCAGCCGGCGGACCGGAGGCGCCTCCGAGGCTACCAGAACTGCCTTTGGCGGACTGAGTGTCCGGACCGCAGACCAACCGCTGTCGTCATAGTCTGCAGCTGTCCAGGCCGGGTCCTCCAGCCGGGCATCGTAAACCTCGCCGTCGTAAATGTCCGCCTTCCGAATGGGGCCGCTTGACGCCTTCCAGCTCTGGTCCGACAGAATCAGTTCTTCGGTCCCATCGGGGTAACGAACATGAAGCTGCATCAGCAAGGCGAGTTGTTGGCCGAATACGTTTCGACGCCCGCCGCCGGCCAGACGTCCGCGATACCAACCGTCACCGAGCACCGCAGCGATCACGTTCTCACCCTGGGATAACTGACCGGTGACATCGTAGACCTGGTACTGCAGCCGGTTGTCGTAGCTTGTCCAGCCGGGAGTAAACAGGTGATCGCTCACCCTGTGGTTATTCAAATGGAGCTCGTATAAGCCGAGGCTTGTGACATAAACCCGAGCCGACTGGTGCTGTTGCCTCAGGTGAAATTTCTTCCGCAACATCGGGGAGGGCTGGGGTTTGGACACGTCCTGGTCCGAGTCTGGCGAGATCCAGAGGCCCTTCCAGTCGGAAGGGCGCAATAATCCCATCTCCCAGAATGCCACGCTGCTCCAGGCTGACGTTTGTCCCTGCGAGTCCCAGATTCTAACCTGCCAGTAGCGTCGCTGGCCTGAGCCCGTCGGCGGCCCTTGATAGGAGACATGAACCGATGAATCGGAGTCGACCTTGCCACTGTCCCAGACGAGTGGCGCTCCTTTGCGGAACGCTCCCGGGTCTTCGGCCACACGGATCTGGTAGGCCGTCTGGCGGATTCCGCGCGAGGGTCCGGAGATCCGCCAACTCAGGCGGGGAAGCGCAGCGTCGATCCCGACTGGATCCGTTCGGTATTCGCAGTGAAGGTCCGTGACTTTCAGATTCGAAGTGTCAGCCCCGACACAAATCACGGCCGAGCTCAGGATCGCGAGCCCGCCACCAAGTGCAAAAAGTACACCTCCGAACATTCGAAACATTCTTAGACTCCCCAATTTTCGTAATCCTGTTCATCCTGTCAGAAGGCATTTCTGACAGGATTTACAGGATTACGGTGTCCGCTGTCTCATCCGTGCCAGAGCGGCGTCAATATCGCTCGCCTTCGAAGTCTGGCCTTGGCTTCTGTAAATTTCGCCCAGCAGCACGTAGGCGTCGACGAATTCGGGATGCCTTTTGATCACGTCCTGCAAGACACGATCAGCCTCTTTCACCTTTCCGTCTTCTCTCAGGTAGAACGCTAGCGTATAACCGTAGCGGGGCTCCTCCGGGCGCAAAGCAGCGGCGTGCCGGCACCAGCGAACCGCCTCCGCAATGTCCGGCTTGCCGGCCACAAGGATCCCCAGGTTATAGGCCGCCTGGGACATGCCGGGGTCCGTTTGAACAACCTCCCGCAACAGCTTTTCGGCATGGTCGGCCTCTCCCTTCTCGGCCTTCAGGAGCGCCAGGTTAAATTTCGCTGCAGAGTTATTCGGTTCCAGTTTCAGGCCCCTTGTCAACGCTTGTTCGGCCGCAGTGTTCTCCCCTAACCTGGCGCAGGCGATAGACAGGTTCACCCAGGGCATCGGCACGTCCGGCCGGAGCTTCGTGGCGCGCTCGAATGAAAGCCGCGCCTTGTCGGGTTGCGAGCGATCCAGCCAGTAGTTTCCCAGGTTGTCATTAAGCGACCAGTCGTCCGGCCGGCTCTGGAGCGCCGTTTCGAGTTCTTTCCATGCCGCCTCCACCTGGACTCGGCTCGTTTCAGGTATTGAATCAGCAGGGAAGGCCGCCAGGGCCATTGCAGCGCGGATGCGTACCAGCCTGTAGCTGTCGCTGGTTGCCCGAAACAATGCGTCACGCACTGCCGGCATTGTCAGGGCACCCCGCAGCTCTGTTGCCACCGCGGAACGGACAAGTGGAGACTTATCATCGAAAGCAGCCAGCAGGACCGGCCACTTGCGCCCGTCAGGACAGTCGGCCAACAGCCGGATAAGCGATGTCGCGATAATCTCCTGACGAGGTGTCGAGCTCAAATAATCGAGGATTCGCGGGAGCTTCAACCAATCCCGCTTGCGAGCGGCTTCGATCAACCCGGCTTGGTCGAGCAGCGACTTCTGGTAGTCGCGCCGGTGCCAGAGCCGCACTGTTCGGTCCGCCCATTGCGGCGTCTTGTCCACGTGACAAGAGTTGCAGGCATTCGGGGACTTAAACGCGATAGTGGCGGCCGGAGACGGAGGTCGCATCGAGTGATCGCTGCGCCGCATCAACGCGAACTGGGTCATCGGCATATGGCAGCGGATGCACTTGCTTCCTTCACTATCGGTTTGGTGGTGAGTGTGAGCCGAAGGGGTCTTGACCTTGTCCTGGTGGCAGGGCAGACAGGCCGCATTAGCGCTGCTTTTTTCCCGAAAGCGATACCGTCCACTGGACGTATGGCACTTGATACAATCAAGCTGACCGGAGGCGGCGCACAGGCTCATGCGCCAGCTAGTCAACGTATAGTTCTCACCGAGGTCCCGTCCGTCTGGATAGAAGTCTGAGTTTTCTAGGGTAACGAGGTCGAAGTGATCGAAGAAGCGGTCTTGCGGGGAGAACTGCGTCGTGATGGGTGCCGCCTTGGCATGACAGGAGCCACACAGGTCAACCCTTTGCTCGATAGTGCATTGCGTGAGCGCGATGAGCTTGAGGTCACCCAGGCGCTTGTCCGGATCGGTCTGTTGCGCTGCGCGGATGTGTTCCGCACCGGGGCCGTGACAGGTCTCACAATTGATTCCGGGTTCTGTCCACGTAGTTCGGTAGCTATCAGTATCCGGATCGTAATTGCGCGATACGTTGCTCACGTGGCAGCCGTAGCAGGAGGTGTTGAAGGTCAGGAGCCGGTCAGTCCAATGGAGCGGCGCATCCGCGATGTCACGGGAGGGGAAATGTCGGACCATGCTGTCCGTCGTGTTGATCCACGATTTTGCGCGGGGATCAAAAGCGAGAGGAATGACCTGGAGGCGGCCCCTATCCAAAGGAGTAAGGAAGTAATAGACGTTCTTGCCGCCGAGGGCATACTCGATCGGATACCGCTTCTCGCCGCGATCTCCCCGTTCCCGCATCCAGGCCTTTTCGCCGGAGACTACCGCCCTGTAGCTTTGACCTCCAATGATGACTTCTCCGGAGTCGGCGACGAAGCTCTTCCGGAGGAAAGCCGGTTGCACGGGCTGCATCGCAAGCCCGTGGAAAGAAGTCGACCAGAGGCGATAGAAATCCTGGTGGCACTCACGACACGCTGCCGAGCCGGCGGGTTTTGCAGGCACCGGCGAAAATGAGGACCAGGCCAGCCAGGCAACGACCCCAATCCCGGTGGCAAGCGCTATTAAGAAGAACAGCTTTGGTTTTCGCATGACTCGGTCACCTGAAATCCGAATGCCTAGTGCACTCTGTATCCTACACGAGCTCGATAGATGAAGGGATGCCTGAGTTCTAGTGTTGTGTTTGGGAATAGTTGACCTTGTTCTCCTGTCTGCGGTCCTGCGGATTGGAGACAGGAGGGGCATCGTAATTCGAAGACACGACACTAGCGCCCGTTTCGGTTTTACAATTAGGTATTGAATTACGAGCGTGTTTCATTTTTAGTGTCCGGTGTAACGTTCGATTTTCGCTAGCTAAGAGGAGGCTATGGGCAAATTCCAACTGCCGAGCGTCAAACAGGGACTGATATGTGACGATGTTCTCTCGTCCCTTCGTGCCGCTATCCTGAATCGAAGGTATCAACCAGGCGAACATCTCGTTGAGACGGAACTTGCACGGCAGTACGGCACAAGCCGGGGACCGATCCGGGATGCCATCAAAGAGCTTGCCCAGGAAGGCCTGGTCGTTATCCAGCCTCACAAGGGAGGGGTTGTTGCCACCTTCTCGGCTCAAGACATCCTGGAAATATCGGAGCTGCGAATTCTGGTTGAAGGGCACGCGACGCGGTTGGCATCGCAAAACGCTACTGCAGAAGACCTTGAGCTCCTTCAAGCGAAGTACGACGAAATGCAGTCACTGGCTGATGCCGGCGATCTGAGGAGACTCGTCGAAAAAGACATAGATTTTCATCGAGAGGTGTGTCGTCTCTCCGGAAACGGCAGGCTACTGAAGTTGTGGACTTCTTTGGCTTCGCAAATCCGTCTTTTCCTGGTGATGTTCGACCAGGTCTACTTCACGCCGCAGTACATCGTCGAAACGCACCGCCCCATCCTCGAGGCGATGTATCGCAGGGATCATGCCGCTGCCGAAGAGGAAATCAAGCGGCACCTGGCCGAAGCGGCCGAAACGATCGTCCAGGGAATGAGGAACACCGAGCAGGCTCCGACCGAACAGGAGCCCAAGTCGCCGGTTGCCGGCCAGACACTATAGCAGCACCGGTCTCATGGCTCCGCGGCCTTAGCCCAATATTTCGAATCCCGCGATTTTCGCTCTCAGGAATGACCTGGTCACATGCTCGGAGACTGTCCGGATGATCCTGTCGTTGTCACCGGATTGCATCGCTAGCGTGATGGCTTGGTGTCCCCTGGGAGTCTGAGCAGCTTCCCCGGAAAGGACTGGCCGCGCGATCCTGCCAAGGGCAAACATCGGCAGAGCAAGGGAGTCCAGCGTCGAATACAACGCTGCATTGCCGGCAAATCGCCAGACCAGACGGTGGAACTCGAGATCAGTCTGGCGGAACGACTGAGGACAACCTGATTGCGGAATTCCATCAGTCTCCCTTCTGCTGTGCTCCAGCTTCTCCTGGTCAGCGGGTGACATCTTACCTGCCGCCTCCACGGCAGCAGTACTTTCGAGCAATGCGTAGACCATGGCTCTCTCGCGCAACTCCTCTTCGGTGAGTTTGATGATGCTCGTCCCTTTGTTCGGGATCCTGACAACGAGGCCTTCCCGTTCCAGGCTGAACAGAGCCTCGCGCACACTCGTCTGACTTATACCCAGGTCCTGGGTGAGCTGAGATTCGGGGAGAGCGTCTCCAGGTTCGAGTTTTCCATCAAAAATCGCTTGTCGTATTACCTCGGCTGCCCGAAAACTGATCGATGCGCCGCGCGCACGATAAGCAGTGTCGGAACTGTTTCTGATAGCCATATCTCCTGATGCTCCTGCCTGGGTTTCGTCTGAGCCCATAGCGACGATATTGATTGGAGTGATTGTAGCACCCGCCCAGAAGCACTGATCGTTATATAGCGGGGCAGCACGGCCGGCTAGCGATAGTCGGAGCACTTAGAGGGCTGGACCGACTTGAAATCGAGTCGCTACTTGATCCTTAATGCACGCACGCCAAAGGAGGTGCAGATTGTTGGGAGTACACCCACTTTACGACGCAATTGTGCGTGGACAAGTCAGTGCTGCAATCGCGGCAACGGAGCAGGCATTGCTGGAGAAGGTAGAGCCCAAGGAAATCCTTGACCGCTTCATCTTCAGTGCTCTGCACGATATCGGCCAGAAATTCGAAAGGAACGAGTGCTTCGTTCCAGAGCTCATGATTTCATCGCGCGCGGCAAAAGCAGCACTCGAGCGACTTCAGCCGCTACTCATAAGCCAGGGAGTGAAGCCCCGGGGACGGGTTGTCATCGGCACGGTCAAAGGGGATTTGCACGATATCGGGAAGAACCTGGTAGCGTCTCTTCTTTCCGGTTCGGGATTTGAAGTTATCGACCTGGGAGTCAACGTAACGCCGGAAGCTTTCCTGAATGCGGCCCAGAGTCGTGAGGCCGATATTGTGGCCCTGTCGGCCCTGCTGACGACGACCATGCCGGCAATGAAGTCCACGGTCGATGCTCTGCAGAAGGCCCAACTCCGCGACCGGGTCAAGGTGATTGTCGGGGGCGCGCCGGTGACCAAGGCCTACGCTAACGAGATTGGAGCCGACGGGTATGGCAGAGACGCACACAGTGCGGCAGCCCTCGCCCGGGATCTTGTGTCCGGGACGGCCGTGGCCTGACCAGTCTGGCCCGTCCATGAGGTGAAACGATGTACAGCAAAAAGGATGTGAGCGGGTCCCGCGGCTCTCTCCGGGTCGGACTCGTCGGGCACATGTTCATGGGCGTCGCTCATTCAAACGCCTATCGCAACGCCGCCATCTGGTATGACATGCCGGCGCAAATCATTATGAAGGCGGTGTGCGCCAAGGATTCCGACGAGAGCCTGAAGGCGTTCGCCCGGAAGTTCGGTTGGGAAGACACCGAGGCTGACTGGCGCCGCCTGGTGTCACGTCCCGACGTGGATGTGATCAGCATCGCGGCGCCTGGAGATCTGCATAAGCTCATCGCGGTTGAGGCCGCTCGTCACGGCAAGCACGTCCTTTGTGAAAAGCCTCTGGCGAACTCGCTGGAAGATGCCGTTGAGATGCTCCGGGCCGTTGAAGAAGCGGGAGTCAGGCACTGTTGCGGGTTCTCTTACCGCTCAACTCCTGCGACCGCTTTCGCCGCTCGGCTGGTCGCAGAGGGTCGGCTCGGGAAAATCCACCATGTCTATGCGCGGTATGCTCAAGACTGGCCATCGAGTCCGGATTTCCCGATGATCTGGCGGTTCGACAAGCGGACCGCTGGAAGCGGCGCTCTTGGTGATATCGCGGCCCATTCGATCGACCTGGCACACTTCATTACGGGGCTCACTTTCACGGAAGTATGCGCGAATCTTCAGACGTTCATCCGGGAACGCCGGCTTCCCGACGGAGGCAAGGCGGAGGTCACCGTGGACGACTCGGCGCAGTTCTTATGCAGTTTCGACAATGGAGCGACAGGCTGTTTCGAAGCGACACGGATGGCAACAGGCCGGAAAAATCACAATTGCATCGAGATCAACGGATCCAAGGGGTCGCTTTACTGGGACTTTGAGGAGCAGGACTATCTCTATTTCTATGACGGGTCTCTTCCCGTTCCCCACCAGGGCTTCAGCAAGATCAACGTCACACATGATCAGCACCCCTACGGCGGAGGTCCTTGGCCCCAGGGACATGGGATTGGCTATGCCGACACTTTCGTCATCGAAATTGCCCATTTCCTCCGTTCGATCGTCGAGGGTCAGGAGTTTCATCCCGATTTCGGAGACGGGGTGAAGGTGCAGCGCGTCCTCGCGGCTATCGAGCAGTCGGCCGTTGAACGTCGGTGGATAAGTGTGGAGGAAGTCTGAGCTCGTTTTTTGGACAGGATTAACAGGATTTAGCGAAACCCTGTTAATTCTGTCCAAAAAAGTCTTCGAGCCTAACCTCTCCGCTGGCCCCACACTCTTGTCACCTTTCCAAAATAGAAGATAACAACTGCGTAGAAAACCGCGCTGAGGAGGAAGTCGAGAAGGTAGCGGACGGAGCCGCCCGGCTCGGGAAGGGAAGTGAGCGCCAGATCGAAATCCAGCACTCCGAACTCGCGGAGGGCCACGAATACCACCAACAGGACTCCTGTGACGGCCCAGCCTCCGATCACACCTGAGGCGAGCAGTGTACCCCGACGCTCAAGCGGCTCCTTCTCTTGAGAACCAGCGTGTCTTCTCTCGAAGAAACCTCGAAGCGCGCCCCCGACAATGAACGCGGATGACAAGGGCACTGGCAGATAAAGCCCGACTGCCAGCAGGATGGAAGAGATCCCCAGAAACTCAGCCACAATAGCGATCCCTACGCCTATTCCCACAAAGAGCCACTCAAACTGGTCGGTCATCACGCCCTGAACAATGGCTGCCATCATCCGTGCCTGGGGGGCAGGGAGCCGCGCCAGTTCTCCGGATTCCTTGAAGAGCATGATAACCAGCACGGCCACAAAGGCGGTAATCAGCGCGCCGATAGTCTGAGCGATTTGCTGCCGATAGGGGGTCGCCCCCAAAAGTGCGCCCGTCTTCAAATCCTGGGACATATCGGCGCATATGGCGATCGCCACGCAAATGATCGTTCCAATCACCAATGCCGTGATCATTCCTTCCGTGCCGGAGAGGCCCGAGAGTCGCAAAACCGCAACGGACGCCAGCAATGCGCTAATCGTCATGCCCGATAGCGGGTAACTTGAGGTCCCGAGAATGGCGACCAGGCGGGCACACAAGGCGACGAACAGGAACCCGAGGACTGAGATCAGCATCACCGTCAGGACGACAGTCGTAACGCCCCGAAACCCGTGTTGATTGATCCCTAGAGAAAGCGCCCAGACGCTAAGGCCAAGCGCGATCACAATGACAGCCACTACCGCGCGAAACGGGATGTCGCGATGGATTCGCGGAATCTGCCGCGCGGATTCTCTACTTTGAAGCCCGCCCATCGCGCTTCTCACTGCGACCGCAAACTGGGGCATCATTTTTAGGATTGCCAGGAATCCCCCGGTAGCGACCGCGCCTGCGCCTATCATCCTGACATAGAACTGCACCTGGTCTTCCGTGTAGGCTGAACCGCCGGTCCAGTTCAGGGCGGGGATGATAATCACCCCCTTGAACAGGGCCCCGCCAAGCATTGTGAGACCCACGGGCAGCCCGACCAGGAACCCGACTCCGAGCATGAGCGGAGTCAAGTGCATGCCCACCGTCAGCCCGAAAAGGCGCTGAAAGGAAACGCTCATCTGGGCCGAAAAGAGACGCAATCCGTCGGCGGTCAGTAAATTGTACAGACCTCCGATCCCGAAACCGGTGAAAATGAAGCGCGCGTCGCCGCTGGTCTTTTCACCCAACCGGAGGATGTTGGCGCAGGCAGTTCCCTCCGGAAAGGGCAAGGCCCGGTGTTGCTTGACGACCAGGAAATGCCGCAGCGGGATCAGCATGAAAACACCCAGCAGGCCGCCGGCGAGCGACATCAGGACAATCTGCAGAGCCGAAGGCTCAAGATTCAGAAAGATCAGCGCAGGGACCATGTAGACCACCGCGCCCATCAGTCCCTCCCCGGAACTGGCCTGGGTCTGCACTATGTTCGACTCAAGCGCGTTGCTGTCTCGAAACAATCCTCGCAAGACGGCGAGAGACATGACTGAAGCCGGAATAGAAGCCGCGAAGGTCATGCCGATCTTGAGACCGAGATACCCTGCCGCAGCTCCGAAGAGGACGGTCAGGAAAGTCGCGAGAAGAAAAGCACGAAAGGTATACTCACGGGGAGCCTGATCATGGGGGAAATCGGGTTTGAGCTCAGTTGGTTCCATTCGTTGTTTGCCTCTCCTTGCTGCTAGCTGACCAACCTAGCGTTCCACTGAACGCCGGATTGTCGCCCAGCAATCGGCCACGCTCAAGCAGAAACGTCTGCCTTCGCCTGCCGGGATTGTGGTAGAGCGGACATAGAAGTAGTCCGGCGCTTTGACGGGCGTGTTTCCACTCAGGTTGTGCTAGGTTGATGCCGTGCAAATACCTAAGTTAACTAGCTTGCTCCGTCGTAGACGTAGCCACATGGTCTTCCTCGTGGCGCTGGCTTTGGTTGCCTGCCTGGCGGCTCTGGCGCAGCCGCAACCCGAGCCGAAAAAATACCAGGTCATCGAAACGGTGGCGCCGGACGGGTTCCGAAGCCCGGCCGTACTCGAATTCCCGGAGGGTGACGGCCCCTTCCCGGGTGTCGTCGCCCTGCACTGGGGTATGGGGGGACAGACCGCGGCGGTTATGGAGCGAATGGTCAATATTGAACGGGCGCCTTCCCGCGAGCTGGTCAGGCACGGCTACGCCGTCCTCACCAGTGACTATCGTCATGCCTCCCACATCAACAAGGAAATCGACGACACGATTGCGGCCTACGAATACCTTCGTAACCATCCGCGAGTCATCAAGGACAAGGTAGCCTTGTGCGGCACGTCCCACGGAGCCGTTTGCGCTATCTATGCCGGAATGCGCATTCGTCCCGCCTGCATCGTGGCGGAAGAAGGTGCGACCGACCTGGCGTACCGGTACCAGAAAGTCTACGAGCTCGTTGCGGCGGCCAAGGGTCCGCTCGAAGGAAACCTGAAACTCGACAAGGAACTATGGGACGAGCTGGCCAGCAGACTAGGCGGAACTCCCTCGCAGGTGCCGGAAGCGTACCAAAAGGCGTCTGCGATGGCCCACGCCTCCGAGATAGAGTCGCCGATACTTATTGTGACCGGTGACGGCGAATACCTCCCTCATGCCCTGCAGATGTACGCCGCACTCCTTAAGGTAAAAAAAGACTGTGATTTTGCCTTCTTTCACGATGCTCCCCACGGCTTTTGGTGGAGCCGGAGGAAGATTGCGGCGCTCCCAGGGGTGGACGAGAAGATTTTCGCTTTCCTCGAAAAGCACTTGAAGAACTAACGGTTTGACCCCGCGGATAACGCGGATCCATCCGCGTTATCCGCGGCGGTGGCCCAGCTTACTCGTCTCTGCTTCGCCTCGCGCAGCGCTACCCCTACTTGAATTCCTGCCTGTACTTAGCGAGGCAGTCGTGTCGGTTTCCTTTCAAGAGGTAGATCCTCCCCTTGATCGTCTTGGTTGCGCCTTGGGCAAGTGGGCCGACCCTCACCGAAACGTGCATGCACTTCCAGGGATTGTGTCCCTGAACTGAAACGAAGTCCTCCCAGGCGATGCCGCTCACCGATTGTCCGTCGGACGCTTCCCGGATGAGAAGTCCGGCTGCGGCATTGTTCGGTGAAGTCGGCCATTTGGACGAGAAGACGAACTCGCCCGAGGGTGAGACCTGGTCGATGAGGAAGCGAAGCGCCTGGTTGAAGTGTATCTCGCGAGCCTGGAGCAGCTCGAGACCGTTTGGACCGAGGAAATACGTTCGGGAGTGCTCGTCGTCGACTAGCTGTGCATTTCGCACTCTGAACGGGCCGGGGTTGAAGCAAGGAATAATGCCTGCGTTCGAGGGCCAGTCATGGTTCGAGCCGTTGCGGACAGTCAGGGAAACGAGGGCCCCATCCGGCACGGCCCGCAACTCAAATCTCAAGTCGTGTCCGGAAAAGGTGGCATTCTGCCCATCGGGGCTAATGGACTGCTCGCCGAGCAGGAATCCGTGCGTGTGCTCGCCACGCTCGACCGCTTCAAACAGATTCCATTCATACATCCACAGATACATTCTCAGCACCGGATCGGTCCTGTGAGTTATCGAGACCCCACCCGCAGGATGCTCTACGCCGGAGGACCTGGGAGGAGATTCCCAGAGGCCGAAATCGAAGACGGAGGGACGGTCTGCGAGCGAAGTCGGTGAAACGAGCCACGCCAGGAGCAGACAGGTTGAAGAGTACTTGAATAGTCGTGTCATGGGCTTTCGAGGATATCGCTTCCGGACGGCGGTTTCATCCGCGAAGGAGGCGAATGAAAAGTAGATAGCGCGTCGCTAGCGAAGTTAGTGATTGCGATCGGTTTGACTCCCCGGCCTCTCCCGCTTGTGCTGGTCGCCCCTTTTGAAGAGGAATAAAGAGATTGATCCTCCCTGCCTAGCATACTTAAGATCCCAACGGTCAGGTTTCACAGACAAGAGCGGTTCCCGGCAATGTGCCGAATGAGGAGATGATCATGGTTGCTTCTTCAAGCAGGACGATCCGAGAGAGGAAATTCGCCATAACGACACTCTGCAATAGACTGCATGCTCTCACCGGCATTGCAGCGCTGGCTGTCTGCTTCTTGGCTTTCAACGTGGTATTGGGGCAGGACTCGAGTATCCAAGGAGTGGTGACCGACACATCGAAGGCGATGATTCCCGGTGCGGAGGTTCACGTAACGAATGTCCAGACGGGGATTACCAAGAAGGTTCTCACCAACGAAGTCGGCTTGTATCTCGTGCCGCTGCTGAAGGAAGGCCAGTACAAAGTCACCTGTCAGATGGCAGGCTTCAACACCCAAGAAACGACGATCCGACTCGCAATCGGCCAGGTTGCACAAGTGGACTTCCGCTTGGAGGTGGGAGAGATCAGCAACGTAGTCGAGGTCAGCGGACAAACGGCGCTGCTGCAGTCTAAAGCCTCGGATGTCGGCCAGGTGATCGACGAAAAACGCATTCAGGAGCTGCCGCTCAACGGGCGCAACTATTTGGAGCTCGCTCAGCTGAGCGCGGGGGTTGTCCGTTCCGGACAGGGAGGCAGGGGAAACAATGCCGGGGAGGAAGCCTCCTTCAAAGCGGTCGGCACTTCCGTCAGTCAAAACAACGTGCTGCTGGACGGAGCTGACAATTCCGCTTCCGTAGGGAACGGTCCCCTGCTAACTCAGACTCAGGCAGTGAAGCCTGCGATTGAATCGATTTCGGAATTCAAAGTCATCACGAACAATACGTCAGCGGAGTTCGGCTTCAAGATGGGAGCCAAGGTACTGGTTTCTACAAAGTCCGGGACGAACGATTTCCATGGTGCGCTCTACGAGTTCCACCGCAATGCCTCGTTAGCGGCCAATAATTTCATGTTCAACAAGTTCAACAATCCGGGTGAAACCGGGATGGACGCACCGAAGTACATTCGGAACCAGTTTGGCGCCGCCCTGGGAGGCCCCATTAAGCGTGACCGGACTTTCTTCTTCGCGAGTTTTCAGGGCGCCCGTGTTCGTGAAGCCGGAACTTCCTTCACCCGCTCGGTCCCCAGTGCGGCTCTCAGAGCAGGCGACTTCTCCAAGGAGCCTGGGGGCACGGCGCGAAGTGCGAAGATCTTCGACCCCCTGACCGTGACCGGCTCCGGGGCAAATGCGAAGCGCTTGCAGTTTCCGAACAACCAGATCCCGAGCGCTCGGTTTGACCCCATTGCGGCCAAAATGATGGCCCTCTATCCCCTGCCCAATGTCCCGGGGCGGGAGAACCTGCAGAACAACTATTTCGTCCAAGCGCTCAACTCTGACGACTCCAATTCGCTCGACGCACGTGTCGATCACACCATAAGCGCTAATCACCAGGTTTTCGGCCGCTACTCGATTCGGAGGCAGGAGAGAGTGCTGGGCGGCGGTATGCCTTTCCCGGCGGATCTGACAAACACGAACCAGTTGGATGCTCAGAACCTTGCCCTGAATTATGCCGCCGTGCTCTCTCCCCGTTTGACCAACGAGTTCCGGTTCGGCTGGACCTGGTTCCCGACCGGACGCGGCGACCTTTACACCGGGTCCCTGAATAAGGAGTACGGCATTACGGGCGCCCCGGTGGATTCGATGGGCGACGACCCCTTTGCCAAGGGTCTCGCTCTTTTCTCCCCTGCGGGGTTCTCTTCGTTGGCAGGGGCCGGCCCTCTTACGACTGCCCAGAAAAACTTCTCGTTTGCGGACAATCTGCTGTGGCAGAAAGGCAAGCACAGCCTGAAGTTCGGAACGGAATACCGGTGGACAAACTTGAATCGTCGCCAGGGTCAGCAACTTAATGGCGCAATCGCCTTCAACGGTGTTTTCTCTTCCGAATTCCCCAATGTGCCGGCCAGCCGAGCCGCTACCGGAAACAGCTTTGCCGACTTCCTGCTGGGTTGGGCGAACAGTGAGTCTGTGGGAGGCGTCGCCGGTGAGAACGCGGTGGTGCCTTACTGGGGCTTTTATGCCAATGATGATTGGAAAATCACATCGAAGCTGACCCTGAGTCTGGGGCTGCGGTGGGAGCTTTTTGGCGCACCGACATATCCGGATCCCGACAGCCAACCTATCGGGCGTTTTACTTTCACTGGGGATATCAACAACGAGACCCTGGATATCCTGCCGGTCCAGTTCAAAGAATGGACCTTCCCCAAAGACGAGCACGACTCGGCGGCCAAGGCTGACCTCAAGAACTGGGCTCCGAGGCTCGGCATTGCCTATCGTCTCTCCAACAAGACGATCATCCGGGTCGGGGGTGGGCTCTATTTCGGACAGAACGATTACCTCGTGTACGAAACGGCTCGATACCAGGCCGGAGGCCCGAAAGGCGCTGGGGGGCAGACCGTCGTGGCGCAGAACTTCGTGAATGGTGCTCTGTTGCTGAAGAACGCACTGCCCTCGTCGGCGCCGCCGGGCTCTCCGTACCTCATGGCGGCTCCTGGCGCGACCAGCACTCCGCCATTTGTGCCCGAATTCCTGCCGACCCCGGCGACCGGTCAATGGTTTCTCGACATCCAACGCCAATTGCCCGGGGAGGTGCTCCTCGATGTCTCCTATAATGGGAGTTCCTCCTATCACCTCGCTTGGTGGCGGGTGGTCACAGCCCCGCTTAACCCGGATGCAAACCTCCCAGCGAATAATGCCGCGAGACAGCGTTGGCCGGCTCCGGCAGACGCGACCAAGGAGGGCAGAGTCCAGAACTTGACCCTGAGGGACAATGTTCTCGAAGCAAACTACAACGCTTTGCTCGTGAAGGCAGAGAAACGGTTCAGCCAGGGGTACACCTTCCTCAGTTCCTTCAGCTGGTCGAAGAATATGGACTACGGAAGGGACGAGGTGAACTCGGCAACCGAAGGCCAGAGCACGGCCGGGTTCGTGTCCAACTACAAGAAGGACCTGTGGCGGAACCGGGGGCGCTCCTACCTGAATCGTGCTTTTGCGTACAACCTGAGCGTCGTATATGACCTGCCGGCTGGCCCGGGTAAGAGTCACCTGCAGTCCGGCCCCCTAAGCTGGGTGCTGGGCGGGTGGCAAGTCGGTGGCATTTTGTCGATGCTGTCCGGGCCACCAATGACTCAGTCGGTTACCCCGGATACTCAGAATACAGGCGGCGGATATCGGGGCGATTACGTCATGCCCGCCAATACGCCGGGGACATGCGCGAGCGGGGCTGCTGTAGGAACGGTCGATTGCTGGTTCAACCCTGGATTTGTTAAAGCTGGAACACCTGGGACATTCGGCAATGCGGGGCGCAACCTGATCGATGGTCCCGGCTGGCGCAATTTCGATCTGGTGACCAGCAAGAACTTCGCCATGCCTTGGAAGGAACACCGCCTTCAGGTTCGTTTTGAGGCGTTCAACCTGACCAACACGCCTCACTTCGGCGCTCCCACCCTGAACGTCGGTTCCTCTTCGGTAGGTCAAATCACGACGGCGGACGATGGCCGTATCATCCAACTCGCGATGAAGTACATCTTCTGAGCGCTGTTGTAGCTCTTTGGAGTGCGGCGGCGAAAGCTGAACTTTATATACATCTTGGAACTTCCGCCCGATTCAGAGAGCCACACGGAGCGGAGGGCGTTGAACAGAGCCTGGAGCGCAGCGCTTTTCAGCGGAGCGACCCGGCCGCTGCCTCTGGGGCGATATGGATCTCGCTTTAGAGGCAGCGGCCGGGTCGCTCCGCTGAAAAGCGCTGCGCTCCAGGCTCTGTTCAATTCGGGCGTTCATGTGGGGGCTAAGCGGCCTTTCCGTGGTCGCAGATCAGGGAAGTCCGGCCCGCGCGGCCCTCTCTCTGCTCGCTACCTCTCGAAGATCCAGATAAGTCTTCCTGGCGGCTGCCACTCGCTCCAGCAGTGCAGTTCCTTGTTCGGCCAGGCGATGTCGCGCGAGCAGTCTCATCGCCGGCATCGACTCCTGCCGGCTCTGACCGCTGGTCCGGCGCGCTTCCTCCACAATCTGCTCGATTTCTTGCAGGCTTGCCAATCGCTTGTCGATCAGTTCCGACACACTTTGGATCTTCCAGAAACGGAAAGGGGCCCGAATGATATAGACCGGTGTGGTGAAGGCCTCAGACTGGTCGCTTCCCAGCGCCCTTGCGGCTATCCAACAGCCGTGCCCTGCGTCCACCTCAAAATCTGCAGTCAGTTCATCCTGTCCCCGTCTGGCTGGCTCGACTGACTTGACAACCTCCCCATGCCGGACGATCTCCAACCTGACCGGGACCATGTGGCCACTCTGCCCCCATGCCCTCGCCCGCACCTTTAACTTCCGGTCCTCCTTGACTTCCAACTCGTCCCCTGGCAGTGCCTGGTCGACTCGAAAATCGAGCATTGGACCATTGGTGACAAAGGTGCGGCCTCGATCCACCGCGTCAAACCAGGCGTCAGCGGAAAGGCCTCCGCGCTGTTGTCTCCCGACATAGGCGTAAAGCCGCACCTCCCCAACCGTCCCGCCCCAGGGGACATCTGAACCCGCCGAAGCAGTCAGTTTGAACCCAAGATTGAGGAACTCGTAGTAGAGATCGGTTCCAAGTCTGCCAAACTGCATGATCTCGGCAAAATCGACTTTCCCTTTGGGCACGTTCAGGGTCATGTCCCGGTGGACGTGGAAATTATCATCGAGAACGTGGGCATAGCCAGAGAGGCCCCCCTCCTCTTGGACCCGATCGAACACCCAGTCATAGAGGAAATAGCGGTCCGTGTCTCTGATCATGCTGCGGATGTTCATGGAGAGGGTGTGACCCAGCTCATCATGCGTCCTGGGACACTCCTGCCCCGGGGCCAATATGTAGTCCCGATCAACAACGCGGTGCTGCGGACCGAAGCCGCGCTGATCAAAGAAAGTCCTCGAGATATCGCCCATTTCGACAACATTGGCGACATGGATATCCTCAGCCTGCACCCATGCCATGAGGTTGGCGGCATCGTCATTGCTCAGAATACGGCCGTGGACGTGATCATCCCCTGAGTACCACCCGTGCTTGCGCATATCGACCCACCGGCGAGGGCGATAGCTTTTCCGGACTTCTGCGCCTTCTTCAACCCGAAAAGTATCCGCCACGGGCACGTGCTCTACGCCCCGGCGTATGGTGATTTCCCAATCGCCCGGCGGCACGGCCACGTCAAAAGGACCGGGAACCAGCCACCAAAAGGACTGGAGAGATTGCCCGGGAAGATTCGCGGGGCGGCGGCTTGAGGCGTTGCCAAGACTATCGAACTGCGGCGCCAGCTCTACAGCGTTCGGAGGCTTGCGATCGCGATCGGCGGTCTTCCAGACGAGGCGAACCATCGCGGGGGCTGGCTTCCCTGTATCATCGGAGAGGATCGCCACTTTCAGCCGGCCGAAAGTCGGCGTGGTGATGGGAACGTGCAGCGCGCGACGCTGCTCGCCATTCTCCAGACTGACCATGAGCGTAGTCCGCCCTGTGGGAATATTGGAGAGACTTATCAGCAGCCACCTCGGTCCCGGTGCAGATAGATTGACCACAGCCGCCCGCTGGGCGCCGATGGTCGAGAAGTCGTAGGCCGTTGTGCTGTAGGTGGGTTCGCCTTCGCCGTTGTCAACTCTCAGCAAAACGGCCCCCGCGTCACCAGGTAGAATGACCGGAGATTCGGGCCAGAGCCGTGCATTCCCACCCTCCAGTGACACGGTTCGCAAGAGAGGAAGATGTTCGAGCAGGGGAAGAACGTTGGCTACCAGACTGCGCCCCATTGTCGCAAGCTCTGCTTGTGAGCCTGTGTTGCGAGAACGACGCGCCAGCCACCTGAGCTCCTGCAGTTGGCGATTCATCTCGGCCAGCACCTGCCGGTCTGCCGGATTGAAAAGATAAATATGATCGCGCACCAACGTCGAAACGAACTCAGTGATTCCAGGCGACGATTCTGTCTGAGCCGCTCCGTAGCGAAACTGAGATAGGAATGTCAGAAGGACCAGACACGGTGCGATCGTGCAGAGCGCCTTCTTCACAATTTGACCACCCTCGAAGCTCCGCGACCGAACCAACCAGCAGACCAGGGCCGCCAGCGGGATGAGCAAAGTGAACCAGAGAGCAGCGCCCAAGGACGGCGGCGGTGGTGTTCGAGTCCCGCCCCCCTGCGAGTCCCGCGCGAGCAAGATCCGATCATCCAAGGAGCCGACCGCAGTCAGCGACGGAACAGCTGAACAACGAATGTCGACCACGCGCGGAGTACCGTCGAGACCGGCCGGACTCATCTCCGCCCCTGGCTCAACCACCACGTTCATGCCGCCTTGGCCGGCCGCACGCGCCGACACTATGGCGGGATCGTTCAACCACAGACGATCTTCGACCCTGATTCGACTGCCGGCGCGAAGGTCCTTCGGCGTTCGGGCAAAGAGGTTAATGCGCAGGACCTGAGGACCCGCATCTGGAACCAGGCGGTCCTGGAACGGGGCCTCTGGTTCAAATAGCGGCACGAGCGGGATCGTATCGGCATCGACTTTGATCGAAACCTTCCGCTCGATCTCAGCCGCCAGCACGACGAGATAAGAGCGTAGTTCGTCGTCCGAGATCCTCCCATCCTGATTCCGATCCATCTTCTGGCGTTCCATCCCGGAACGTGGGTGATACAAGGTCAAGTCCAGAATGACATCAATGTACCGAGGCGCGACCGATACGGAGTATCGATGTTCCACAAACCGCGAGAGCGTGGAGTGTGCGAATCCTTCGTGGCTGGCGAGGCAGAGCCAAAACAGAAAGCCACCGATACCTATTGTCCTGGTCAATGCTTTGCGATGTCCCGTCACGGGGCTTTTCGTAACATGTGGCTCCCAGGCTGTCAATGATATCTCACAACTTGGAGCCTGCTGCCAACGCACAGAGCCGCAAGCGTAGCGTTTTTCGACGGCACCCTCTCCCTAATCCGGCATTGAAGAGCCAATTGCAAAAATCGGCTTTGCCACGCGACCTGGCCCGCTCCACCAGACCAAT
>JBHGBF010000389.1:0-2811 GCA_041946865.1 Acidobacteriota bacterium | reverse complement strand
ATGATGAACTCCAAAAGCGCCTGCCGCTTCGCTCGCAGAAAACTGAGCGGTTACGTTGATCTCGGCTTCCAACTTGCCTAATGATTCGAGAAGGCTATCAAACGCGGGCGGCTCCCCGAAGATCATGACTGTCATCTTATTGTAGTCCCTTTTCAGTTCTGCGATCCTCTCGCTCGCCGGCAGAAGGCGAAATGTGCCCGGTCTTGCTGCGTCATAGTTCGACCAACTGCGGCGAAAGAAGAACTTCTTGTGTTGGATCACGCGTGACAGAAGATCAAGTTGCCCGAACGCTCGTTTCTTGACCGGCGAAGCGGCGAGGAGGGCCAGGTCGTAGTAATGCCGAGAGTAGCGGGGAGGAAGTACGTTGTCTGGTGGTCGATGTGCCTCCTCGTGAAGGATCGTTGCCTTCTCCCAAAACGTGCGTTCGACGTCGAGAGCGACAACCGAGCAAACTGGTTCAGTGAAAAGATTGGGGAACTCCTCCGCGGCGTACGGCTGTACTGTGCCGCGCCTGTCGGCCACGCATCGGCGCGACTGCCAAGCTCGAGCCTCACCACCGTCTTCAGATATTCCAGTTCATTGGAGACAGCCAATGGGTATCTGAACAGGATGGTTTGGCCGTCTTCCGCGTTGGGATCCGGGTCGACACTCCATGCTTCAACCTCTTGGCTCGATTCAAAGAGGTAGGAACACTGACGCCTGATAGCGTCAAGCAGTAAGCCCTGAACGAACTCACGACACGCCTGAATCATCTCTTCGGTCAGCTGCCTACGCTTCTTCTTGCTCAGCGCGAGTTCGGGATCTCGTTCGCCGGAGAACCCCAGGATTCCACGATCAACGGTCACGTCGATATCCTCGGAAAACCGACGGATGATGCTATGAATCTTCGAGAGGGTGGTGCCGCCTTTGAATACGAGGTTCGACTGCAAGTCCGAGATACAGAATAACTGACGCAGGGTCCAACAGACCCAGAAGTCCTTCTCGACAATGATCGGCTGAAGCCCGCGTCTGGCGCCTGTCTCTTGGAACAACTGACGACGAAATTCCGCTGCGATATCGTTTTCCTGAAAATCCAGCAACGATTTACTGCTGCTCCGTCGGGTCCTGCGTGAAACGCCTGCTCACCCCTCTCGCTCTGAATCCACAAAACATTCAGAACGACGACAAAAGCATGTCCGTCACGTGGCGGGACAATCGGGGTTTTGAGGTCATCTCGAATCGACGGAGCTGGGGAAGAGAGCTCTGGGCGCGTAGTGTCCCGCCTCGCTCGCGTACAACGACTGGTGCTCGGACAACGGCGAGCTCGCGATGTCATCGCGAATGTTGAGCCGAAGACTGTCCGATCGAGGCTTCCGGAAAGCCGGCCGAGACTCGAGCGGCCGATTCCTTTGGGAGGGGATCGGCGTGATCCAGGCGGCCGGATCCGAAGCAGCCGAAGTGACTGAAGTGAAGAACGATTTCTGTCTCTCATGACTTGGGTTCTGTTCATTACCTCGATCCTTGGTTCAGAAGGTTCGGAAAGTTCAGAAACAGTGACGCTTTTCAAACAAAGGAGGAAAGATTGGCAACTCTGACGAGGTGGATGTGAACGAGCTGACACGAATTGACGTGGTCGAAGTGCCCGACCGCTTTTACCTGAAGGTGAGCGCCGCGGCGCGAACCTGGAGGGACCTGCAGGAGAGGTTAAGGCTGCGGGGCGACCCTTGCGTCCAGCTGAAGGTGTTTTCCGAGACGTACCTGAACAGCTACGCAAAAGTCAGGAACAAGAAGCGGTCCTGGCAGCGCAAACAGACGTCCTTCAACATGATCAACAAGTTCATGGGGAAGGTCCAGATCCGGGCCATCAACGCGGGGCTGTTGCACAGTTACGTCCAGTGGCGAAAGAAGCGAGGCGCATCGGATGCCACCATCAACCGGGATCTGACCATCGTGAAGCACATTCTGAACTACGCCGTCGAATGCAAAATCCTCCGGAATAATCCCGTCGAGAAGTTCCGCAATCTGAACGAGGAGCTGAAGGAACGGCAGCAGTTCACCGAGGAGCAGATCCAGAAGGTGATTGGGGCAGTCAATCCACTGCGGAGGCCGGTTTTCAGCTTTATCAGGGAAACCGGGCGCCGGAGGGAGGAAGCCCTTTCGCTCAAGTGGGGACAGAGAAGCAGCCAGGCTCGTTGTCTTCAGCGAAGACACGAAGTCGCGGAAGTACCGCTATGTGCCGCTCACCGAGGCGGCAATCGCCGCGATTCACGAGCTGCCGCCGCCGGAAGAGTGTCCGTACGTGTTCTACGACCCGGCGACCGGGGAACGCCCGAAGGAGTGTCGAAAGGCCTGGGAGCCGGCCCGCGAGAAGGCGGGCGTTCCCGAGCTGCAGGTGAAGGATTTGCGCCGCGACTACGCCATTCGCCTCGCCGAAGCCGGCGCCGATATGCACGACATCCAACAGGTCCTCGGCCATTCCAGCGTCGCGACGACCGACGAGGGGAAGGCGAGCCAGGCGAAAACTGCCTGAGCGGAAACAAAACGGAAACATGCTCGCGCCGGAATCGTGAAGCGGAAAGAACGGGAAGCGGGCCTGCCTGCTGAATCTGCTGATTTGACGAGGGTTTACTGGCGGAGGAGGAGGGATTCGAACCCCCGGTACCCTCTCGGGTACAACGGTTTTCAAGACCGCCGCCTTAAACCACTCGGCCACTCCTCCGCTGTCGGCTAATATACTCTACAATATCCCGCGGAAACACGCGGATAAAAAGCGCGCGGGTAACCGCTCAGTTTTCTGCGAGCGAAGCGGCAGGCGCTTTTGGAGTTCATCAT
>JBHGBF010000388.1:0-4482 GCA_041946865.1 Acidobacteriota bacterium | reverse complement strand
GGCATTTCAGGCATCTTTTTTCTTATAAATCAAAATGATCTACTTGTCTTGGGACTAGTGGGCGTCAGGTTTGACGGCGCCCGGACCGGCGGAAAGAAAGGCGCCATCCGCGTCGGCGCCGGTGACGAAGTCGCTCTCCCGGAACCGGTGCACGACGTCAGCCTCGAACAACTCCACATTCATGACGTCAGGGCCTCGGCGATCAGCATTACCTCCGGCGAGCACGACATCGTCGTGAGGGATTGCTTCATCGAGCGGACCGGACACCAGGAATTCTGGGGTGAAGCCTTCTATCTGGGCAACAAGCACGATCCAGGCAAGGCGGTCTACAATCTGGACATCTTTCTCAACACGGTACGTGCGTTCACCCAAAACGGCCTGGAAACCAAGAAGTACTCGCACCATGTCAAGGTGCACGATAACGACTTCTACGATCAGGTGCTCTGGTCGGCTTACGGGGGCGACCCGAATGCGGGGAACGAAGGCACCATCACCCTCGATGGTCATTCGAATGAGGCGTACAACAACAGGTTGTTCAGTAATGAATGCGGGATTGCGGTGTTCGTGGTTGAACCGGAAGCCGGGCACAAGATCTACAATAATGTTGTCTTTTATGGGTATGGGCGCGGCGATCATGCCGTCCGGATGAAGGACTGGTCAAAAACCTGGTCGCCCGGCCAGTACCCGCCCAGCGAAGTCTTCAATAACACTTTCTACCAGCTTCCCAGCCACTCGGTCGGAACCCTGGACACCTCGATTCTCATCGTGAAGAACAACATCGGGCTGGACTTGGAGGGCAACCTGCCTTCAGCGGAGACGGTGCCGGAGATGTTCCGGGATCCGGCCGGCTGGGACTTCCGCCTGGCGCCCGGTTCGGCTGCCGTCGACCGGGCCACCTCCGAGCCGTATTCGCTGACCGACTTTCACGCCCACGGGATCACGGGCGCCTGCCGCGATTTCGGCGCCTGTGAGCTGGAAATGGGCGTTCCTCGCTTTCAAAAGACGAACCCGGGCAAGAAGCTGCCGCCTTCGGCGCCAACCGGCCTGCGGCCCCTCGAGGTCGATGCCGGGGATTGAGCGGGCGCGAAGAGCCCTATAGAGCCGCGCACAGCGCGAGGTCTTGAAAAAGGTCCTCGGACCGGGCGGCGTTCCGCCGACGCGTTCGTAGTTCCGCCTTCAGGCGGGTTTTTGCAAACGCAGATTCTATGGCTTAGCTCTGAAGGGCCCGCCTCAAGGCGGAACTACGAACGCGTCGGGAGGCGCATGCTTCACCCTTTTTCACGGCCCTCGGAGCGAGGGTGTTGAAAATGTTAACTCGTATGTGTATTTGAAGGGTTTACGGAGCCGGCTACTTGTCCTGCACGCCGGCAGCGCGGCTGAGCAGGTATTCGCGAAGCGCGACCGCCTGGTTATACACGGCGTCCTGAGCAGAGAAGAGGAGGGTCACGCGCCCGCCTGATGCCTGCTCGAGCAGGCGCCCGACGGTTCCCGGTTTCGCGTCCAGCTCGGCAAAGTAACGCTTCTTGAAATCCTCCCACCTGGAAGGGTCATGGCAAAAGGACTTGCGCAGCTCGGTGCTGGGTGCGGCTTCCTTCAACCACAGGTCGGCGCCCACCCGGTCTTTCGTCATTCCGCGCGGCCAGACCCGATCCACCAGGACGCGGAACCCGTCATCGGAAGCTGCTGGTTCGTAAACGCGTTTCGTTCTAATATCCATAGGTGATCCCGTGTCAGATGATTCATGTCAGTGTGACTGATGTCGGCTGAAACCTCCTGCCACCTGTCCCGTCTAAAGTGACAGAAGTGGGAGATCTCACCGGGAGGAGGACTAGCATGGAACGAGTGATCATTCTTTTCCTAGCATTATCCGGTTTCTGTGTCGGCCAGACAATCGACGACGTCGTTATTCCTCATAAAACCGAGATGTTCATCACGCTCGAGCGGGCTCTGGATACGGGTACGGCAACCGCAGGTGACAGCTTTTTCGGGCTGGTCGCTGTTCCGGTGACTCAGAATGACAGAATCGTCATCCCAGCCGGATCCTACGTGAGGGGCCAGGTCGAGACTGCCAAGAGGGCCGGACGCATAAAAGGGACAGGCGAGATGACGCTTCGGTTTAACTTGCTGATCCTGCCGGATGGGACAACTCGCGAGTTTCAAGCCGGGGCCAGCGCAGCAGAGGGGTTTGCGACAAAAGCCGGCGCTGAAGAGGGCAAGATCAAGGCTCAAAGCACCCAGGCGTCTGACGTCGGCAAGGGAGCGCTTTACGGCGCCCCCATTGGGACATCCATCGGAGCGGTGGCGGGCATCCGCGGCGACAGGGAGGATACCGAGGAGGTCTTGTCCCGGGTCAGAACCGGCGCCCTGGTGGGCGGGGCCGGCGGGGCGGCCATCGGCGCCATCGTGGGCCTGCTGTTTCGCAACGAAGAGGCCAAACTGGCCAAAGGGACTATCATCACTGTCGTTCTGGACAAGGACGTCCGCTTCGTCAAGCCTGAGCCTCCAAAGCCGAAACAACCGCTTTAACCACCCAGCAGCACCCGGCAGCTACTTCCCGCTTCCCAACGCGCCCTCAATCAGATCCAGCTGCGCGGCCATCTGATCCGCACCGGCCTCTCTCCTCGTTGCTGCCACACTCCGAACAAAAAACTGAGGGGTTACCCCGGCTCCAACTCATCCATTGTCTTCGTCACCGTCTGGCGCTACTCTTATCCGCCGACAATTGCACTTCAAGGGGACGAGGAGCTGACCATGCCAAGGCGCCAAGACATTCGCAAAGTGATGATCATCGGGTCCGGTCCGATTGTGATCGGGCAGGCTTGTGAGTTCGACTATTCGGGAACCCAGGCCTGCAAGGCTCTGCGGATGCTGGGGTATCAGATCCTGCTCGTGAACTCTAATCCGGCGACGATCATGACTGACCCGGGCATGGCCGACGCGACTTACATTGAACCTCTGACGCTCGAGTCCCTTTCCGAGATCGTCCGTAAAGAGCGGCCTGACGCGATCCTGCCCAACCTGGGCGGCCAGTCGGGGCTGAATCTTTCGTCGGAGCTGGCGCGGTCCGGCATCCTGGAAGAGTGCGGCGTGCGCGTGATCGGGGTAAACATTGACGCCATCGAGCGGGGCGAGGACCGGCAGGCGTTCAAGGACACCATGGCGCGGCTCGGGCTGGAAGTGCCCAGGAGCGAAATCGCTCACAGCCTCCACGAGGCGGAAAGGGTTGCCGAGAAGCTCGGATTTCCTCTGGTCATTCGTCCCGCTTATACACTGGGAGGCACGGGCGGAGGCATCGTCTACAACAGCGAAGAACTGGAAATCATCGTCGGCCGCGGCCTTTCGGCCAGCCTGGTGGGGCAGGTGCTGGTCGAAGAGTCGGTGCTCGGCTGGGAAGAGCTGGAGCTTGAAGTGGTGCGAGACGCCAAGAACCAGATGATCACCGTCTGTTTTATCGAAAACGTGGATCCGATGGGAATCCACACCGGTGACTCTTACTGTACGGCGCCGATGCTGACGATCGCGCCCGAGCTGCAGGCGCGCCTGCAGCGGGACTCGTACAAGATCGTCGAGGCCATCGAGGTGATCGGCGGCACGAACATCCAATTCGCGCATGATCCGAAAACGGGCCGCGTCCTGGTGATTGAAATCAACCCTCGCACCTCCCGCTCCTCGGCATTGGCTTCGAAGGCCACCGGCTTCCCGATCGCCCTGGTTTCGTCGCTCCTGGCGGGCGGACTGACGCTCGACGAGATCCCATACTGGCGGGACGGGACCCTCGAGAAGTACACCCCTTCGGGGGATTACGTGGTCGTGAAGTTCGCGCGCTGGGCGTTTGAGAAGTTTCACGGAGTTCAGGACAAGCTCGGGACCCAAATGCGTTCGGTCGGCGAGGTGATGAGTATCGGCAAGACTTACAAGGAGGCCTTCCAAAAGGCCATCCGCTCGCTCGAGAACGGGCGGCCCGGGCTGGGCTTCGCCAAAAGCTTCTGGAACAAGCCGCTCGATCATCTGATGGGCCTGCTGGCGGAACCGACCAGCGAACGGCAGTTCATCATGTACGAGGCCTTGAGAAAGGGCGCCACGGTGTGCGAGCTCCACGAAAAGACCAAGATCAAGGCCTGGTTTATCGAGCAGATGAAGGAGCTGGTCGAGCTTGAGGAGGAGCTGCTGAAATACCAGGGAGGACTGCCTCCGACGGCCCTGCTGGAAAGGGCCAAGAAAGACGGCTTCTCGGACCAGTATCTGGCGCGGATTCTGAAAACGCCGGAGGTCGCGGTGCGCTGCGCGCGCACCGCGGCCGGGATCGTCGAGGGGTGGCACCCGGTTCCGGTAAGCGGCGTAGAGAACGCCGCGTACTACTACTCGACCTATAACCAGCCTGACGTGCTGGCGCCCGCCGCCGGCCGCAAGGTCATGGTACTTGGCGGCGGGCCGAACCGGATCGGCCAGGGCATCGAATTCGACTACTGCTGCGTCCATGCC
>JBHGBF010000387.1:0-2901 GCA_041946865.1 Acidobacteriota bacterium | reverse complement strand
CCGGAAGGTAACAAATTCGGCCCGATTCAGTCATGCACCCTTGCCGAAAGGACACGAAGAATCGCGATATGAAACCTTCAGTCCATGAGTATATGGGTCGACCGATATGAGGTCTGATGCCGTCGGTATGATGCGTCGGCCTTCAAACTTCCGTGATCCGATCCTTGTTAGCTCGACTCGAAGCTCAATACCCGCGCGGGGGTGAGCCAAGCCTGGACGCTGGATCGCTTCGACGGGCTCTTGCGGCCTCCAATTTCCAGCCATGCGTTTTACAAAATCTAGGATGCTCTCATTCTGGCTCTTCATCCTTGATAGCAGATCAAGTGTTTCTTCATCGGCGGTAATTGAACCGCCGATTACAGTGGCTATGACCCTATTTCCGTCTCTTACAACATAGTCATAGTCGCCAGTGGAATAACGTTTCCCGCCGTCGTAATTCTTGCCAAAACTGATGCTTCTCTCGCTCATACCCCCATACCCCCTCGCATGAATTTTGAAGCGCTGACCCCTTTCGTCTGGCTTACCACTTACAATCGAGGGCCGGGGGGTCAGGCCGCCACTCGGCGTGCTGACTCGGCTCTCAACATCTCCTGGACCGTACCGTCCGCGGCAGCAGTAATCAACGCCGGGGTGACCAACCTGTCCGTTCTGGAGCCGAGGTTAATCTGATTCTGGAGTTCGCGGAGTGCATCGCAAAGACGGGCATTGTCTGGAGTCTTGCGTAGACCGCACGACCAGAGGCTATCTATCGCAGCGGAGAGTCGACCGGCCACACCCGTCTGTAGAACGAACACGTCAATCTCTCGCATCTGTAGATTAATCCGAGGGATGTTAGCCGGCTCGGGTGTTAGACCGGTGATTTGAAGCGCCCCGGCCTTAAATACCTGGATCAGTTCTTCGAGGCAGTCGTTAGTGCGGGTGCACGCGTCGCGGATCTGATTCCGTTGCTGCTCAGCGATCGCCAAACGTACCTGTCGTACCTGTCGGACGGCAGTGAAGTAACTTGCCGGAATCGCCGCGAGTGCAACCACAAGCGACGCGAGTGAAATTGCGACAGCGAGGTCCATTACAGTCTCCTATCGTTGTGCTCCTTATCCTTCAATCTTCCCTGTGGGTCGGTCGGTCGGCGTCCCCCATTCCGCGTCGAATCCTTCTCTCAAGCGCCGAAGAGCTGCCGCGTGCTCGATTCCTTCCGTTTGCTGGTACGCATTTGCAATGTGCTTGGCCAGATCGACGAGCATTATCCCCCAGTTCGCCGGGTCGCTCCAAAGACCAGTAGCTAGCGAGACATGCTGTTTACCACCCGCTACCCAAACTCGTAAGAGTTCGATAGCACGCGCGTCGTTAGCTGCGGGGCCAGGGACAGGAAGTTGCTTGGGTCGTTTGTGCATTTTGATCTCCCCTTACCGTTCTTGTTTCGGCTTGTCTGGGCTGTCAGTCTCGAGGCTCAGGCAACCCAAGTCCCGGACGGCGCTTTGCACCAATCGGGTCGCGCACGTTTGAAACCGCTGGTGAATTCTTGGCCTTTTGTCCGCCCGTCAGTTGCTGAATTCGATTATGCTCCGCAATCTCTCTCGCCGTCTTCCCTCCGGTAACGGGTGCTGTCGTTTCGGTCCCAGGCTGAAGACGTCCCACAGACTGATGCTGTTCCAAGCGTTGAGGGATGTTTTCCGATTGACCAACATACGGCGTGCCTTGGGCTCTTTGATCGGGGAACTGGTATATGCCTTCCCTAACCGGAGTGGCTTGTTTTCTTGCCTTCCTTTGTGCCTTGGCAGCATTCAGGATCTGGTCCTCGACCGTCTCGCCCCAGGCTGACCATCCCGACTGTTTGCCCAGGATCACCCGTACGGCCTTCTGAACCAGTCTCTTGCTACCGCCGGTCTGGACGTCGACCGCGGCCTCAACGATCTGTGCGGTCATTGACTCCGCGCCGGCCTTGAACACCTCGAAAGCATAGGGGCCTTCTTTGCCCTCTCCATAGTAAGCGGTAAGCTCACTGTTCACTTGCCGCTTTAGTTCGGGCTCCTTTTCGCTGGGCTTGAATGCGACCAAACCACGCTCCTCAAACTCCTTCTTCTTCGCTTTGTCATCCGGGTCAACCCATTGCGGCGCGGGCCAGTATCCCGGAGCCGATCCTTTCGACGCCTTCTGGAGCGCTTCGTCACGTGCTTTTTTGTCGTAGTACCATTCCCGGCCATCAGGATCAGTTCGGGTAAGCGGATTACTCGCAACGTACGAGTAGAGGTTCCAAACGCTCGGATCGGAACCGAAGGCCTGAGACGGAGGTGGGGTTGTGATCGCTGGAACCACCTCGGGGAGCGTGGGGCTACCTTTGGCGTGTCCCGTGAACGGCTTTGCACCGCGCTCGGCGGTTTCCTTTCGCGCCGATCGGCCGGCCTGGTTGCCCACGCCGCTCCCGGTCGACTCATCGGGGGCGATTTCCTCACGGGCCCAGTCCATCGGCCGCAGCTTGTTATTCAGCCAGGCGGCGGACACGATCTCGGCAAACTTCGACTCTCTCGCCTCGAACTCCGGCCCCGTCCACCCCGCCGGCGCCGCGGCCAGCGCCTCGTAGCTGAACGCCGCCACGGCTCGCACTCTCGCCTGCTCGACGACGTCGGGGAGGGGGTCGGGCTCGTGGAAGCGGCCGAATCTGGGGTCGTAGTAGCGGGCTACTAAGCGACCTGGCGCGAGTTTCCGAGTGAAGGCCACCTCATCCTCTACGCACGTCTGGACTTAGCAGCCGTCCGCCCCTCTGCAAAATCGAGTTTTTGAGGGGATACCCCCTAATGCGAGTTTTTGGCTGCAAGCTCCCGGGCTGCCGAAGCCGGGGAAGCTCTTTTCGTTGTCAAAGAACGCGGCCGGCGCATTTTTCTTTTAGTCGCCGGCCCAGGTTGG
>JBHGBF010000386.1:0-2911 GCA_041946865.1 Acidobacteriota bacterium | reverse complement strand
TTGATTCATCTGCACACTTTCGCCAAAGTGCAGATCAAAGGGGCTTTGCCCCCTTGACCCCGGTGACTTATCGCATTGAGCCGAAAATAGTGAGGCCAAGGGCCTGATTTGAACCTTCCCGTTTTCCTGAAGTAGACTCCGAAGCAGGGTAACACTCACAGAACAATGCGAAAGGAGGCAAAGCATGGATCCTGTTCTGCTTGCCCGACTGCAGTTTGCTTTGACAGTCGGGTTCCACTTCATTTTCCCTTCGATCACCATTGGCCTGGCCTGGCTTCTGGTCGTTATTGAAGGAATCGGCTGGCGGACGCGAGACGAAATCTGGATTCGGGCCGGGAAATTCTTCGGCGGAATTTTCGCCCTGACTTTCGCGGTTGGTGTCGCTACCGGCATCGTGATGGAATTTCAGTTCGGCACAAACTGGGCGTCCTACTCGAGATTCGTCGGCGACATTTTCGGTGCCCCTCTGGCAGCAGAAGGGGTTTTCGCTTTCTTCCTCGAATCCGGCTTTCTTGGACTTTATCTGTTTGGCCGCAAGCGAATCTCTGCCGGCGCCCATTGGTTTTCGATCCTGATGGTCGCTGTCGGCGCCACGATTTCGGCATTCTGGATCATCGTCGCCAATTCCTGGCAACAGACGCCGGCCGGATACACAATCAACCGGGAACTGGGTCGCGCCGAGCTGAGCAGTTTTGCCGAAGCGGTCTTCAATCCCTCCACTCTGCCCCGTTATTTCCATACGGTTTCAGCCTCGCTTGTCACGGCTTGTTTCTTCATGGCTGGAATTTCGGCAATCCTCCTTCTGTCCAGCCGCGGGGTCGCGGTGGCCAGGAACACCATCTCCCTGGCGGTCATTGTCGGATTGGCGGCTTCGATCCTGGTGGCGTTCCCGTCCGGTCATGAGCACGCCCAGCAAGTGGCGGCGACTCAGCCGGAAAAGTTCGCGGCCATCGAGGGTTTGTACACGGGATATGATCAGGGCGCCCCCCTCGTCCTGTTTGCCCTGCCCACAACTCCGCCCCCGGAGCTGCGGGCCCCGGTGGAAATCCCCAAGATGCTCAGCTGGCTGGCCTTTGGCGACGTGAACTATCCGGTGAAGGGCCTGGGTGACTTTCCTCCTGACCGAGTGCCCCGAGGCGCTGAGCTGTGGCTTTCCTTCGTCTCGTTTCACAACATGGTGCTGCTTGGCATGTATTTCATCGTGCTTATGGGCCTTGCTGTTTTCCTGCTGTGGAGAGGGTGCCTGTTCCAAAAACGCCGGATGTTAAAGATGCTGGCCTTCTCGATACCCCTCCCGATAGCAGCCTGCCAGCTTGGCTGGATGGCTGCGGAAGTGGGCCGGCAACCGTGGATCGTGTACGGGCTTCTCAAGACCCGGGAAGCGGCCTCGGTCACCGTGGGCGCCGCAGAGATTCTCTTCTCGATCATTCTTTTCGGCTTGATTTACCTTCTGCTGGGCGCCCTGTGGCTTTACCTGCTCAAGCGCAAAATCCAGACTGTTCCTTTAGACCAGATGGAGGTGGCGTGATGGAACCGACCTGGCTGCAACTGATCTGGTATCTCTTGTTTGTTGTTCTGATCATAGGGTACGCGGTGCTGGACGGATTCGACCTCGGAGTAGGCGTTCTGTCTCTGCTCAACCGTCGCGCCGAAGAACGTCGCCTTCACATCAACGCCGTCGCACCGGTCTGGGATGGAAACGAAGTCTGGCTGCTGACCGGCGGAGGAGCGCTTTTTGCCGCCTTTCCGGCGGTGTATGCCACTGTCTTCAGCGGGTTCTACCTGGCTCTCATGCTGGTGCTGCTGGGACTGATCGCGCGAGCGGTTTCCCTGGAGTTCCGCAGCAAGGTGGATTCACCGGGCTGGCAGGCGTTTTGGGATCGGGTATTCGGCATCGGCAGCCTGCTTCCCGCCCTGCTCTTTGGAGTGGCGGTCGGCAATCTCCTGCGCGGCATACCGCTAACCCAGACCGGAGAGTTTGCCGGTACTTTCCTCGGACTCCTGAATCCCTTCTCGCTGCTGGTGGGACTGCTGAGCCTCGTCATGTTTGTCACTCACGGAGCGCTCTTCATGGCCGGGAAGAGCAGCGGGACGTTGCGTGATCGCCTGCTGGTCACCGCTTCTCAAACCTGGGCGGTCTGGGTCCTGTTACTGGTCGCGGCCAATCTCTACGGGTTCTTTCAGTCGCCGCACCTGTTCGTCGACGCTTACGCGAATCCCTGGCTCTGGCTCATGTTCTTCGTTCTCCTGGGCGTCCTTCTCTACCTGCCGGTTCCGATACGGTCGAAGAGACCCGGTCGAGCGCTGATGGCCTCCTCTGCCGGCATTATTGTCACTATCGCGCAGGCGGCCACCGCGCTCTATCCCCGACTGGTTCCCGCCCGGAATGCCGAGCACCTGAGCCTGACCATCATGAACTCCTCCTCCAGCGAGCGGACCCTAACCACCATGCTGGTCATCGCCCTGATCGGCATGCCCCTCGTGATTGCTTACACGATCTTCATCTATCGGGTCTTCAAAGGCCGGCTGGTGCTGGACGAGTACAGCTACTAAAGGCTGAAGGACGAAGGGTAAAGGGGCGAAGGGAAGGATGAAGGATGAAGGATGAAGCGAAAGCCTTACGGAGCCGCAAGCGCAGCGCCTTTTGCGGAGCGCGTCGGGTGCGTGCGAAGACCAAGGATGAAGGATGAAGGATGAAGGATGAAGCTAAAGCGTCACGGAGCCGCGCCCTGCGAAGACTGAGCGGTTACGGTCAGTCCGCCTTTCTTCTTTATCCTTCTTCCTTCATCCTTCTCTCCTTGCTTCATCCTTCATCCTTCTCTCCTTGCTTCATCCTTCCGTAACCGCTCAGTTTTCTGCGAGCGAAGCGGCAGGCGCTCTTGGAGTTCATCATGCCCCTTGCGCACCCGGA
>JBHGBF010000385.1:0-3167 GCA_041946865.1 Acidobacteriota bacterium | reverse complement strand
GCGGTTCCTGTTGATTCATCTGTATACTTTCGCCAAAGTCCAGTGCCCCGAAGGGGCCATCCCCTCCTAAGAGAGCGCTCAAGTTATCGCCTGGTTCACCGGAAAACAGGAGCCAGAACAATAGGGCAGCCACCCAGACGATCGTGATGTTGTCATCGATGACTGCCGGAAGTGTTTCCACCAGGGCACAGGCGCTGGCCACCAGCGCGCAGAAGAGCAACAGCTGGGTCGCCGGGTAATCGGCTCCGGCCGGACGGTTCCAAAGAATCACCGTCCAGGCGGCGAGCGTCCCACCCAGGCTGAACGCGATAAAACCAACCACGGTCTTGCGGCGGTTGTAGGGAAAACGCGGGCCTCCGATTTTTCGCCCGGCCAGATTAGAGAGCGCGTCCCCGACAGCGAGAACCGCAAAGGCGCCGGCGCCGATATAGATCCGGCGGTGGAAACAGAGAAGCACGGAGAGTGAAGCCAGCGTGTAGCTCAGCTTCGCAATCGAGACCCGGTTCCGCTCCTCCGGCCGCGTGGTCACCTGGATCCAGCGAGGCGAAACGTACAACGAGTAAATGAGACCGAAAGCGCCGAGCATCAGTATTCCCCGATAAGTGACATAGGGCAGCAGAAAGGCGATAAAAAGAGGAACCACGTGCTCCAGTTGCCGCCTGTCTTCGATTTCCTCGAGCGTCAATTTCCGGGTCCTGGCTGCCATTGTCACCAGCGGCTTGATACCACGGCCGAGCGTGCTGAAGCAAACGAAAACGGCTGGGCGCACGAGGCGTTTCCGAGGGGGCAGCGCAGGCAGCGGGCCGGATGCCCGCTGCCCGGGCAGTGTATACTGTGCAAATGTCAGTACGAGTACGGTTTGCACCGAGTCCCACCGGGCATCTGCATGTCGGCAACGTGCGCACCGCGCTTTACAATTGGCTGTTTGCCCGCCAGCAATCCGGGGCCTTCATTCTCCGCATCGAGGACACAGACCTTGACCGTTCCGAAAGGCGCTATGAAGAACAGTTGATGGAGGACCTGAAATGGCTCGGACTGGCGTGGGACGAAGGCGTGGATGTCGGTGGAGACCATGGTCCCTACCGGCAAACGGACAGGTTCGATCTTTATGCCCGGTATGCCGAACAACTGCTGAGCTCCGGCAAGGCTTACTACTGCTTCTGCTCGGTCGAAGAGCTGGAGCGTGACCGGCAAGCTCAGCTGGCAGCCGGCCTGCCGCCGCACTACAAGGGAACCTGCCGTGCAATTCCACCCGAAGAGGCAAGACGGCGTCGAGAAGCCGGCGAAGAGGCTGCGCTTCGGCTGCGAATCAGGGACGGTGTCGTCCGTTTCGACGACCTGGTCTTCGGTCCACTCCAAGTGGACTGCGAAGAGATCGGCGATTTCATCCTGCTCCGTTCGGATGGCTCCGCACAGTACAACTTCGCCTGCGTTGTCGATGACGCCTGCATGGAGATCACCGACGTGATCCGCGGCGAAGGTCACATCTCAAACACCTACCGGCAGATTCTGCTCTACGAGGCTCTCTCCCTGCCCTTGCCCCGTTTCGCCCACCTGTCGACAATCCTTGGCAAGGACGGAGCGAAGCTCAGCAAACGACACGGAGCAACGTCGATTGACGAGTTCCGTCGACAGGGCTATCTGCCGGAAGCGATGATCAATTACCTGACCCTTCTCGGCTGGGCGCCGGAACAGGACAGCCAGGAAATCCTGACACCCGACCAGCTGGTCAGGCAATTCAGGCTGGAACGCGTCAACCGAAGCCCGGCTGTCTTCGATCCGGACAAGCTGAACTGGATCAACCGGAACCATTTGAAGAAAACGGACCGGCGGCGGCTGGCGGAGCTGGCTCTGCCCTACTTGCGCGAGGCCGGATTGATACCTTCGGAGCCTGAGGCCGACGCGGAGCAGTGGGCCTCTGACTGCGTCGAATTCCTGGTCAGCCATGTCGACAAACTCGAGGACCTGCCGGGACAATTCCACAAGAGCTTCTCGTTCGATCCGGAAGCCGGCCTGGCTTCCCCGGAAGTGCGCGAGATCTTGTCTGGGCCCGGCGCGCGTGAGGTCATCGTCGCTTTCGCGGATTTTCTCAGCAACCGGGACTTTGTGGATTTCGAGACCTACAAAGAGGCTGTGAATAAGGTTAAAACGAAGACCGGACAGAAAGGTAAGAATCTGTTCCACCCGATAAGAGTCGCAGTCACTGCAAAATCGTCGGGGCCAGAGCTCGAGAGACTCATCCCGCTGCTGGAGCGCGGAAGCAGGCTCAATCTGCCCGGGAAGATCCTAAGCGCCCGCGACAGGGTAAGGCTGGTGAGAGGTCTGATCGCATGATCATCCACGGCATCAACACGGTGACGGAAGCGGTTCGGGAGGAAAAGCCGAACGTGGAACGGATCCTGATTACCAGGGGAAGGAGCAGTCCCCGTCTTCAGAACATCATCGATCTCGCGCGGGCCCGCGGGATTCCGGTTCAGTTCCAGCCGCTCGAAGCACTCACACGGAAAGCGGAGACGCCCCGCCACCAGGACGTGGTCGCCGAGCTTTCGGCCGGGGCACTGGCGACGGTCGGGGAAATCCTGGAAAGCCATCCACAGCTGGTCCTGGCCTTGGACAGCGTCGAAGATCCCCGCAATCTGGGAGCGGTCCTGCGCACCGCCGAAGCCGCGGGCGCCGGAGGCATCCTCCTGCCTCGGCATCACAGTTGCGGAATCACTCCGGCCGTGGTGCAGGTGAGCGCGGGAGCGGCGTTACATTTGAGGATCGCCCGCGTCGGAAACCTGGTCACCACGCTTGAGACCCTCAAGGAGCAGGGCTTCTGGGTCGTCGGTCTGGACATGCAAGGGAAGAACACCGTCCGGGAGATCAAGCCCGGCGCCAGGCTGGTCGTCGTGATCGGCGGAGAACATCGCGGCGTCCGGCCGCTGGTCCGCCGGCATTGCGATTTCCTTATTTCCCTGCCGATGAGGGGCCGCGTCTCCTCGCTTAACCTGTCGGTAGCGGCCGGGATTTTGCTGTATCAGTTGATGGAAAGGGAAGCCGAGGCTTGATAGAACCCCGCACGCACGGGGGTGTCGAAAGTGTTTCACTTGTTTGGCTGTATCACGCTGAAAGCGTGAAGCATGAAAGCCCAGGGTAGCGCTTTTCAGCTACCCTGGGTAATTTGG
>JBHGBF010000384.1:0-3223 GCA_041946865.1 Acidobacteriota bacterium | reverse complement strand
CAAAAAGCAGGCTCCCCTCCGCGGGCAAAAACCCTTAAGTCAACAGTGTTGCCTTTAGGGGCCCGATTGTGGTCAGGCTCTTATGGTTGGCCACAACGCTACCGGAAGGATGAACCATGAATAATGCCAAGCTGCTTATCACTGCGGTCGGCCCTGACCGGGTTGGATTTGTCGATGAAATCACGGGAGTCCCGGGAGTCCTCGTTTCTCACGGGGCCAACGTTGAAGAAAGCCGGATGGGTCCGGCGCCGCCCTCGTCCAGGGCAAGATCGATGCCTTGACCGCACGCTCGAGCGGAAAGCGTCCCGGTCCATCCGAAAACGCCGACAGGGTTTTCGTCGACGACGTCCCGGTTTGTGTCGGACAAGTGGTCCTGACAAGAGCGAAGGGGGCGGCCGGAGGGCGGCAAGCAGGCCGGGAACGCTCCCCGCAGGGTGGAGCTGCGTTCGTTCCCGGCCTGCTTCCCGCCCTCCGGCCGCCCCCTTCGTTCTTGTCAGGACCACTTGTTGAGGGTTTCCTTCGACCGATCCCGATTCCGCCTCTCTTTCTCCGCTTTTTCAGGCTTTCGACTTCCGTTTTCCCCTGTTCGCCTCCTTGGCACCGCGGGAACTTTCAGATCCCGTCCGCCCAAAAAAACAAAATCCCTGTCAACGCTAGAACCGCGATCGGGTTTTCGGAGGCGGAAGAACGGTGAGCGGGTGCTGTCCGTCCACAATCGGCAGGCCGAAGGCCGTTTCCCCCGTCTGGAACAGAAGCGGGTAGCGACGATCGGTGACTCTTGCCGGCTCCAAACTGAGCATCGTTCGAAACGTCACGGTATGCGGTCCCATCTGCCGGCTCAACATCGGCATCAACCAGTTGGCGGAGAAAAAACGGTCTCAGCCTCGAGGGCCCGACTGCTGAGTTGTGAGAAGGAATGCTTTGGCATGGAACATCAGGTTCCAGTTTCCAAACATTGTACGAAGCATGGGTTAGCTTCGACTGAGGCGTGCGGCTCCAGTGCGGTACCGGATGCAAACATCCCGGTCGGCGTCTCCAAGCTGTGAACACCAGCCGCACGAGGAAGCTGTGGGAGGGTATTCTATATTCCATAGTGTGCTAAGATGGATGCATGAAGACGACAGTTGATATTCCGGAGGAGATGCTCCGAGAGGCAATGAGGCACTCGGGCGCAGCCACAAAGAAGGAAGCAGTCAGGCTGGCAATTGAAGAGTACAACAGGCGGAAGCGGATGGCAAGGCTTGCGGATGTGCTTGGCCGCTTCGAGAACGTCATCAGCCAGAACGAACTGGAGCAATTGCGTGAATCCGATGAAGGAGGCCGTCGTGACTCTGATTGACACCTCTTCGTGGATTGAAGCGCTTCGAAAGTCGGGGAACCAAGAGGTCCGCGAGAGAGTACGAACGCTACTGGTCAACGGAAATGCGGCCTGGTGCGACATGATCAGGCTTGAGCTCTGGAACGGCACCTCAGGTCAGGCTGAGACCGAGATGCTTCGCCGTCTTGAGAGGGATCTGCCAAGCCTTGAAATCACAGCGGAGGTGTGGAAGACCGCCTGTTCCCTGGCACGTCAGGCACGCGCCGCGGGGATGACGGTGCCGTCGACCGACCTTCTGATCGTCGCTTGCGCCCGCCATCACAACGCTTCGCTTGAGCATGTGGACCGGCACTTCGACCTGGTTTCTCGAATTAGCTAGTCTACGCGGCCGTGTCTTAAGTCCGTGTTACCCAGAATGCCTTGCCAGGTTTCCCTTGGTGCGGGAAAAGGTAATTAAGTAGAGTGGTATGCACCCCATCACAGAGACAAGAAAATTAGGGACAGGTTGGCACCCGTTGGTTTCGATCGTTCAAGTTCTGTCCCTTGCTTCGAAACCCACAATACACGTCGGTATACTGAAGTTAACTGACGGAGGATAGAGCTACGCAGGGATGCGACTCGAGCGCCGTCAGCTGCCGGAATGGGAGGGCGTTCAAACGGGCGTCGTCCCTGGCCATTCTGGCCCAAAGCGATAAATCCCGGGGGTTTGGGGGCAGGGCCCCCAAAGCAGGAGATTGGATGGCAAGATAACACAGCGAGCAAATTAGTGTCGCCCGATGTGTGGATTTTGAGAACATCGGCGCCAAGTCGATTGACAACACATTTGCCCCGACTTGTGGTTTAATCTGACAACTCGGACAAGAGTCCGTAACAGCCCTTACGAAGTTCGATCGCGACAAAGCGAGGAACATGGATCTCAAAGAGCTGGATCGAGAATGCCGCCGCCGGCTTGCTGAACAAGATCACTCTGATGAGCCCCGGGACCATTCTCTCGGATTTTCAGACCCTCCTTAATTGGATTCAAGCCGAACGGCCCCGCACGAAAAGTAAGCTGGGCAATCTACCCGCTTCGGCTCTTCCCGACCTCAACTCGCGTCTGGCGCGGCCGATCGACCTGACACTCGAACGTCCTCTGTTGAAAGACTACCCGAACATCGCCGGGCTGTATGGGCTCTTGCGAGTCACCGGATTCATAAGCCAGAACGGGCAGAGCCTGGAGATCAATACGGACATCTCGCGTTTCCGGTCGGACTCCTCCGTCAGCTTCCTCACTCCCGGAATACCACCCGGCACAGATCGCGGTAATGATCGAACTGATTGCGGGCGTCCAGTCCGATGCGCGGGTACGCGTGCCAGAGGACGACGGAATCATACACCGAACCTGCGGCGTCCATCTCCCAACCATTCAGAAACCAGATACTTGTGGTGGTCCCGACTGTAGAAGGCCTCGTCGAAAAGCATGATGAGACAGCACGCGAAGGAAGACGGGACCCAATCGAAATCCGGCCGGGCATATAACGACCGATCATACCTGAAGGGGCTGCCGAACCTCGGTTCTCCATCGCGTCAGCGCTTGCCGGTACTCGGCCACAAGTGCGGATCATCGGGTGCCGGAATTATCGGAAGACTAAAGGAGTCGGAACCCGGCAAACCGGTTTGGCTCAAACCGAGTCGACAGCACAGTCCAGCTCCAATGGCGGTCGTGATGAAGTCTCTGCGTCGCACAGTATTTCTAAGATTTCGAAGCTTGCCTAGGCGGAAGCAGGGCTGGCTTCCAGGCATTGTTTCCGGCATTCCAGCGCAGCCTCTTCCGCTGACACGTAGTTGATGATGACGCTCCAGCCCGCTTTCGCCAGTTCAATGGCGATACCTCGCCCGATGCCTCGAGACGATCCTGAGACCAGA
>JBHGBF010000383.1:0-3359 GCA_041946865.1 Acidobacteriota bacterium | reverse complement strand
CATGATGAACTCCAAAAGCGCCTGCCGCTTCGCTCGCAGAAAACTGAGCGGTTACTTGACATGAACAGTTCCGGCTGACACGACGGCCTCGAGCTTGTATACTTCCGATCTTCACAACTTTTCATCTCCAAGGGAGGAAAGAATGAAGTACGGTCT
The DNA here is from genome assembly GCA_041946865.1 of Acidobacteriota bacterium. Lineage (GTDB taxonomy): Bacteria > Acidobacteriota > UBA6911 > RPQK01 > RPQK01 > RPQK01. The sequence goes on along the minus strand of JBHGBF010000383.1, from coordinate 3,203 downwards.
GAATATCCTTCAGGATGCCGAATTGGACTTTGTCTCGCTGGGCGCACTGGTTCATCGCCTGGACCCCGGAAATGTGCCCTTCCGCAAAGCGCACGAATGCCAGATCCACGTCAGCGGCGGAGAGTTCAATTGCGCGGCAAATCTCGCCGATTGTTTCCGGCTCAGAACCGGAATCGTGACCGCGATGGTGAAGTATCCCATCGGTGACCTGATCGCGGAGCGCGTGAAGGCGATGGGCGTGCGGCCGTTCTACAAATACTTTGAACACAATGGGGTGACCGGCCCCAATATGGCGACCGTTTATAGCGACCGCGGTTTCGGGATACGGCCGCCGGTCGTCTTCTATAACCGCTGCAACGAGGCGGGGGCGCAGCTCAAGCCCGGCGACTTTGACTGGAACTTAATCTTTAAAGGCGGGGTCCGCTGGTTCCATAGCGGCGGCATCTTCGCAGCCCTTTCGCCCACGACGTCCGAGGTGATCATAGAAGGGATGAAGGCCGCCAAGGCTGCCGGAGCCGTCGTTTCATTCGACCTGAACTTCCGTGAAAAACTCTGGAAAATCTCGGGCGGATGCGACCGTGCCGTATCCGTCGTTCGCCGAATCGTCGAGAACGTCGATGTCCTGGTGGGGAACGAGGAAGACCTGCAAAAGGGTCTCGGCATCCCAGGGCCCGAGGTTGCTTCCAAGTCGAAACTCGATCCCAGTGCCTTTTTCGCGATGATCGATCAGGTGACCAGGCAACATCCCCAGGTCAAGATCGTAGCGACTACGCTGCGCGAAGTTCACTCGACAAACCGGCACAGCTGGAGCGCGGTGGCGTGGATCGATGGTCAAACCTATGTCGCGCCGACCGCAGAGCTTGATGTGTACGATCGGGTCGGAGGCGGAGACGGCTTTGCTTCGGGCTTCTTCTACGGCCTGTTGACTGGCGAGGAGCCGGAGCAGGCGGTCAAGCTCGGATGGGCTCACGGCGCCCTGTTGACCACCTTCCCGGGTGACACGACCATGGCCACAGTCGAGCAGGTCCGGGCTTTCGCCCAGGGCGGATCGGCCAGAATCCAAAGGTGATCGGCCAGACGGTTCGGGCGCAAGCTCGACCGTTTCGCCGGTCGGAGGTCCGCCTGGACCGACCGTTTACGGAAACCGGCTGGCTTCGCAGAGAAGGATCCGCAGGGCCCGCGCGTGGCTGCCGGGCCGGCGACTTTCCCACGTGTGGGTCCTGCGGATCTTGGCCCTCACGGCTTTTTCATGAACTGAAACAGCTCGATGCTCTCACCGCTCGGCCCGGTGATGAAAGCGCCCCGGATACCTCCGAAAAGATTCTCCAGTGTGAAAACGTCCCGGTCGAGCGTGATTCCTTTCGCCTTCACCGACGCCACCGCCTGGTCGATGTCGGTCACTTCAATCGCGAAATGACCGATCGTCCCTCTCGTCTTCACGAGCACGGCCTCCGGTCTGGCCGGCTGGGACAATTCCAAAATGCAGGACCCCAGCCGGATCAGCGCCATTCTGGTCGTACCGTCCGGCCTCGTCAGCTCGCTCCGATTGATCACCTTAAAGCCGAGGTTATCCACATAGAACTGGATCGATTTCTCCAGGTCTTTGGTCCCGATCTGGATATGAGCAAGACCAACGAACACGCCGGCCGTCTGATCGGCCGCAAGCAGCGACCCGACCAAGACGAACAGCACAAGAATCGAGAGAGCATTCTTCTTCATGATCTAATCACCCCTTTGTCTGTCTACTGAATCCCCAGTTTCTTCTGAATCTGCTCGAGCGGGATGCCTTTGGTTTCCGGCATGAAGAGCAGAACCCAGAGCAGCTGGAGCACCATCATCAGCGTATAGAAGGCAAAGACGTGTCCCCCGGACAGCTCGGCCATCATGGGGAACGTCCAGGAGATCAGCGCCGCCATAATCCAGTGTGTAAAACTGCCGAGCGCCTGCCCACGAGCGCGCACCCGATTGGGAAAGATCTCGCTGATGAAGACCCAAATCACGGCTCCCTGCCCGAACGCGTGCGAGGCGATAAAGACGAGGAGTCCGATCAGCACGAGCGCGCCGCCCGCAGGCGTGAAGTCGCCGGCGTATTTGTAGAACGTCACGGCGGTCATGCCCAGGCTGAGGATATAGCCGATCGACCCGGCAAGCATCAAGGTGCGGCGCCCGAAATGGTCGATCACGGCCAGGGCCGCCATGGTAAAGACGAGATTGGTCCCGCCGATCGCGACGGCCTGCAGAAAAGCCGTGTCGTCCCCCGCCCCGGTCAGCTTCAGGATGTGGGGCGCGTAGTAGAGGACGGCATTGATGCCCGAGAGTTGGTTGAACATCGCGATGGCTATGGCCAGCAGCACGGGCGTCCGGTAACTCCTCTGGAAAAGCGGCTCGCGCAGGGTGTGATGCTCAAGATCCAGGGACTTCTGGATCTCCCCGATTTCCTGTTCCACGCTCCCTGTGTCCGTCCCCATGCCCGCCAGTACGCCTCGTGCCTCGTCGGGGCGCCGCTGGGCGACCAGCCAGCGCGGGCTCTCGGGCGTGAGGTATAGAAGCAGGAAAAAGGCAGCGGCCGGGAAGGCTTCGACGCCGAACATCCAGCGCCACTCAGTTGGTCCGATGCTCATCTCCTTGATCACGTAATTGGAGAAAAAGGCGAGCAGGATACCGAAGACAATATTGAACTGCGTGACGGCAACGAGCCGTCCGCGCAGCCCGGCGGGAGAGATTTCGGCTATGTACATGGGCGAGACCACGGAGGCGCCGCCAACTCCAAGTCCGCCGACAAAACGGAAAAAGAGGAACGAGTACCAGTCCCAGGCGAGCGCGGTTCCTACCGCGGAAACAAAGTAGAGGACCGCGATGGCCACCAGCGTTCGCCGCCTGCCGATTGCGTCCGCCGGTTTCCCCGCGCCCACGGCGCCCAGGATTGTTCCAATCAGGGCGCTGGCGACGGTAAAACCGAGACCGAACGAGCTCAGGTTGTAGACCCGCGTGAGCCAGTCAGTTGTCCCGGAGATCACGGCCGTGTCAAAGCCAAAAAGCAGTCCGCCCAAGGCGGCGATCAACGTGGCAGCAAGCAGAGAAGTGGTCACAGGTTCTCAATTACACCTGTCCGAGCGCCCGCCCGTCAAGCTGATCTGTTCCCTATGGGTAACCCCTCAGTTTTCGGTTCGGGGGGTCCGTAGGATCTGGTCCGTAGGATCGGC
>JBHGBF010000382.1:0-4477 GCA_041946865.1 Acidobacteriota bacterium | reverse complement strand
CGAGGATGCGCTCATGCCCTCTCATAAAAAAGTCATACACAACTCTTGACTATATCTCTCAAGAACGAGATTGACTTGACCATGCCGGCAACGTCCTATTGGTTTGCCAAGCGGATGGCAAACCACGAGAGTGGATACCGGCAGTTCGATAGCCTAGGATACCCACTGCCTAACGGAGGGCATGATGGAGGATACGGTTTGTTTCAGGTAACACCTCCAAGCAGTGCGGCGCAATACTGGAATTGGAAAGCGAATGTAACGAAAGGAAAATCCATCTTGGACTCGAAACGGGATGCGCCGACCAGCGGAGCAACCGCTTTCTGGGACCGTCAAGTGCAACAGTTTAGCGATTACAACGCAGGTAATCCTCAAAACCCGGTCCAACCTCCTGAAAGCAGCATCGAGGGTACGTTTACGTTCGCCTATGCCCCTGCAGCTGGCGAGAAATCTTATAGAGACGCAATCTGGATCAAGCAATTCAACGGTGCGGCAGCCAATTATATCTCCTGGAAAAACACAGGACTGCTACCTGGTGAAGCTCCATATTGGAAACTCAACAAGACCAACGAGTCAGGAATAAACTATGTCAACCGTGTCTGCACAACATCTGAATAGGAAAGCTGTCCGGTTCATTCGCCTGTTCGTTGCGGTGATCTCTTGGCTCATTGTGCTTCCGACGTTCTCCCAGGGCCAGCCTGAGTCCCGACGTTTATATCTGGTGCGTGGTTGTCCATTCTCGGAAGGGCCATTGACTTTCGCCACGGTCCTTTATCGATTGGAAGGCAGGCAGCTGAAAGAGGTCCGTACTGTGACTTCTTCCGAGCAGGGGAGTGAATTCATTAGGGATTATCAGAGTCAACGCATTGTGTTGATCCAACAGGCGGCCGCGTACGAAAAAGGAGAAGGAATCAAGTTCCACCTAGTTTGGATGGATGAGCCGGAGAAGGTCGACGTCAGAATGCTAAGAATGGACCCCGGGGCAATCTATACCGAGGCGCACCTGGTTGAACTTTCTGGTAAAGGATTGACGGTGGCTGCCCAGCTGGCGCTGGCTAGCAAGAGAACGCTTGTGGGGCTGCCACTCACCCCCCCGGGACAACAACAGCCACTACCTTGGACCGCATTCCAGCATGTTGTGCTTATGGGTGCTCCTGGAGTCGTGACGGACGGAACCGATCAACTACTAGTGTCGGTCTCTGCGGATCGTGGCCTGTACAAGCGGATTGACCAGTCTTTGGTGGTGGATTTGGATTTGGGGATTTCCGGTTCAGTGCCCGCTGTCCCCTATAAAACAGTCAGCGTTTTCGCGAACAACAGGTATCAGGCTGGATTCGTTGGGGTCCGTGGGCGCGAAGAGCTCAAGAAGGCCACAAGCACCACCGTCTACATAGCCAACAAGCAAACCGGGATGTGGAAGCCGCTTTTGTTGCCGACCGCCCTGGGCACGTTTCGAACGTTTGGCCCCTGGCTGGCCGGCTATGCCGTGGAACTAGCCGTGGAGCCCAGTGCCGAGTCTCCCGGGCCGCGGCCAGGCAACACCTCGACCGGCATCCCGGCGCAGGCCCGCATAGCCAATGCCGGGTTGAAAGTCCCCGGCCTTCTTCTGTTTTTTGAAGTCACTTCCGGGCGGTTTTACACACAGGAGACTGGAAACGCAGACAGTGAGGTCTTGCTCATTCAGGGTGATGACGCATATTTTCGGATAGACGCGAGACTGTTTCGAGCGCGAATCACCGAAAAAGGCCTGGGCAATCAGGCCCAAATCGCCGAAGATGCTTCCATCTCCGATGTCCACTGGGCCTTTTTCGGTCCTTAAATTGAAGGCGGCAAGAGCCTTGGATCGAGCTAAGGGGACTGATTCCATTCGAAAAGCGCGGCTCGTGACCGAGGCTCTGCTGGCTGCTTGTTTGAGAAACAGCGCGTGTTACAGGATGGCCGTGAATAATCTGCGACGGGTGAAAACATGGAGGCGGGATCTCTGCCTGCCTGGACGTTTTCTCGCCTGAATAGAGTAGTCCGCTCTGCAGGCGATCAATCAATCGGATGAAAAGAGACAGGGGCTCACGCTGACTCCATTTTGGCACCTGTGAAGTCCTTTCCCCGCATCACCCCCGCCACACTATCCGCGTGCCCCGCTCCCGAGTGGCTCTTCGTGTGCTTGCAGGTGTGATTAAGACGCCAACAAAACCCGGTAAGATCCGATAAGATCGAGCAAATCCAAGACCGCAGTAAATCGCTGCGTTTGCTAGGTTTGTCGGGCGGGGTGGGGTTCGGGAAGGGCCGCGACCTTGGTTGAAAAATCTACGAAAGAAAATTTTTCCCGCGGATGAAACGCGGGAAAGGAATCCGCGGAAAAAGACGCGGAAAAATGCGAGGTTGGTTAGTCTTTAAGGCGAGTCGATTGTCAAGCGGCGAGTCCCGGTCGAAGGATCGATCTCATTCGCACGACGCGGGCGTCGGGGATCGCGTGAGCCAGCTTCTCCGAAGACGCTTGCGGGTCAGATGCCCGGTCAACTGCATGGCGACACGTTCCGGGACTCCGGCGCGCACCAGATTCCTGACTGCGGTTCTCCTGAGATCGTGGGGAATGCGCCCGGCGATTTGGGCCTTCTCGCAGGCTTTGCGCCACCCGGCCCGAAAGTCGCGGATCACCTTGCCCTTGCGATTGAAGACGTAGGGGCATGTGACGCCTCGGGCCTTCAAGCGCACGGCTTCGGTCCATTGGCCTTCCCGTACGGCCCGCAGATCGCGTGTAAACGGGAAGACGCGGCCTTTGCGGTTCTTCGTCATGCCGGGGAAGAGACGCACGGTCCCGGCGCTGAAATCGATTTGGCGCCACTGAAGCGGCAGGATCTCGCTCGCAATCCTCCAGCCGGTGATATAGGCGAAACGAGCGACCGGCTGAAGCGGCTTCCGCAGCTTCGGAACCACCATCTCGAACTGCTCTAGCTCCAAGAAGCCCTGCCTGGCGTTGTCTTCCCTCAGCATTGGGAAATACGGCTTGTGGAACAGGAGACCGGCCTTGATGGCGAGCGTGAAAGCCCGCCGGATCACGCTCAGCTCGCGGTATCGCGCCCTCGCGCTTCCTCAGTAGCTCCTTGGCCTTTTTGATCTTGTCGGAGCCGCTTGATTCGCGCTTTTGCAGGCCGTCTTGATAGTAGCTGATCCAGTAAAACGGACTGCCTTTCCTTCTGTAAATCGATCCCATAAAGCACCTCCAATTCCTCCCTCCCCTTATTCCTTCGTTCCACTCAGGGCTTTCTTCATGGCCTCAAGCTCCCCCTTCCTTGACCCATGCGGCCAAGGGCAGATCGAGCCTTTGAACTAAGAGTTCGTTCACGTACAAGACGCCGCGCTGGAGCAGTTCCTGAGCGACCCGGTGAATTGTGGCAGCCGGAGCTTCACGAATTCCTTGGTCTTGGCCCGTCCCTCTTGCCAGCCGGCTTCAGGGTCGCGGTTCGTCTGGTGTGCCATCTGCTTCACCAGTTGTGGCCGCGTGCGCATCGTCCGAATCCGAACCTGTCCGCATGGCCGAGCGATTTGGCGCGGAACCGCTTGAAGATCACGGCGTAAGGTTCGGCGCATGAAGCGGCTGATCAGTCCGCTGGCGGGCGCCGGCCAAGTCAGAGTCGGGCCGAGATACTGATCATAGTTCATTGCGACGGATAATGGTCGCGTACTCCGAAGCCAGCTTGATTGTGGTGACGGCGTGACCCGCGTCGTGGTAGGCGATCTTTTGTGTGTTTTCGGCAAGGCTGCATGACAGAATCCGGCCGGTTTTGCTACCTTCCGGCATTGGCGCCGGTCCCGGAAGGTGACAAAATCCGCCCCCCTTCGGTCATCATTCTTGCCGAAAGGACGCCTTCTAATCCTAGGTCGCCCGTTCGAATCTCGCCAGGCACGCGAGATAAGACCGAGGGCCGGAAACACTTTGCGGCCCTTTTCACTCTCGACGTTTCGGTATTTTTTGGCGATTGTGCGCGCGACGGTCTTGATGGTATGCCCGCTCAAGCAGATTCTTCACCGCCAGAACTCTTTATTTTATAAGACTCTGAACGGGGCAGAGATGGGATACCTTCATGAGCCTGATCCAGACCTGCAGGCTGAGCGGCGCGGATCGGTTCGACTACGTGACCGCCGAAAGGATCGCTGTTCCAGTGATTCGGAGATCAGAAACTCTGTGTGCCTTGTGAGCGGTCAGTTTCACCGCGGTGCACCCGGCACTCCGGCACGAACCAAGTTCCTGGCGGGGGTCGATCGTAAGTCGCGTGACGCGGGCCAGGGATGCTGATAGCAGCTGCGCAAATTTTCGAAACCGTGCCACTGTCCGCAGAAGCTGCTGTGAACCAGACGTAGAAAGACGTGCCACAAACTCGATGGCAGTCCCTGTAGACATTAGACGCCGGAATTCTTGGGACGACGAGATATAGTCAAGAGTTGTGTATGACTTTTTTATGAGAGGGCATGAGCGCATCCT
>JBHGBF010000381.1:0-4490 GCA_041946865.1 Acidobacteriota bacterium | reverse complement strand
CGCCCTTAAGACATTCAAAGTGTGCGAGTTACCTAACTACGCGCGCAGGAAGATCCGTCTGACGCTGGCGATACAGATACGCTTGCCGAGCCGCCTGACGTGTTGCAGGACGGGTTTGAAATACGAACCTCACCAGCTTGACTGCCAATCGCCTATTCACAAAGGTGCCCGGGGTGTTTGGACCACCTTCCGCCCTCGCAAAGGGCAGAGGTTCTTCTGTGATGCTTGTAGAGCCGAGTTCGACAGGCAGAAGGAGGAGGCACAACGGCAGTGCGTGAGCGCGGCGCGCGACGAGATGCCGACCTCGTCTGACGGCTGCGGGGCGGCCACACCCGCGATTCTGACTGGTACCGTGAAGAAGAAGGTAGTAGACCGGGGGTTTGGATTCATCAGAGATGACGACGGGAATGAATACTTCTTCCATCTCAGGGATTTGGAGCCCGGGTTAGAATTCGAATCGGTGTCTGAGGGAACGCGGGTTACTTTTGAGATTAAGCGGGAGCCCGGCGGGGGGAAAGGGCCCCCCTCGGGACCGTGACCAGCTTCACCGCCGAACCGGGAATGACGATATCTCCAGCCCTCAGGCTCTCCCCGCGTGAAAGGAGGCTTTCAGCCAGCCATCGTATCGAGTTCAACGGGCCCCCCACGGTCTCGGCGCTGATGGCCGATGCCATCAATTCCCCGTCGAGGAACAGACCGATGCCCTCCATTTGCAGGTCGAGACGCCCGGTGATCCTGTAATTGCCGGCTTCGTCCAGGACTGCAATATCTCCGGTACGAAGCCAGCCTTCACCGTCGATCGCCTGGGCGGTCTCTACCGGCATCTTGTAGTAGCCTTTCATGGTGTTATAGCCGCGAGACCGAAGCTCACCCGGTGTTCCTGGCGGCAGATCCCTGCCGGTGTCGGGATCGACGATTCGGACTTCGCCACCCTCTAAAGGCCGCCCCACACTGACAGCCCTCACATCGGGGCTGTCGTCGGGGTGGTCTGTGTAATACCTGGAGATGCCTCGGTGAGGCCGTACACAATCGTGATTTCCCGGCAATACATCCGAGTCATAACTGCGCGCATGTGAGGACGGTGCCCGCCTCCACACTGGAAAGCGGTCGCGAGATATGTATAAAGTCCAGGGCAGAAGGCCTTCCGCCGCCGGCGACGGGGACTCTATTTGCCGATCTCCCGAATGTAGATGTTCTTGAACCAGGCGTACGCATCGCCCTGGACTTTGTCCGGGGCGTGACGCTGGAGACCAATAAATCCGCTCGGCGCGCGGTCGCGAAAGGCCGGCGCGTTCCCGTGCAGTATCGGCACCTGGAAGGTATCGACGTCATAGAGGACTTGCCCGTTCAGCTCTACCTTCAGGCGGGATCCGACGTACGTGATCTGATAAGTGTTCCAGGCCCCCAGCGGTCTGAGTGCCTTTACGCCAGGTGCGACCGAGGCATAGAGAGCGCCCGTAAATTGCCATTCCTGGGGTTTGTACCCCGTATCTTGCTCCCAGTTGAAATCGTCCAGGATCTGTACTTCACAGCCGGAGGACGTGGGGTCTGGTTTTGCTCTGTCCCCCCTGAGGAAGACGCCGCTGTTGGCCAGTCGACCGATCTTGAAATCCAGCCTAAGCTCGAAATTCTTATAATCCTTGGCGGTTCGGATATAGCCGCCGGCGCCGGTTGACGGGAATACCAGCATTCCGTCCCGCACCACGTAGCCCTTCGGGTCGGTGACCGGCTCCCAGCCTGTGAGGTCGCGGCCGTTGAAGAGCTGGCGCCAGCCGCTCGCCTCCCCCTCCTTCGTGAGGGTCAGGAAACCCTGGTCGTCGCAGGTGAAGACCCGGGCATCATAGATCGGTTTATCTCCCGTCGAAGTACTGTCATTTTCCGACACAGTCCACGTCCCCTCAGCCTCAATTCTCATCTCGGCGCTCGGCGTCTTGGAAGCCGGGTTCGGGATGCTCTTGACGTAAGTGATCCGGCGGCCCTCGAACACGATGGATTGTCCGGGCTTCATGTGCAGGTCCGCCTGGAACGAAGTCTCGGGAGTCATGTCCAGGGTGGCGTGGTAGATGCCTCCCTTGTTCGCCCTGTCAAGACGAACCAACACGCCGCCCGCCTCTCCCGCATAAGCTTGCTCCGCCTTGATCAACTCGAGCCAGACCGGCGTATTCCGACTGGTCACGGTGAGCAGGGCTTTGCCGGGATCCAGGCGATGAGTCCCGGGTCTGGTCACGGTCGTCACTTCCCCGTCGGCGACCCAGCCCCAATAATAGCGATAGGCAAATCCGAGGTGCGACGGGTTGTGCAGACTGCGGTTGAGCCCGTACCCCATCACGTCGTAGGGGTCGCCGGCCCACCTCAGGACTTCGCCTGTTTTCGGGTCAGCCGAGGCGGCGTGGCCGTACGTCAGAAAGGCGTGCCCGAACTCGTGCGCGACCGCCTCCGGCCGCAACGGTGTTCCCCCCACTCCCAGGTTGACGACTGCGGGCTTGTATCGGAAACCGAACCGGGAATTCCATTGCCCCATGCCGAAGGGCTCGGCGTTCGTGTCGGTGGGGAAAAAATAGATTAGTGCCTGGAAAGTACTCGGATCCATCTGACTTCCGTATTTTTCCAGTACCTGCCGGTTCGCGGCCGCATAAAGCTCCTGAATCTTTTTCAGGCTGTAGTCGCCGCAGTCTCCGGGTAGCAGGACGGGCTCGGGCACAATCACCGTTTCAAGCTTGAAAGTGCGATTTGAGGCACTGTCGAAGATCGCCGCAGTGCCATCCATGAGCTGGCGTATCTGCTCGGTGCCAACAGCCGACGGTTTCAGGCTCTCGTGAGAAACCATCATAGCAAGTACCCGGGTGGGCGCGGAAAAAGGCCTCACCGCCCGGTGGAGCTGGACAGATTGCCCGTAAAGCAGGCAGCTGCCCGCCAGAATCAATGAGAGGAAAGGAACGCCTGGACCTGAACATTTTTTCATGTGGCCATCCTTATTCGGTGATCAGAACCGTGGAACAGTGCGGAATCTACCCTCCCGGGCCTGATATATCAAGCCCGCCTTCGAGAATGAGAGCGAGACGCTCCGCGGCGTACATGTTATCTAGCAGGCAGTCCACAAGATTCGTATACCCATATCTTAAATCTGCTATAACAGGGTGGCGAGAAGGATTAGTCATCCATGGCGAACCTTTGATACATCGACCTGGGGGAGTGTAAAGGGAGGGCCCGTGAATTCTCGTGAACGAGTGCTCAATACATGTGAACGGAAGGGTTACGATCGCATTCCGGTTAAGCACGAGGGAACACCGGAAATCAACCGGGAGATCAAGGATCATTTTGGTCTTAAGAATGACGATCAGATGCTCCTTGTGCTCGGCGACGATTTCCGGTACGTCGAGCCCGTCTATGTGGGCCCGGAGCTTCGCACGATGCCGGACGGCAGCGTCGAGGGATATTGGGGGGAACGGTATCGGTACGCCGCGTTTGAGGGTGGCCGGTACCTGGAGTCCGTCTACCAGCCCTTTGCGGGAGTCTCGAAATTGGAGGACCTGGACCGGTCCCATTTCCCGTCCGCCGACTGGTTCGACTATTATACCGTCGGTCGGCAGGCTCGGCGGCTTCACGAAGCGGGATTCGCAGTTTGTTGCGGGACCGCTGGAGACATGGACTTCATAAACGGGATCTCCCGGGCGCGCGGGATGGAGGAGGTCATGATCGACCTCGCCACCGATAACCCGGTCTATCTCGCAATCATGGAACACCGCTTCAACTTCTATTACCGGATGCATGAGAGAATCCTCGAAGAGGCCGGGGGACTGGTCGATTTTGCCCACATCGGCGAGGACCTCGGAAATCAGACAGGGCAGATGATCAGCTTCGATGTTTTTGACCGGCATTTCGCCCCGAAGCTCGAGAAGTATTTCAAAATGGTTCACGCTCATGGATGCCGAACCATGATGCACATGTGCGGTACCGTGCACGCGTTCCTTCCCCGCCTGATTGCCCTGGGCCTGGATGTTTACGATGTGGTTCAGCCGACGACTCCGGAAAACCATATCTCGTGCTTGGCTAAACGCTTTGGCGACCAACTTGTGTTTCAGGGCAGCATGGACGTGCAAAAAGAGCTGGCCTTTGGGACGCCGCAAGACATTGAGCGTGAGGTTCGGCTGAGGCTCGACCTGTTCCCGAAGGGCGGCCTCATCCTGGGGCCTTCGCATGCCGTGCAGGTGGGGTCTCCGCTCGAAAACATCCTGGCCATGTACCGGACCGCCGGGTCACTGCTCGAAGAGGTCCCGCAGTGGGTCTATGACGTAGACGGCGAAGCCGAAACCAAGATCAACATGTCGAAGCTGTTCTGAACCTTTCCTGGTTCCAAATTCGGATGAGAATCTTACGCCGACACAGCGGGGCAGGATGTAGCCCGCGTCGCTGTCACGCACACCGTCTGTTTAGCTACCTAATTTTTGTACAAAATACCCCCAGTTTCGGACAAATATAGCGGCAAGTCG
>JBHGBF010000380.1:0-3429 GCA_041946865.1 Acidobacteriota bacterium | reverse complement strand
TCTATAAACGTGCCGATCCTACGGACCAGATCCTACGGACCCCCGAACCGAAAACTGAGCGGTTGCGAGCTGTCAGCGTTTCTGCTTTACATCCGGCCGCAGCTTGCTATGATTACCGGGACAAATCGGTAGTTGTCCAAACGAGCGGGGGGAGGACTGACTGTGGCGACAATCCTGGTGGTCGACGACTCAATGTTTCAGCGCCACGCTGTCGCGAAGGTCTTGAAGGAGAACGGGTACGAGGTCATCGAGGCAGACAACGGGCAGAGCGGCCTCGACAGGATCGAGCAGGATAAGCCGGATGCGGTCATCCTCGACCTGATCATGCCCCGCTGCAACGGCTTTGAAACACTCGAAGTCCTGAAAAGGCGCGGCAACCGGATACCCATTTTTGTCTTCACCGCCGACATCCAGGCGACATCCCGGCGGCGCTGCCTGGACCTGGGCGCTACCGCTTTTCTCAACAAGCCGCTCAATAAGGAAGAACTGCAGGGAGTCCTGGACCGTCACTTGCCAAAAGGAGATCGCAATGGAGGTCACTCCTTACCAGATTGATGTGTTGAAGGAGTTGATCAATATCGGCGTAGGGCGCGCGGCGGGAATCCTGAACCGCATGCTCCGGTATCACATCGTCCTGCAGGTTCCGGACGTCCGGATTCTGACCCAGAAAGAGCTGAACGTCCAGACCGCCAATCTGGGAGAAGACAACCTGGCGGCCGTGGAGATGGCGTTTTGCGGGGCATTCAGCGGGACGGCGGCGCTGATTTTCTCTTCTCGGAGCGCTTCCAAGCTGGTTTCGATTCTGGTTGACGACCACAGCGTTTCGACAGCCGATTTCGATCTTCTCCGGATCGGCACGTTGCAGGAGGTGGGCAACATCGTCTTGAACGGGGTGATGGGCTCGATCGCGAACATTCTCAACCAGCCGGTCGATTACGCGCCGCCGAGCTTCGAGGAAGGGCGTTTTGAAAGCATGGGGCTCTGGCAGGCAGCGGAGCCCGATGCGACTGTGCTGCTGGCCCAGACTCACTTCTCGATCCAACAGGTTCTGATCGAGGGTGACATCATCATCATTTTTGAAGTCGGCGCTTTCGATGTTCTCCTTTCACATATTCACGGCATGATTGCAGATCACGCCGAGTACCACAAAGGATGAAGGAAGAAGGATGAAGGATGAATCCGGAACCCTTGCTCCAGGGACCCCTCTGCGGTTCGTCTTTCATCTTTCATCCTTCATGCTTCATCCTTCACCCTTCATTCTTCGTTTAAGTTATGGACGAGCGTGATTTCGTCGAATCACGGTTCCGCATCCTGGATTGCATCCCCGTGGGGGTGTTCGTCCTGAAGGAGGATTTCACGGTTCTGTTCTGGAACCGTTGCCTGGAGCAGTGGACGAAGATCGCCCGTGAAGAGATACTGGGTCATCGGTTCGACGAGCATTTTTACACCCTGAACAAGCCGCTGCTCCGGATTCGCCTGCAGAACGTTTTCGAGGGCGGTCCTCCGGCCATTTTTTCCTCGCAACTCCATCAGTACATCGTCCCGGTGGCCCTGCGAAGCGGAAAGATGCGAGTCCAGCACACCATCGTGTCCGCGGTGCGGGCCGCGGACAACAAGAGCTATTGCGCGCTTTTTGCGGTTCAGGATGTCACCGACCTGACCAACCGGATTCACGATTACCAGATTGCCCGCGAGCAGGCCGCCGTCGAACTGGAGGAGAGAACCAAAGTCGAAGAGGAGTTGCGTCGGCAGAAAGAGCTGTTCCAGAGCGTGCTTGAATCGCTTGCCGCCAGAATAGCAGTCTTGGACAGCCAGGGAAAAATCGTGAGCTGCAACGCCGCCTGGCAGAGGTTTGCCTCCAATTACGGTCTGGCCCCGGAGACTTTCGGCGTGGGTGCCAATTACCTCCAGACCTTTCTCAGCACGACCGACAACCAGCGCCAGAACCTCAGGATGTACGAGGGCGTGCGGGCCGTTCTGGACGGGCGGCTCGAGTACTACCAGGAAGAGTACCAGTGCCGGCTCTCGGGCGCCGATAATTGGTACATCATGAGCGTCACTCCGCTCGTAGGCGGCATCCCGGGCGCGGTCGTTTCCCACATGGACATCACCGGCCGCAAAAAGGCCGAGCAGCAGATCGAGTACATGGCGCTGCATGACATCCTGACCGCCCTGCCCAATCGGCAGCTCTTCATGGACCGAATCAGCCAGGCGCTGGCCCGAACCAGGCGCTACCGGACACAAACGGCAGTCCTTTACATCGATCTTGACAACTTCAAGTCCATCAACGACACCCTCGGGCACCAGGCTGGGGATGCGGTGCTGGCCGAAACAGCCAGACGACTGAAAGGTCTGGTGCGGGAAAGCGATACGGTTGCCCGCGTCGGCGGCGACGAATTCGCGGTTATCCTCATCGATGTCCAGAAACCGTTGGATGCGGCCGCCATTGCGGAGAAGATCATCCGGGCCGTTTCTGCCCCCATTCATCTGGGCGACCAGCAGGTCGAAGTGGGCGCCAGCATCGGCATCAGCGTGTTTCCGAAAGACGGCGCCAGCGTTGCCTCCCTGTTGAAGTCCGCCGATTCGGCCATGTACGTGGCCAAGGGGCTCGGAAAAGGGAGCTACAGTTTCTACTCCCAGGAGCCGATCGCCCCGGACGCCTGATCAGTCCTTGCCGGGAGTTGAAAAAGGTCCTTGCTTCGGGCACGGCTCGCCAGGCGTTTTGTCCTCGTGCGCGGCTCTCCGACTCTGTCTATAATGCCTGCGATGATCAAGGAACTCATTACCAGAACCAGGAGTTACAGGCGTTTTGACGAGAGCCGGGCCATCAGCCGCGAGGAGCTGACCGACCTGGTCGATTGTGCGCGCCTTTCCGCGTCGGCCGGAAACCGGCAGCCGCTCAAGTTCCTCCTGTCTTGGGAGGCGGAAACTAACGCCAAGATTTTCCCGCATCTTTTGTGGGCTGCATACCTGCGGGAATGGCCGGGGCCGGCAGCCGGAGAACGGCCGACCGGGTACATCGTCATTCTGGGAGACACGACGGTTCACCCCACCTTTGACTGTGACCACGGGATCGCCGCCCAGTCAATCATGCTCGCGGCCACGGAAAAGGGCTTGGGCGGCTGCATCATTGCTTCCATCAAGCGCGATGCGTTGCGAGCCGCCCTGAACATCGCTCCTTCCTTGGAAATCCTGCTGGTGCTTGCGCTCGGACGCCCTGCCGAAACGGTCATCATCGAATCGGTTCCGCCGTCCGGGGACATCCGTTACTGGAGAGACAAGGAGCAGCGGCATCACGTCCCGAAACGCAGCCTCACGGACCTGATAGTGGGGTAGTCTTCGCCTGGAGAGCGTGTCACCATTTTGGGGTTGGCGGGGCCGACGAGACTCGAACTCGCGACCTCCGGCGTGACAGGCCGGCGTTCTAAC
>JBHGBF010000038.1:0-30245 GCA_041946865.1 Acidobacteriota bacterium | reverse complement strand
GCACCGGCCTCTCTCCTCGTTGCTGCCACACTCCGAACAAAAAACTGAGGGGTTACGACCCTTGGTGAATCCTCCTAAAAGAGAATCTTCAGCCCGACCTGTATCTGACGAGCGTCAAAGGTATCGTCAATCACGCCAAACGAGCTGCCGTTGATGTTCTGCCGGTTGGCGACACCAAGCAAGTCATTCCCGCGAGCTGTCGATGGCTGCGTTCGAACTGCAAAGTTCGTGCGGTTGAAAAGGTTGAAGACGTCGAAGCGGAACTGAACCCTGGATTCTTCGGTGATCGGCAGCCTGAAGCTCTTGCGAATGCCCATGTCGGTTGTCGCATACCAAGGTCCGCTGACGGGCGAGAGGCCAAGGGTTCCCGCCTCGAGGAGACCGGGATTCTGGAAGAACTGAGGATTGGCGCGCCCGGTGGCCGAATCTATCAAGGAGGGGTCAAAGAGCAGAACGCGACCTTGCGCGTCACGGAAGATTCCGGTTCGGTCCTGAAGTTCCTGAATGCTAATCCCTGTGAGGTTGGCCGTGTTGGTCGTGGCACGGGTCCCGCCGCGGTTGATTGTGCCGCGTTCGGAAACAATGTTGATCGTCTCGCCCGAACGGACCCTTACGATACTGTCCAGGTTCCAGCCTCCGACGAGGGTGTCAAGCAGCCCAGTTGTGTCCCAGGCTCGGCCTCTGCCGATCGGGATTTCCCAGACAAAATTCCCGTTGAACGTGTGCGTGATGTCATAGTCGGGCCGCATGATCTCCAGGTTTTGCTGGGCATTGTCAAAATACCCCCGGAAGTTGCTTTGGCTCCCTGCGAAGTTGGTCAGCACCTTGCCGAACGTATAGTTGAACTGCCCGGTAAAACCCTGGCGATAACGCCGGCGGATCTCGACCTGCAGGGCGTTGTATTTCGCGAAGGCGTTGTTATCGACGATGTCAGCCACGAATGTGCTCGGGTTCGGCAGGAAGACCCCTGAGCTGACGCTCGAGCCGAGATCCGCACCACCGAAATCGGTAAAGAACAAGTCGCGGTTCAAGACGAGGAGATTCCCCACGTAGTTCCCGATCTCCCCGTTGCGAATCCAGTTCCGGACCGTGCTGTTGCCCATGAAAAACTCGGCTGCGGCCCCAAGCTGAGGGAAGAATGTGAGCTCCTCACCCACCAGTGGGTTGTTGTTGGCCGCCAGGTTGCGCTGGGCCCGGCTGAAATCCTCGACAAACTCGGCCGGGAACCGGACCTGGTTAAGGTCCAGGGCTCGAGTCAGCTTGACTCCGTGATTGCCCACATAGCGGACTTCTACCGCGGTATCGGGGAGGATTTCATGCTGGATTCCGACGCTCCATTGTTGAACATAAGGGACGCGCAGGTTTGGATTGATGGTGAACAGGGCTGCTGCGGGATCCGCCTGCAGGCCTTCCAGCGCGGTTCGCGGAATTCTGAATTGGGGAGTTGCAATGGGCGGAACACCGCCGCCCAGGGTTCCTGTTATTGCCCGGCTGGTCACGTCCTGGCTCAGTCCGCCGTTTCCTGTAAGCGCATTCGTCACGGTCGTAATGTTGTTGTCAATCACGTAGGCAATCGAATAGCCGGCGCGAAAGACGGTTTTGGTGAATGGGCGCCAGGCAATACCGACATTGGGTGCGAGGTTGTTCAGATCGTTGTTGAAAAAGTCGCGCCCGGTGCCTTCGCCGGCAAAGTCGACGATGGCATTCGGGTCGAGCACGGCCTCAGCGCCACCCACCGGCATGAGCGCCAGTCCCTGGTCTTCCGTCGGAACTCCGTGGAATTCCCAGCGGAGCCCGTAATGGACCGTCAGATTGGGAGTCAATCGCCAGTTGTCACCGCCAAAGAGCCCGAAAAAGTTCTGCTTGATCAGCCTGTCTTCCCGCGCGCCTTGGACGAATCCCGAGGTCCGGCTGGTTACGTTGAAAGTCTGTTGGGACGTCTGGATGAAACCACCCAGGATGCCCAGTAACTGGGAGGCAGTCGCCAGATCGTCGCCCGAGATGCCGCCTGGAAAAAGGGAGGCGGTCAGCGGGTCCTGGTTCCCGGTTCCAAAACCGAGAATGTATTGAGGGATAGTCCCGGCGCTGTTGAACTGATCGACGCGAAGAGCGCGGTAGTTTCCTCCAAACTTGAACGTGTGATTCCCCTTGACCCAACTCAGATTCTCCAGAAGGTCGTAGACCGGGGCGTTACGTCCCTGCGGCATGAAATTCTGGATCGGGTTTTCGAACAGGTTGGTCTCCCCGAGGCCGGCATCTGAGAACAAGATCTGATACCCGCGTTCGAACGTCTCCTGGGTGGTGAACTCCACCGGGGCCCACTGGACACCGAACCGCAGCTCGTTGTTGATCGTCGGGGTAAGGTTCGCCCTCCACGACCCCGAGCCCAGCCGCCGGGTTGATTCCTGTCCCATGCCCGGAAGACCGGGGAAGCGAGCGTCCACGTTGTTGAAGGGATCGTTGGGTAACTCGAAACGAAACTGGTGGAACGCTCCCGTGAACGCGTGGTTCCGCCAAGGCTCGAAGTCGACCCGGACATTCAGCCAGTCCTGATCGTTTTTGGCCGGGCTGTTGAACCGGAAACCCGACAAATTCGGATTGTCGGTCAGGCTGGGATCGTTCGGCTCGGGAATCAGGTCCAGTAAGGACTGGACCTGCGGATCGGGCGCGATCCCGGTTAGCTGGAAGAGATTAACGGTTTGCAGGGTCCCGGAGTTGTCGAGGTAGCTGAAATTCCCCTGGCGGGCTGCCAGCGTCGGGACGATCCGGGCCACGGAAAGAGTGGCAGGGTCCTTCTCCTGCTCGTAGTTCACGAAGAAGAACAGCTTGTTCGGAATGATGCGCCCACCCAGGCTCCCCCCGTACTGGTGATTGCGGACCCTCTCCTTTTCCAGGCCGGTGGCATTGTTGAAAAAGCTGTTCGCATTTAGCGCGTCATTTCGATGGTAGTAGCCCAGCTGGCCATGGTAGTCGTTGGATCCCGAGCGAGTGACCATCATCGTCTGCGAGCCGCCGGTTCCGGCGTCCACATCCGCATTGGACGTCGTGATGTTGAATTCCTGCACGAAGCTCTCCCTCAACGGAATTACTCCGAAGAAGGCATCCGTCCGGATGAAGTTGTCCTGGTTGTTCACGCCGTCCAGTGTCAGGTTGTTGAAAGTTCCTCTCATCCCGTTAACGGACGCCTCTCGGGCGGCACCGCTGGCTCCGGTCACGCCCGCCTGCATTAAGGCCAATTGCGCAGCGTTACGGCCATTCAGGGGCAGTTCTTCGATCTGGGCGCGGTTCACGATCGTGTTGATTTCCGCGTTGACGATGTTGATGACCGCCTGGGCCTGCGACCCGGTCACCACCACCTCCTCGGTCACGCCGCCGACCTCCATTCTGAGATCGACCGTGGCCGGGACCCGCACTTCGACCTGGACCGGCTCGACCGCGGCCCTTTTGAATCCAGGATTCTCGGCGCTCACCCTGTAAGAACCGGGCAAGACCTGTGGAAAGGTATAGCCGCCGTCATCATTCGTTACCGCAGTTTCGGCGACGTTCGTCTGAAGATTCATCAGGGTGACCGTTACTCCGGGCAGGACGCCCCCCGTCTGGTCCATGACTCTCCCTGTGACCTGAGAGGTCAAGACCTGGGCAAAACCACTGATCAGACCGGCGAAAAGGAAGACCACCCCGAGCAGCAAACTAAGCTTTCCTCGCATATTCGCGATCCTCCAAAAGAACTGGCAGACAAATCACTCTGCCTGAAAAAGGTTATGTTTGTGTAAAGACCATGTAGCTTATACACAGACTAGGCAATCGCCGTACCAGCCGCTATTGGGGGGTACTAACACTCTGAGCAGGAAGGAGAAAAAGGCGCAACGCGGCGAATCGCAGGGGCCTCCCATGCCGCAGCGCGTCAATTACTTGGATCGGCATCCAAGGGATTGAATGGCCGTCAGACGTTCACGGGCTAAAACCGGAAGCCCGTACTGAAATGAACCCGGAACGAACCGTTCGGGTCATGGGCCAGGTCGACTTTGAGCCCGAAGCCGGCGATCAGGAAGAAAGCACCGACGCCGACACCGTGTTTGAACTGCGAACCTGCCAGTGACTGGCCGTCATTGTATACGGCGCCGGAGTCCCAGAAGGCGTCGAAGCCGGCGTGGTAAATAGCGAGGGGCGAAGTCATGGGCAGGCGCAGCTCCACCGAAGACACGACCCGGTTATCGCCCACAAGCTCGCCCGGCTCGTGCCCCCGCAGGGTTGAAGCCCCGCCGAGGAAAGGCCGTTCGTAGTCGGGCAGAGGACCATCGGCTTTGTCGTAAAGGACCTGGGCCGCTAGGATGGCCTGGCCCCACAGTCCTTTGTAGCCTCGAAGATCGGTTCTGTAGAGATTGAAATCGGGTCTCATGTCGGCAAGTGCCATACGTCTCCATCCAAACCCGAGGTAGATCGCATCTCGCGGCAGATTGATATCCTGGCGGGTGTCCAGCGCGATTTGGGCCCCGTAAGACAGAAACCGATCATGCAGCTCGCCGAAATTCACATCACTCCAGCCGCCTGATACCTCGTAAACCAACGGGCCGAACCGGTTCCTGGCGCCTGTCAAAAACTCTTTCCGCAGATCACCCAATTCAAAATGGGGGTTTTCTTTCCAGTTGACCCCGCCTCCGGCAAAGAGCGAGGCGAAACCCGGCACTTTGCGCGGAAATTCAACCTCGGCGGCGGCCTGTCGGACTCCGCCCCAGGTCAGCGGGAAAGAGACGCGTTCTCCGGAGCCTAGCAGGTCAATTGTCGAGAAGCGGGCGCCGTACGTCAGGCCGTACTCGTCGCTCCCCGACAGGATGGGCATCATCATGAACCGGCCTTTGACGGTCTGCTTTTCCCTTACCTCGATGAGCAGAACCACTGTTCCGCTGTCGACCAGCGAGGGGTACCGCCTGGCGACCTTGACCGAATCGAAATGCCCGCTGGCGAGGAGCCGCTTTTCGACCTCGGGGAGTGAGACATTCCCCAGATCGGACCCGATCGAAATCCCCGCCAGACGAAGGATTTCCGCATCCGGGGTCTTGAAATTGCCCTGAAGGCGGACCGATTCGACGATCTCAGCCAGGCCGGCGGGAGACAGGACGATCGCGAACGGTATCAGCAAACCGAAACGAAACAAGCTGCGTTTCATGGCTTCCCTTCTTGGGGGCGAGGTCTCTCGTACCAGAACCGGACCTTGACGTCGGTTTTCCTGTAGTCGTAGAACTCACGCAGATAGCGGACGGTCAGCGAGCCGTTCGCGGTGGACAACTCACCGGAAGCGCGGATCGCTTGGGGAAGCCAGACATTCTCGAAAGGCTTGTGCATGGTGAGGTGCGCCTTCAAATCATCGACACGGACCAGCCAGCGGGCGGGCAGAAAGTCGAGCCGGATATTGTCGAACCCCATCTGCAGGATCTGGTTTTCCTCGGGTATCACGAGCATTGTGACGACCAGTGTTTTCTCAAACATCCGCTCGTAGTAGTCCTCGGTTTCTTCCTCTTTTGTCGACCTGCCGCGCCGCTCTTGCTGGTTGTCATGACTGTCGGATTTGCCGTCGTCCTCGTCGTCATCGAGATCGCCGAGTCTGGGGTAGTATTCGATGACCAAGACCTCGCGTCCGCCGGCTTTCTTTTTCCCGGCCAGCAGGTAGCGGCCGGGTTGAAACTTGAAGCCAAAAAATGCTTCCCGCTCCAAGGACGTGTTCTTTCTGCCCTTTTGCCGCTCGATCCACTCACGTTCCGCTTTGGCCTGTTCCTCGGCGGACAGGTTGACCCCGTTGGCTTTGACAGGGCTTCGCACCAGGTAGCCGTCCCGTACCAGCCAGAGGTATTCGCGTCGCCAGCTCTCCATGGGCGCCGATGCGAAGCCGCGAAGCTCGAGCTCTTCCTTTTCTCTGAAGACGTAATTATGCAGCCGGTCCCAGTCGATTTCACGCTTCTCGAGGACCTTGGCCATGAGGGCATCGAGATCGGAGTTCGGCGCAGGTTGGTTTTGAGCCGCTATCGGTAGGCCTAGACACCCGAAGAGAAACAGTGTCTGGACTATTCTCAATCCGCTTGTTGTCATGCGTTTCCTCCACTTGATAGATCGAGGTTAGGGTGCGACAGTTCAGCGGCGCGGTGCTTGCAAGTACCGGAAGAGCGCGAACTCGTCCACTTCAGGCCCGGCGCGAGCCCTGGCCCTGGACCCCACTTCGAAACCTTGGGTGTCCAACGGCATCTCTTAAGCTAGGGTTACAAAGGCGTAATCCTTATATTTGCTAACCCTCTTCCCCGAGTCATTGTCTATGAGATGGTCCTGGAGAATCGGCTCACTGTTTGGAATTCCCGTCTATATTCACGCCACTTTCGTCCTTATTATTGTGTGGGTTGCACTTTCCCACTGGCTTCGAGGACAGTCGTTCGGCGCCGCTTTGGCGGGGATCGTGTTCGTCCTGGCGCTCTTTGCCTGCGTGGTGCTCCATGAGCTCGGTCACGCGCTCACAGCTCGGCGCTACCGAATCAAGACGCGCGACATCACACTGCTGCCCATCGGCGGTGTGGCAAGGCTCGAGAGGATGCCGGACGACCCGCGTGAAGAACTATGGGTTGCGCTGGCAGGTCCGGCTGTCAACGTCGCTATCGCCGGAACGCTGTTCCTCGTCCAGTATGTCACAGGTTCCTGGCAGGCGCTCGGGGACGTGAGCATCTCGCAAGGGTCTTTCGTCGAGAGACTGATGCTGCTCAACGTGTTTCTGGTGGCCTTTAACCTGTTGCCGGCGTTTCCCATGGACGGCGGTCGGGTCCTGCGGGCTCTGCTGGCCACCAGGCTGAGCTATGTCCGATCGACGCAACTGGCGGCCACGATCGGGCAGGCGATGGCCCTCCTGTTCGGCCTGGTCGGGTTCCTGGCCAATCCGTTTCTGATCTTTGTCGCGTTTTTTGTCTGGATCGGGGCCGCCCAGGAAGCCAGCCTGGTCGAGATGCGAACCTCGCTTGCCGGGATCCCTGTAAGCCAGGCCATGCAAACCGAGTTCCGAGTGTTGGAAACGTCAGACAGTCTGGGCCGTGCCGTCGACATGATACTGGCCGGCGCGCAGCAGGACTTTCCGGTTACGGAGCGTGGTCGCCTGGCCGGTGTCCTGACCCGTACGGAATTGGTCAAGGCTTTGGCTCAGAAGCCGCTGGGGACGCCGGTTGCCGACGTCATGCGCCACAACTTCGCTGTGGTTGATGCCTTCGAAATGCTCGAGGTCGCTCTGGCCCGCCTGAACGAGTGTGCCTGCAACACGATACCGGTCCTTAGAGACGGTAACCTCGTCGGACTGCTGACCAGCGAGAACTTCGGTGAGTTCATGATGATCCAGGGAGCACTGGCCGCTTCCAAGCAATACCGCCGCGCGGTCGCCTGATAGCCGCTGCTTGTTTTCCCCGATCATGCCCGTCAGCCAAGCCCCGATGGAGGTGACAGGGTGACAAGGTGACAGGGTGACGAGTTGTGTGTGTCAAGTTCAGCAATTTGGCATGCTGTTTCGACTCAATAACTACCCCTCGATACACCGGTTTAACTGACGGAGGATAGAGCGATGCAGGGATACGACTCAAGCGCCGTCACCCGTCGCCGTGTCACCGTGTCACCGCCGTCACCCTGTCACTCAGAACAAAAAAAGGCGCCCCACGAGGGACGCCTTTCCCGGGGATCAGCCGGTGTGAGGGTTCTTACGTCATTCCCTTAGACTGAAGGTCTCTCCAGAAAGTTGGTCCCTTTTGCACTTTCTATGCCTCATCTGTTCATCAACCATATAATTGAAGAAAGCCTGAATCTTGGCGGTTCTCGTTTGTTCGCTGTTCCTTCCGTCCGTTCCGCACCACGATAGCAGGCCGGGACTCCCAGGACTCGCTCTGGAGATCTCAATGAAAAGAGACTGGAGGGCCAAGGTTCTTCTGGCCCTGACGCTTTTTGTGTTCCTGACGGTGGTTCTTGGTATCGGCTTCTTGCACACCGGCCCGGGACGTAAGCGGGTTCTGAGTTGGCTGCAGGACTACCTTTTCGCCAACCAGGGGATCCGCCTGGACACCGAAGAGATACGATACAACCTGTTCGACCTGGCGGTCAGCCTTCGAGAAGCGCGACTCACGTCCCGTGCCTCCCCTGATCTCCCTCCCATCCTCACCGCTGATCGGATGTACGTCGATCTCAGCCTGATGAGTCTGGTGCTGCGCGGCTTCCTCCAGATCGAGGAAGCGCGAATCGACTCGCCGGAAGTGCGAATTGTGATCCTCAAAGACGGCCGCAGAAACATTCCGGTCAGCCCGCGGGATGTTGAGGAAAAGTCGGGCGGCTTGCCCGACTTTTTAGTCAAGTCTCTACGCTTGGGGAATGGCTCATTTCTGTTCCGCGACGATCGAACCGGCCTTCAGGCCCGTCTCGGAAACTGGCGGATGCGCATCGACGGCGCCTGGTCGACGCTAAACCACGAAATCAAGCTGGACGCGGACGGCCTCGTCGAACAGAAGGATAGGGAAATCCCGAGCAGCCATATCAGCCTGCAGGCGGCAGTGCCGAGTAACCTCGAGAAGGTAGTTGTCCACCACCTGGGGGTGACGAACCCCACCGCAAGTATCCAGGTGCAGGGGACGGTCGACGATTTGGGAAAGCCCAATCTAGGGCTCAAAGTGTCGGCACACGGCGATTTGGCGCGGGCTTCGGCTCTGGCAGGAGTCAGTCCACCGGTGGCTGGTCGCGTAGAGTGGGACGGGGAGGTTCGGAATACCCTCGACACCCTCGAGGTGTCTGGTCGGGTGACCGGTCAGAACGTCTCTTTTCGTGCTCTTGAGCAGGTGAGCTTTTCCAGCCGGGTGCTGTGGGACATGGCACAAAAGCGGCTGATGCTGTCCGACCTCTCGGTCCGGTCTCCCGAAGCCGAGCTTCGGGGGCAGGCCAGCCTGTCCACCGAGGGGGCAGGGCAGAACACCGTCTTTCTTAATGCTTCCCGGCTCGATCTGGGAGGGCTGATGAGAGGCCTGGATATCGGAGTCCGAATCGCGAGTCAGGTGAGAGGCCGCGTTGAGGCGGCCTGGGCATTGGACGACCTGGATGCAGCCGACGTCCGGGCTGACTTTCAGCTGGCCGGGACTTCACGCCAGGCCAGCCGGGACACCCTGCCGCTGAGCGGATCGGTGGTTGTCAGGAAGGAAGGGGGGCAGGCGTATGTCCGGCTGAGTGAAGCCGAGACTATCGGCGCCGCCCTGAATGCAGACATCCGCGTTTCCTCCCTCTCCAATCTCGGGCAAAAACCCAGTGGACGTGTGTCCGGGCGAGTCTCGGTCCAGATTGCCGACCTGCTGCGCCTGACCACCGGACTGGCCCGCTTCCTGGGACAGTCAGGCCCTTTGCTTGGAACCGAAGTGTCCGGACCTGCACAACTCAATGCCCGGCTGGGCGGGACTTTGCAGCAACCGACCGCGAGCGCCGAGGTGCGGGCCCCGTCAACCAAGGTCGGCAAACTCGAGGATGTGTCGCTCGAGCTCGCTGCTAACTACCGGGCCGACCGCTTGGACGTCGATCGGGGGGTTGTAGCGTGGCGAGATCAAGAACTGCTCGTCGGCGGGACCGTGTCGCGGCTTCAATCGTCCGATCCAAGACTGGACCTGAACGCTCGTCTCGATAACGGTTCGATTCAGAGCCTGTTCCTGGCCTTGGAAAAACCGCCGCCGGTCACGGGAAGGTTCAAGCTCCTGGCGGGCGCGAAAGGGACAGTGGATAATCCCGAAATAACGGCTCACCTGGACGCTTCTGAGCTTGGGGCGTATGGCGAGGCGTTTGGCGCGCTGTCTGCGGAGGCCACACTTCAGAACCGGACGCTGGTCAGTCGTTTGTCTCTCGAGAAGCCGGGAAACCAGGGAAGGCTGGATCTTGATGCGCGCTATCACCTCGACAACGAATCCTACGAGCTAAAGGCGCAAGCGCCGAGGTTTGAGCTGACTTCGCTCCAACTGGGGGACCGTGTTTTTGCGGGTGTTCTCAGCCTGACAGGTGCGGGCCGGGGGACGATCGCCGACCCTGCAGGCCGGCTGCAGCTTAACGGCCGGAATCTGCGGTACGGCGAGGATGTGCTTGGAAACATCGAGGCCGTTGTCCAGGCACAGAATCGAGAGGCGACTTTGAGAGCGTCGGCGCCGAGGTTCAATCTTGCCCTGGACGGCAGCGTCGGCGTCGAGGAGCCGCACCCTGTTAAGTTCACGGCCAGATTCCAAGGGACCGACTTCTCGGTTCTTCCTTTGCCGGCGAAGAATGTGCCTGAAGGTCACCTGCAAGCCGAGATCTCGGGCGCAGGCCTGCTCGGCGAGCTGCAAGACGCCGAGGTAACCGCCAAGGTCCAGAACTTGAGCATGACCACCAGGGGGCAGACCATACGCAGCCAAGGGCCGATGACCATTGGATACGCGAACCGGCGGGTCAGCCTGGATTCGGTCAGGCTGGTTTCCGACCCTTCGTCGGTCGAGCTGCGAGGATCAATCCCGATCAAACCGGAGGCCGAACCCGGGGCGGTGACGCTTGCCGCCAACCTCGATCTGGGTAACGTCAGCAGCCTGTTGGCGCCGGAAAGCGGGATTAAGGCCACCGGCCGTTTGACGATCCAAGGGGATGTAAAGGGCAGCTTGGAGGAGCTGGCGCCCGACCTGGATGTCCGCCTCGATAACGGCTCGGTCAGCGCCCCGCAGTTGCGCGATCCCCTGAGTGGGATTTCTCTGGCGGCCCGCATTGAGCAGGAACACGCGGCGATCGAAACCCTTCAAGCTCGGGCCGGCAAGGGTGTCATCACAGCCCGAGCGAGAGTCCCTTACGGCATGCTGCCGGGAGACCTGCCCATCAGGAAAGGGGAAGGGTCGGCTGAGCTGGAGGCCGGAATTCGGGATTTCGACTTGCGATCAGTGGCCGCCCTCCCGCCGGATGCCCGCGGGCAGGTTTCAGTCGAGATCCAGGCTCAATCACCCAGAGCCGATCTGCGGGCGGCGACAGGGACCGTGAGATTCGGCGAGCTGGCGCTCGACGTCAAAGGACTGGAGATCCGGCAGGCTGAGCCAACGGCGATTACGCTCGCTGACGGCCGAGCCACGATCAGCCGGCTGCGCTTGAGCGGGCAGGGCGCGAATCTCGAGGCCAGTGGCGCGGTTCAGGTCGTGCAGCCCGGAAATATCGACCTTCGGGTGCAGGGTCAGATCAGCCCCGGCCTGGTCGAGCTCTTCACCGACAAGATTCAGGCCGAGGGCGAGACGAATCTGCAGTTGGCGGCGAAGGGCACGCTGTCTAAACCCGTCCTGGACGGATCCCTGGAGTTGAACCAGGTGCAGATGCAAGTCGAAGACCCGGATGTGCGCATTGACGGCCTTCGGGGCCGGTTGCGCTTGAACGCGAATCGACTGGGAATCTCCCAGTTGACCGGAGACATCAATGGCGGGCAGCTGCAGGCAAACGGGGGGCTCACGTATGTGCCCCCTGGAGTGCGGGATGCCTCGATTGAAGCGAAGGCGAGCGATTTCTTCCTGGAGTACCCGGAGGGGCTTCGGACCGGGCTTTCGGCCGACTTGAAACTCACCTCGCCAGAGGAAAACAGGTTGCTCTTGAGCGGCCGGGTCGCGGTTCATGAGGGCGCCTACACACGCTCGGTCGGCATCTGGACCGAGCTGCTCGGCCAGCTTCAGAAAGAGCAGGAGGTCCAGCTGGTTCAGGAACCCGCCCCGGAGGCGAGCAACCTCGCTCTTAACATCAAGCTGGATACGGAGCAGCCGATCATCTTCGACAACAACCTCGCCAAGGTTGAGGCCAGGGCCGATCTCCGTATCACCGGAACGCCCGCGACTCCGGGGGTTACCGGCCGTGTCTCGCTCGAGGAAGGAGGCCAGATTCATCTTCGGGAACGGGACTACACGGTCGATCGGGGCAGCATCACCTTCGTCAACGAGACGCGGATAGAACCGGTGCTCGACGTTTCTGCCCGCACGCAAGTCGATGAATACGAGGTGACGTTGCAGATCACGGGTCCGGCCGACGATCTGAAGGCCGAGTTTACCTCCAACCCGCCCCTGCCCGAGCCCGATGTTATTGCCCTGCTCATCACCGGGCGCCGCCTGCAGGAACTGAGAGGCCAGGAGACGGAAGTCGCCAAGGAGCAGGCGCTTTCCATTCTGGGCGGGGGTGTGGGACGGCAGCTGGGCGCGGGGCTGCAAGAAGCGACCGGGCTCAGCCAGGTGCGCATTGAACCCCAGCTGATAGCGACCGAGTCCGATCCTGGAGCGCGGCTGACCGTGGCTGAAGACATCACGAAAAGACTCCAGCTGATTTACTCGATGAACCTGGTCGACAGCAGCGATCAGATCTACATCGGCGAGTACGATGTCACCGAGCGGTTCAAGACCCGGCTGGCACATTATACGAACGCGAGAGTCAGCTCGGCCCAACCCAACGAGAACCTGTACCGGTTCGATTTCAACCATCGGCTTCTGCTCGGCGGAGGACCGAATACCGGAGAAGTCCGAGGCTCCGAACGCCCTAAGCCGGAGATTGCAAAGGTTTCGTTTACCGGGCACCCCGTCCTCCCCATCTCCGTGCTGGCCGACAAATTCGATGTAGAAACCGGGCAGGAATTTGACTTTTTCGAAGTGCGGAAGGGGCTCGACCGGCTGAGAGAGATCTACAAGGACACCAACTACCTGGAGGCGCGTGTTCGGTTGGATCATGAAGTACAGGCAGGCAAGGTCAACATCACCGTCGAGATCGAAGCGGGGCCCAGGGTAGATCTGACGTACCAAGGCGCCGAGTTACCCGATAGCGTGAAGGAAGAGGTCATTGGAGTGTGGGTCGACGGAGTGTTTGACCCGCAGCGGGCGGACGACGCGATACAGCACATCCGCGCGTATTTTGTGAAACAGAACTACCTGCAGCCGAAGATCCGGTACGAGATTACCCGGCAAGGCGCGGACGAGAAACGAGTGCTGTTCGAGATCGAGCCTGGGTCCCATTTCCAGAAGGTGCGGTACCAGTTCCCTGGCGCCAGGCAGATCCAGCCGGAAGAACTGGAGAAACTCATTAGTCGTGCCAATTTGAAAACAGCGGTATGGACAGACCCGGGCAGAGTTCAGGAACACCTGACTCAATTCTATGGGCAAAGATCGTTCCTCGAAGCCGAGGTCAGGCAGATCACCTATGAACTGGACCCTCAGGCTGGAATCGCGACCGTCGTGATTCCAGTCGAGGAAGGAAAGCTGTACCGCCTGGGTGGGTTCACCTTCAATGGTAACCGTGTTTACAGCGACAGCGAGTTGGCGAATGTCCTGTCCGTGAAAGCCGGCGAGCCGTACGACGTGAGCCGAGTGCGCAATTCCGTGCAGACAATAGAGGCGGTGTATCGCCGAAAGGGCTACACCGACGTCGAAGTGACGCACGTCCCCAAACCCGACACGGAGTCAGGCCGCATCGGCCTCGAGTTCGACATTAAAGAGAACCGCCAGAAGGTCATCAGGGAAATCGTCGTGCAGGGAGAGCAGGAGACGAGCGAGCATTTGGTTCGCAACCAGATCGAGCTGAAGGAAGGAGATGTCCTCGACCCGGAGAAGGTGGCCCAGTCAAGGATCAGCCTGTACGACACAGGGGCGTTTGCGCTGGTCGAGATTGACAGTGAGGAAATCAAGCCGGATCCGAATCCGGACGACAACCAGCAATCCGTGCGGCTTTCCGTAGCCGTTCGCGAAGTGAAGCCTTTTGAATTCCGCTATGGAGGTTCATACGACACCGAGCGGGGTGCCGGCGTCGTTGGGGATATCATCAACCGGAATTCGCTGGGCAAGGCGCGGGTGCTGGGATTCCGCGGGCGGTTCGATCAGCGCGCGCGTGAAGCCCGGGCGTACTTTACCCAGCCGTCGCTTCTGTACCTCCCGCTCGAAACGACTTTCAGCGCCTATGGAACCAGGGAGATCGATCGCGAGGCCAACTTCACCACCGACAAGCTCGGGCTGTCGATCAGGCAGGAGGCGCTCCTTAAGGATCATTACATCCTGTCTTACGGATACCGCTTTGAGCGGACTCGCGTCTTCGACATTGCCGACACCGGCGACCTTTCGCTGAACCTGCCCCCTCTTAATCTGGCTCCCCTTTCGGCGACTTTGACGCGCGACACTCGGGACGACATTTTGAACGCGACCGAAGGCGCTTTTTTCTCGCAGGCGTTCGAATGGGCGCCTGCTCTACTGGGTTCTGACCTCCGTTACGTCAAATACTACGGTCAGTTCTTCCGGTATGTGCCGCTGCGCCGTCCGACCTTGATTCCCTGGGTGGGAGTGGAAAAGCCCCGGCTGGTATACGCGGGCGCCATCCGAGTGGGCCTGGCTCAGGGGTTGGGAGGACAGAAGCTGATCCCAAGCGAGCGGTTTTTCGCCGGAGGCGAGACGACCATTCGTGGCTTCCGGCGGGACGCGCTGGGCCCCCGCAATGCCATTGGAGAGGCGGCCGGCGGAGAAGCGGTATTGGTGATGAATCATGAAATCCGTTTCCCGTTGTTCGGCATTTTCGACGGGGTCGGCTTCCTGGATATGGGCAACGTCTATGCGGACGTCCGCGACTTCGCTCCCTTCACGGTCCGCGGGGCTTACGGACTGGGGCTTCGGGTCCACACTCCTTATGTCCTGATTCGGGCGGACTATGGTTTGAAATTCAGCCGGAGGCCGGGAGAAAGCGCCGGGGCATTTTTCGTGAGCATTGGACAGGCGTTTTAAAGAGCGGCAGGCGCCGGTTCTGCTCGGTCTAAAAAACGCGACGAAATTCTTGATTCTGGTATTTCCCGTGGACAGCCATGCTATACTGTGCCCAAATTGCGCCCGATATCAGGGCTCCATTCGTGTTTCGAATGGGAGGATAAGCGTTGCTCGATCTGCTACAAGAAGCTTCGAGAGTCTATGTTAGAGCCGCAGGATAATCACTTTCCTGAACACTACCCGCTTATTAAAACAAGTGCCTGAAATTCGTCTGGTATTCCGGATATACCCGGATAACGTTCAACCCGATGTCCGTCGCAGGAGCTTCGGACGTCCCCAACTCCAAAAGTGAGGTTCTGGTGTCTGTGCGTCTTTTTGTCGGCAATCTCCCCTATGACACAACCGAGGCCGAGCTGAGGGAATATCTCTCGGCGGTCGGCACCCTTTCCTCGGTTTATCTGCCGGTCAATCGTGAGAACGGCAAACCAAGGGGTTTCGCTTTCGTCGAGTTCACCGAAAGCGAGCAGGGGCAGGAGGCGATTCGCCGTTTCAACAATCAACCCTTCAAGGGCAGAAATCTGTCAATCAGCGAAGCTCGCGCCCGCGAGAGTCGGCCACCCGATGATTCCCGCCGATTCGGCCCGCCCCGTGAAATGCGGGGGCCGATGGGGCCGTCACCCATGAATCGGCCGCCAAGACTCGAGCGGACGGTGCCGCCCGTCGACGTGGAACAGTCGCGCGGCGGGCGACCAGGGCGCGCACCGGAACGCCGTCGCAGCTCGGGCGCCCGGAAGCCGATTGACTTCTCCTCCCGTGGTGAACGAGGGCCTAAGAAGCCCATTCGCGAAAAACCGGGAGGCCGCATATACGAGGACTTCGACGACGAGTATTCCGATACGGACGAATTCCTGGAAGATGATTTCTCCCGGCGCGTCGAGTCGGAGGCAGAGGACGAGGAATCATAGAGCTGCCGCCAGACAGAATAGCTTACGTTTGAAGGCCACGGTCCCGGGGTCGAGCGTTTACCGCGTGTCATCTCGACCCGGGACGTCACGCCTGCCGGAGGGAAGCTCACCCCCGGGAAGATTTCCTTGCCCGCCAGGACAATCGCCCGCTTCCTTACTCGGCGCCACTGCCGCAATTCACTGATTATCTTCAGCTTGTCATCCGGCTGCCGAGTCTCGCCACTCCTTCCGCTTGGAATGCCGCTTGCTTCCAACCGTGCTGGAGGACCGACCTATGAGACGTGCATGGATCTCCGCAGTCTCTCTCGTTTTGTTTCTCGCTCTCCCCCGGACAGGACACACACAGGATGCAGCAGCGACCCCGAATGATACGAGCCGCTTTCTGACGGCTACTTTTCCGGCCGGGAAGAAGGTCGATATAGAACTAAAGCCCACTTCGCGCCTTCCCGACGCTGATGGCAAGGCGGAAGTTGAAAACCAGGAAAACATGACCCGGATAAAGGTCAAACTAGACGACATGAAGCCGGCCGTGCTCTTTGGCGGTGACTTCAACACCTACGTCCTTTGGCTTATCACACCCGAGGGGCAGGTCCAGAATCTCGGCGAGTTTCTTCTCGACGACGATCAGGCCGAGTTGAAGACCACCACCCCATTGTCGAGCTTCGGCTTGTTCGTCAGCGCCGAACCGCATTTCCTGGTTGACTTCCCCAGCCGCATGATCGTTCTTGAGATGGGCGAGCCGGACGACGACCGCCTGCGCGACTTCAGAATCGCCGAGCTGCGGTATGAAGGTGTCAAGGGGATGTACGACTTCACGCGGGAAACACTGGAAGCGGCGCCGGAGATCAAGCGTGATGTGGCTTTCGACGTGGCTCAGGCGCGAACCGCGGTCCGCCTGGCGGAGCGATCGGGTGCACGCGAGTTCGCGGCAGTTGAGCTGCGAGCCGCCCGCCGGGCCTTGCAAAAAGCCGAAGAGGCGCTGGCCACGGAAGAGGACGCCGGCAACCGAATCGGGCTCGGCCGTGAAGCGGTCCGCCTGGCGGTAAGAGCGCAAACTATCGCACAGGAGCGACTGGCCGAGGCGCAACTCGAAGAGGAACGCGAGCGCGCCAGCCGCGAGCTGGAACGGCTGAGGTCAGCACTTGCTCGCGTCCAGTCCGAGGCGGAAAGGGCTCGACTGGAAGCGGAACAGCAGCGGCTGGAGACCGGCCTTGAACAGCGGGCTCGCGAACGCGCTCAGCAAAGGATTGAGGAACTCCGCACCGACGCTCAGGAGCAGGCCAGGAATGCCGAGGAACAGGCCGAGCGGATGCGGTCCGAAGAGCGGGGGCGTCCACAGGGAGTCAGTGAAGACCGCCAGGCGTTTGAGCAGGCTCAGGAATCGGCCCGAGCGGCAGAGCAGCGTTATCAGGAGCTTTCCCTGGAACAGCAGCGCCTCGAACAGATGGTCCTCGAGGCGGAACGGTCACTAAGCCAGGCCGAGCAGAATCAACAGAACCTTCAGAACCGCCAACCGCGGACCGAGGGCGATATCGCCACCGCTCAGCAGCAGGTCGAGCGGGCACGGGCCCTGCTGGAACAGGCTCGGCAGCAGGCCGAGCTGTCCCGGCAACGTGCCCAGGAGGCTGAAGAGGAAGCCGGGCATGCCAAACAGCTGGCCGCGCAGCGACAACAGGAACTGCAATCCGAGAGGCAGGCCCAGCAACAGACCGGACAGCAGCTAAGTCAGCTGCAAACCGAGCAGACGCGCACACGGGAGCAACTCCGGGAAGCGCTGGGGCAGGTCGCGGAAACTCGAGAGACCGTGGAGGGACTTGTGGTGAACGTCCCCGATATCCTCTTCGAGTTTGACAGTGCTTCGCTCAAACCCCAGGCGCGCGAAGTGCTCCGGAAGGTGGCGCAGACGTTGCGTATCGCGGGCAGATATCGGTTGACCATCGAGGGCCACACCGACAGCGTGGGGCGACCGGAATACAATCGCGAGCTTTCCCAGGCGAGAGCCCAGGCGGTCAAGGATTTCCTGGTGCAGTCGGGCCTCGATTCGAGCCTGATTGTGGAAGTGCGAGGCCTCGGGGAGAAAGAACCACGGGCGTCAAACGACACCGCCGACGGACGCCAGGAGAATCGCCGGGTAGAGATCCTAGTCCAGGAACCGCCCGCCCCGGCAAGGGCGGAGTAGGATCGGCTCAGCCGTGTTCTAGGTGATCTGAATCTGGCGCGCCTTGGTTTCTTCTCGTTTTGGAATGGTGATGTTGAGGACGCCGTCGCGGTAGCTGGCCTCGATCTTGTCCGCGTCTACGGACCGAGGCAGGCTGAAGCTGCGGCTGAAGGAGCCGTATCGCGACTCCATTCGGTAGCATTGGTAACTCTTCAGTTCGTCGCTCAGCTTTCGCTGGCCGCGGATGGTCAGCACGCCGTTCTCCAAGCGAATATCGATGTCTTCGCGATTGACCTCCGGCAGTTCCGCCTTGACAAGCAGCGCTTCCTGAGTCTCATAGATGTCCACCGGCGGCGACCAGGTTCCCGACGCAAATTCCCCTTCTTCGGCGCCACGCGCCCGGACGCTCTCCTCGAATATCCGGTTCATCCTGTCCTGCAAGGCAACGAGCTCCCGTAACGGGTCGAATCGAAGAATGGCCATACCGAACCTCCTTCTCGTGATGTAGAGTCGTCAAGTCTAGCCTACAAGAGGTCAGTAAGACCTGCAAAGTGCGGTGTCAAGGCAAAGGCAGGCCCAGGACTGCGAAAAAGCGGTCCGGAAACCCCGGATCGGCCTTGTGCGATCGTTGGCTTTACTCGGCTTGCTGGGCGGCGATTTTGGCCCACGTGTCACGCAACGGCACTGTGCGGTTGAAGACCAGGTGTCCGGGCTTCGAGTCAACCGAATCGACGCAAAAATAGCCAATCCGTTCAAACTGAAAGCGGCAGCCCGGATTCGCGCCTTCCAGACTGGGCTCCAGGCGGCAACTTGTCAACACCTCAAGTGATTTGGGATTGAGCGATTCCCTGAAATCGGCGCCCCCTTCACCCGGGTTGGGCCTGGTGAAGAGCCGGTCGTAAAGCCTCACCTGGGCGGGAATCGAGTGGGAGGCTGAGACCCAGTGAATGGTCGCTTTGACCTTTCGGCCGTCCGGCGCGTCTCCGCCCCGGGTAGCGGGATCGTAAGTGCAACGGACTTCAACGACTTCGCCGTTCCCATTCTTGACCACTCCGGTGCACTTCACGAAGTATGCGTAGCGCAGCCGGACTTCTTTCCCCGGAGAAAGCCGGTAGTACTTGGGCGGAGGAACTTCCCGGAAATCGTCTTGCTCGATGTAGAGTACCTTCGAAAACGGCACTTTTCGGGTCCCACTCGCCGGGTCCTCGGGATTGTTGATCGCGTCCAGTTCCTCGACGGCGCCTTCCGGGTAATTCTCGATGACGAGTTTCAGCGGTCGGAGCACGCCCATGACGCGCGACGCGCGCCGGTTGAGGTCTTCGCGGACGGCATATTCGAGAAGGGCTACGTCAACGATACTGTCGCGCTTGGCCACCCCGATCGTGTCGCAGAAGTTGCGAATCGATTCGGGGGTGTAGCCTCGCCTCCTCAGGCCTGAAATCGTCGGCATGCGAGGATCGTCCCAACCGGAAACGCGGCCTTCCTGGACGAGCTGCAGAAGCTTCCGTTTGCTGAGTACCGTGTAGCTGAGATTCAGGCGCGCGAACTCGATCTGTTGCGGATGGTAGACGTTGACCTGATCCAGGAACCAATCGTAGAGCGGGCGATGATCCTCGAACTCAAGAGTACAGATGGAGTGAGTTATCCCCTCGATCGAGTCCGAGAAACCGTGGGCAAAATCGTACATCGGATAGATGCACCAATCGTCGCCGGTACGGTGATGACTGGCTCGACGGATCCGATAAATTACCGGATCTCGCAGGTTGAGGTTCGGTGAGGCCATGTCGATCTTGGCCCTCAGCACCCGCGTGCCGTCTTCGAACCGGCCGGCGCGCATTCCCTCGAACAGCTCCAGATTCTCCTCCACTGAGCGATTCCGGTAAGGGCTCTCCTTTCCAGGCTCCGTCAAGGTGCCTCGGTAATCCCGGATTTCATCGGCCGACAGATCGTCGACGTAGGCCTTCCCCATTTTCACGAGCTGCACGGCGAATTGGTAGAGCTGTTCAAAATAGTCAGACGCGTAGAACAACCGGTCCTCCCAGTCGAAGCCGAGCCAGTGGACGTCTTCCATGATCGATTCGACGTACTCGATATCCTCCTTGGTGGGGTTCGTATCGTCAAATCTCAGGTTGCACTTGCCG
Organism: Acidobacteriota bacterium; assembly: GCA_041946865.1. Lineage (GTDB taxonomy): Bacteria > Acidobacteriota > UBA6911 > RPQK01 > RPQK01 > RPQK01. Next base: position 10,234 of record JBHGBF010000038.1, on the reverse strand, counting down.
CCGAATTCGGCCGCGAGGCCGAAATTCAGGCAGATCGACTTGGCGTGACCAATGTGAAGATAGCCGTTGGGCTCGGGTGGAAACCGGGTGTGAATGCGTCCGCCAAACCGGTTTGTTTCAAGGTCCCTGCGAATGATGTCCCGGATGAAGTCGGTCGAGAGAGGAGAAACAGTAGTACCCATTAATGATTTCCTCGCAAACCCCCATTTTGCCACAGCGTCGGGCGAGAAATCATCTGGAGGCAGGGGCCCGAGGGGCCCGGGGGATGATTTGTCCGGAAGGATAGCGCGAATCTTTTCCGGCAGATGCAGACATTTCTGGGAGGGATAGTTGAGCCCGATAAAGCTCTGAGGAGGCCTGCGGGCTTAAAGCGAGCGTTTGCGCTCTGGTCTGGCTGCGTCGTGGATCCGCAAGCGCATAAGCCAGCAGTTACGAGCACTCTTTCGGAGTGCGGCAGCCATGCTGCCGCTTTGTGCTCGCCGGCCATGCCGGCGGCCGTCTCCAAGATCGATACGCTTTAGGGCCACCGGCATGGCCGGTGAGTTAAAAGCGGTGGCATGGCCCTGGACTTTATACATATTTCTGGACCCCGTTGCCCTTTTCCGTCCCTGGTTACAGAGCCGCACGCGTTTGAAACAGAGCCGCAAGCGCAGCGTTTTTTGCGGCTTTGTAACGCGTTCTAGACCCCGCCGCGGTTGGCTGCGGGGTTACGGTTAGGCGGTTCCGAAATGCGTATAATGTGCAGGGCCACCGCACTCCGAAAGAGTGCAAGGAGTCCCTGACCGGTCCCAGAAGTACCATTCGTCGAAATCGACCTAGGCCTTAAAGGCTAGCGGCGCTGTCGCTACAGCTTCTTCTCGTTGTACCTCAGAGCAATTGCGGGAGCGAGGTTTTTGAGGATCTCAACGGGCAGAGCGCTGGTGAACCCGTAATTACCGGCTTCAGAACCGAGGACGCAAGCTGTGATCACGCCAAAGTACCGATCTCCGATGTAGAAGGCGAAGGTGGCCGTGCGATTGACGGCACGCGAGCCAATCACGGCGCCGCCGCGAGCGAAGGACTTGAGACGGTTATCGCCCGAGCCGGTCTTCCCGCCCACCACGATCTTCCTGCCGTCCTGTTCCTTGAAAACACCCGCAATACGGCGTGCCGTACCACCGTCGACGACGTCGGCCAGCACTCCGCGTAGCACGCGCGAAACGGCCGGGATCATGACCCGTTGGCTTTGGCCGGCGGCCGGGACGATCACCGTTCGATACGGCGTCCTCGGCCCGAAACGCAATTCCCGGAAGCGAAGGGTCGGCCGCAACTCACCGTCGTTCAGGATGATCCCCATCAGCTCTGCCAGTGCGGCCGGTCGGTCGGAAGAGTTGCCGATGGCAGTCGCATAAGACGGAACCAGGTGTTCGAAGGGAAACCCGAGCCGTCTCCAGTAGGGAGTCATGCGCGCAAAGGCGTCCTGCTCGATTCGAATTCGCAGCCGCAGATCCTGAGCCCGCCGGTTCCTCGACTTGAACAGCCAGCTGGTGGAAACTTCACACGCAGGCCCGCTCTTCGAAAGCAGCTCATCCCAGTTCAGGCGCCGTTTGCTCAACTCACCGGCGACGAAGACCTTGAGCGGGTGGCAGCCAAGCAGGTAGCCATAGTCGGCCAGCGTCAGGTCAGGGTTGCTGTAGGCACGAGCCAGCTTCGCGACCTCGTCCGGCTTGACCTTCGCGCCGTAAAGCTCGAGCCACTGGGCCAGGTCGTTCTGGGTGTCGGCATGGGCCGTCCCTGTCCAGGCGAAAAACAAGATGGCCAGGTGTCGGGGATTGGTTGCCCGGCTGCCGAGCAGTCTGGACATGATTTGACGCTTGTCGGCGCCCTGGAAACTGCGGAAAGCATGCCAGAGAGCGCTCCTTGATTCGCTGTCGGCTATCTCCTTTAGCATGCGCTGCCGGGTCGGGTTCTCAGGACGGGAAAGTATCACCTGGGGATCGTAGGGCAGACGCGCCTGGTGGAACCGGACCAGGTCGCGCATCAGCCGGATGAACACCAGGTTTGTCGAGCGCCGAGTCGCTTCCCGAATGCTCATCCGCCGCCCGTTGTCGTCCGGGTCGAAGTTGCCGAAAACGTGAGCGCCGCCGCCCGTGAAGAAGACTTCGCCCGGACTTGCCGAATAATCCCTATCGAGGGACTTCTGCAGCAACTCCTCCAGACTGATCCCAGGGTCTTCCTTGAAGGCCTGGACCACGAACGCGGTAATCGGATCCTGCGGATTGCTCAGGCGATGGCGTTCGTAGTAAAGCGAAGCGACCACCTCCAGGTAGTGGGCCAGAGTCCGGAGTTTGGCGGTGCTTCCCAACTCCATTTTGATCCCCTCGTTCACGTCGAGCGGACGGTCCAGGGTGTCGGTCTGGATTCGAAGCACATTGCCGTCGGGGGTGCTCTCAAACAGGACCAGGCTGTAGATGACGTCGGCCGGGTCCCCGGTCAGGAGCAGCCGCTCGGCAATAAGACCGTGCTTGTCAAGGAATTGGGGATCTTTGAGTTTCGCAAACAGCTCGTCGACACGCTGTTGAAGCATGGCGTCGACCGAGGTACGGACTTCGAGATCCAACCGGTTCAGGCTGTAAAAGTCGCCGACTCCGAGCAAGGCTGCCAGATCGTTCCGCAATGCGGAGGACAGTTTTTGCCGCGGGGAGAAGCCGGTGCTGCCGAAACGGGCGGCGGGCAGGAAGCTGACCTTCGCCTCGCGCACCTCTTCACTGAACTCTTGAGTTGTCAGCCCGAACTCGGCCAGCAGACGCGCGTAGTACCGGGCTCGCTGCTCCAGAGCCGCCCGGTCCTGAAGGAGGTAGTAGCCGGGAGCGCGTACGGCGGCCAGGAGGGTCAGGACATGCTTGAACGCCGCCGCTTTCTGGGGCGTGTCCTCCTCGGAACGCAGGATGGCCGCCGTGTGTTTCAAGTCCATGCCGAACCAGGCTTCGAGTCCCTGGCCGAGGCCGTTGATCTCGCCAAATCCCGGCGCCGCGGCAAGCGGCATCGTGTTCAGGTAGTCAATCAGGATGCGACGGCGGGCGTTACTGGTATTGGCGCCGTCCCGGTAAGCCTTCAGGCTGGCGGAAATAATCTGCTTAATCTTGTCGCCGGGCGATTCGGTTCGGCCGTCCGGCGAATGCAGGTATTTTTCCAGTTGGGTGGCGAGCGTGCTGCCTCCTTCAAGTCGCACCGGCAATCCCAGCTTGTTCCCGGCGTAAGTCAGCGAGGCCTTGGCCATCCGGTTCCACTCCACGACCGGGTTGTTGGTCGGATAAGCGGATTCCACGGCGAGCTTGCGGTTCTCGATCAGCAGCAGGGCTTTCGCGACCAGCGGCGGGATCTCCTCGTAACTCTCGAATTCCTGGTCGCGGTCGATCGCACTATGGAGCACCGCGCCTTCGGCGCTCTTGATCTCCAGGCCCGCCAGGCCGGGATCGCGATACGGCGGAGCAATCCCCCATTCCATCAGCTTCGCCAGGTAGGGTGAGAAGCGCGCCTGTTCTTCGACGCGATAACCTTGATTCTCGAGGCGCTCCTGAAATTCTCCGATTCGGGTATAGCCACGCCGCAGGTTGAGCGGTCCGTCCTTGGGGAAGACAACGCTCTGGCTGGGTCCCGGTTCAATCGAGTAGGTCATTTTGCGGACCGTGTAAGAAAATACGTGACTCTGTAGCGTGGACGTCTCGACCTCGTAGAAAACTCCCAGGACGAGAGTCGTCCCAAGCAGCGCCCAGAACATCCAATTGGGCGGCCGGCGAACGATCAAGCGCTGGCGGTAGCCGGTGATCCGGCCGCCGAGCAGCAGCCCGCCGTTCGAAATCTGTGTCCAGAGGCTCCTCAGCTGGAAAGTGAATTTCTCGACAGGTTCAGTAAACACAGCCGTTCTAACCCTTTTGCTTATCCGATTCCTTCACTTGTGGACTCGCGGACAGACACCGCCGAGTTGCTTCGGCGCGGTCCGGCGCGATTCCGCTGTTGCGAAAAACGCTAAGTAAGATAGGTGTGCGTTGAAACGTGGGGCTTTAACTGCTGGTCGCCCAGTAGTTAAAGACTAGATAAAAGTGCAAAAGGCAAGGGTTCCGACGGCAACGCGCTGCACTCCTGTGACTGCTCATACTTAAATCACCTGCGCCAGATCAACTGTGAGTCAACTGCAGCTCACCGGGACTTGCTGGCAGACGAAGACGTCCCGTTCGTTTTGTAATAGATGTAAAAACCAACCAAAAAGTTGCTGCTTCTCAAACGGGCTGTGCAACGGTCTGTCTCCAGACACACTCACAATGCGGCAATCAAAGCCTTTTCGGCTGGAATCCTTTGACGGGGGAGGCCCACCATGGGCCCGGAGGCTAAAAATCAGCCAAGGCACAGCAAACTCAGGCCGTCATAGCAGACGCCTTGTTGTGGCGGTCCCGTTCAAGGCCGCCTTCGAACAAGCTGCCGTTCTCAGCCGCTTTCCGCAAATGCAGCACTTTCACCAGAAGGAGAGGCTCTCTTTCGGTTACCTTGATATCAGTATGGCGCGAATTGGAGGACAAGTCCAATCGCTTGCTATAAGATGAACAGCGTGACCGAGACTACCAGCCCAACAGGGCCCCGAGCGAAGCCTTTTTCCACGCAGCGAACGGGCTGCCGCGGTACTTTCATCCGCGCTACCGTCACTTCGCCGGCGGCTCTGCCGTGGTCCATACCCAAGGAGGGAGAATGCGTATCGAAGTGCAGCACGAAACCAGCCACGAGTTAGCCGAAGCGGCTGCCAGTCAGGCGGCAGCCATCCTCAAGACCGCGCTCGCGGACAAGGCCGAAGCGAACGTCATCGTCGCCACCGGAATGTCTCAGGCCGCCTTTCTGGACCGGCTGGCCCAACCTTGCGGTATCGATTGGAGCCGCGTCGTTTTCTTTCATCTTGACGAATATGTCGGGCTCCCCATGTCACATCCGGCGAGCTTCAGGAAATATCTGCGCGAACGAGTGGAGCAGCGCGTTCACCCCAAAGGCTTTTACTACATCAATGGTGAAAATCCCGATCCGCGTGCCGAATGCCGGCGGGTCGGAAATCTGATCACACAACGCGAGATCGACGCAGCTTTTGTGGGAATAGGAGAGAACGGTCACCTCGCTTTCAACGATCCGCCGGCCGACTTCGACACCACCGAGCCCTATCTGGTCGTCAACCTTGACCAGGCCTGCCGGCGCCAGCAGGTCGGGGAGGGGTGGTTCAAGTGTGTAGACGAAGTGCCGACGCAGGCCATTTCCATGTCCGTGCGCCAGAGCCTCAAGGCGCACTACATCCTTTGCGTAATTCCCGACGCCAGAAAAGCCCAGGCGGTCCGCGACTGCTTCAGCGGCGGAGTAACGAACATGCACCCCGGATTTATTCTGCAGACGCACCCGTCGTGCACGGTCTTGCTCGACAAGGAATCTGCTTCCCTGTTACCAAAAAGGCAATGAAAAACCGAGGCTCTAAACCGGCCGGATTCGTGGATCTCCAGGTCAATGGTTACCTGGGAATCGATTTCTCTACGGCTGATCTCACCATTGAGAAAGTCAGGCACGTGGTCGAAAGGCTGCGCGAGCGAGGCACGATTGCCTTTTGCCCGACGCTGATCACCTCGTCGCTGGACGTCTACGAATCCAATCTGCCCGTCTTTGCCCGTTGCATAAAGGAAAGGGATCTCAGTGAGGTGCTGCTGGGCCTGCACTTGGAAGGTCCGTTTATTTCGCCGGAGGACGGGGCGCGTGGCGCCCACCCGCTCGACTACGTGCAGGCGCCTTCGGTTCGCCTCCTCGACCGGCTGCGCAAGCTCGCAGACGACCATGTATCGATTCTGACCGTGGCGCCCGAAAGACCCGGCGCGCTCGCACTGATTGATTACGCCGTCAAGTGCGGGATTACCGTGTCCCTCGGCCATCACCGTGCCGACGGTGAGACAATACGCCGAGCTTGTGACTTAGGCGCAATCGCAAGCACTCACCTGGGAAACGGGATCGGCAACCTGCTCCCCCGTCACCCCAACCAGCTCTGGGACCAGCTGGACGAAGAGCGGCTGACAGCCATGCTGATCACCGACGGTCATCACCTGCCTGCGTCGTTTATCCGGGTAGTGGTCCGAGTCAAAGGCTCTCGCAGGCTGATCGTTGTCAGTGATTCTGCACCGCTTGCAGGATTCCCGCCGGGCAACTACGACTGCATGGGGCAGCAGGTGGTGCTCGAACCGGGCGGTCGGATCTGGAATCCGAAGGGACAGCACCTGGTTGGCTCCAGCGCCTGTATGCTGGAGTGCATGAACCACCTGGCGAGCCTGGGAGTGCTGAGTGAACCGGAGCTTTGGCAGGTCGGATTTCATAACCCGCTCGGGCTTGTCCGAAGGTCAATGGGATCGCTTCCAGTCTCCGAGCGGGTGGTATGGAAGGAAGGCCGATTCGAGGTGGAAGCCGGTTAGCAGGCGCGAGCTCAGCCGGACAGGGTGACTGAGGTGTGACAGGGTGACGGGGTGACAAGGTTGGTCTCGGCGGCGGGCTCACTCCCACGGCCTCCAAAGTAACACCACCGGCCGGTGCGGGCGAGGTCGGTTGTTTCGCTTGTCCGCTTCGTGATAGCGTCTCGGCCATGTTCGCCTTCATTCGATTTTCGAAAATGGTGGCGGCAACCGCTGCTGCTCTGTCTTTCGTGATCTCCGTCGAGGCTGACGTCCCTTACCCGAAGAGTGACGGGTCTACAAACCCCGGCGACTACTGTCAGTACCTGTTCCTGAAGGAAGGGGTGCTTCCCAATGACTATTCGGAGACATCCGGTCATGCCTGGAAGTTCAAGCTCGTCACCGGCATGAACATCCTCGCCGCCTGGCGCCTCACCACCGGCCGGCCCGACGTCGTCTCCGCCGTGCTGGACAGCGGAATTCGATGGGACCATATCGACCTGGTCGCCAAGGTGGCGCTGAACACGGGGGAGCTGCCCCTGCCCTCCGGCTGCGCCTCGTATGACTGCAACAACGACGGGGTTGTCAACGTGCGGGATTTTCCGGCAGCGACCGATCAGAACGGCAACGGATTAATCGATGGACAGGATCTGATCCGGCTTTACAGCAACGGGATCGACGAGGACGGGAACGGCTACGCCGACGACATCGCCGGCTGGGATTTTTTCGAAAATGACAACGATCCGGATGATGACACGGCCTTTAATCACGGCACCGGACGCGCCATCGAGCAAGTCGGCGAAGCGAACAACACTTTTGACTTTCCGGGTGTGGCGCCCAGTGCCATGTTTGTCCCGATACGGGTGAGCGATAGTTTCATTGTGGCAGACAGCGACTTTGCCCAGGGAGTGGTCTATGCCGTGGATCTGGGCGTTTCGCTGATTTCCGAAGCATTGGGTGCGATCACTGTCTCCCCATCGTCGCAGGCCGCGATCGACTACGCTTATCGCCGCGGGATTCCGGTCATCGCCAGCGCTGCTGATGAGCAAAGCAGACACAATAACTACCCGTCTTCGCTCGAGCATACGATCTGGGTCAACTCGATCCGCAACGGCGACGGATCTGTCGTCCAGAATACGAACGATTACACAATCCTGAACGGATGCACTAATTACGGTCCTTCGGCCTGGGTGTCGATCCCGTCAACCGCCTGCTCTTCCGAAGCGACGGCAAGGGCCAGTGGGCTCGTGGCGCTGCTGATTGCCCGCGGCAAGAACCTGGTTGACCTGGGTCTCATGCAGGGCTATCCGGGACTGAATACCCCCTTCTCGGCACAGGAAATCCGCCAGCTGCTGCGGCTCTCGGCTGAGGACATCAACCAATCGGCAGACATGGACCTCGACACGCCCATCTTCCTGCCGGCGGTCCTGCGCAATTTCAACTCGAAACAATTCCCCACCCAGGCGGGCTGGGACCAATACACGGGTTATGGACGGCCGAATGCGGTGACGCTCCTGAGCCTGCTTCCGGACCGTATCCCGCCGGAAGCCGACCTCTCCCCCGGGCTGGACTGGTTCGAAACCGTGGATCCGGGCCAGACGAAACGAGTGCCCATCTTGGGATCGGCGCGGGCGGTGCGAGCATCCTCGTTCACCTACACGCTGGAATGCGGTTGTGGCGTCCAGCCGGAGACCTTCGTGCATATTGCGAGCGCCAGCTCCAACGAAGCGATAGAAGGATCCCTCCTGGGTTACTGGGATCCCGCGGGCACGGCGGCAGGCTGTAACTTCATCCCCTCGTCGTCGCTGCGGAGTCTGGAAGATCACTCGGTCACACTGCGGCTGAGAGTCACGGACGATCGCGGCAACGTGGGTGAAGACCGGCGCGTGGTGGCGGTTCACACCGACTCGTCGCTGAAGGTTCAGCCGATTCGACTCGGAGCGTCGGGAGAAAGCTCTCCCAAGCTGGCCGACGTGAACCGTGACGGTGTCCTGGACATCCTGGTCGGGACAGGCGACGGGCGAGTGCACGTTTGCTCGGGTATCACCGGTAAAGAGCTGCTGGGGTTCCCCGTTTCGACCGATCCCATACCCGTTCATCCGTCTCCGGCTTACGATAATCTCGAGGTTCCCGTTCCCCGGGAGAGCATCCTTGCCTCAGTTGCCGCGGACGACATTGACCAGGACGGACGCACGGAAATCGTAGCAGCGTCGATGGAAGGCAAGATCTACGTTTGGGATGATCATGGTTTGAGACGTCCTGGGTTCCCGGTCTGCACCAACCTGCAGCTTTCCACTCCGACTAACCGGAATAGTTTCAATGACACGGACCCGGCGGTTTCCGGAGCGCCGACCCTGGTGAATCTCGACAGCGCCGATGAGGCGAACCTGGAGATTGTCGCAGGCGCCTGGGATGGCCACGTTTACGCGTGGCGCTCGGACGGCACCCTGGTTGCCGGCTTTCCAGTTCGCCTGGCCGATCCGGCCAAGGTCACCGTCGATGAATCGACCGGAGTGGTCACGGCCTTGGAAGGAATACAGCTTCGCTCCCGGCCGGCCAAGATCTGCGGATCGCCGGCTGTCGGGGACATCAACGGCGACGGTTTCGCGGAAATCGTGGTGGGGACGGCGGAAGAATATGCCGGTGAGCAGCTTCGTTACGACGTCGACGATAAGTTCGTGGAGATCATGAATGTGACTAAGGAGGCGCTCAGACCGGATGTGGCGGGGAGAATCTACGCCATCCGTCATGACGGGAACAGCGCGCCGAGCGGCCCATTGATGCCGGGCTGGCCCGCACCCGTTCCGTTGATGGTCCCGGGCGCTTTACCGGTTGTCGGCACCGGAGCTCCAGGCTCTCCAGCCATCGCGAAGCTTGGTGCGGCGGGACAATCCGTGGTAGCGGTGTTCGGCGCTGCCGGGCCGGTCGTCCTCTACGATTCCCTGGGAGGTTTCTTCCTTGGGGTCGATCCAAAAGGGTACGTTCGGGTGCTCAAAGACTGGTCGGACAACGGTGGGTCGAAAGACTATCCGTTCCTCGGGTTCCTGGGCTCGGGGGCGTTTGGTGATATAGACGGCGACTGGCTGCCTGAATATGTGGCGCCGACTGCAGGCATTCGAGCACTCCTCGATATTGCGTTGCCGGGGAGCCAGGAGGTGTCGGATTTCCAGCTTTCGGCCTGGAACCCGCTCACCAACGCTCTGCTGACCCCCTTCCCCGTGGTCATGGATGACATGTCCTTCCTGACCAGCCCGGCCCTGGCAGACGTCGACGGCGACGGAAAGGCAGATGTCGTGATGGGCAGCGGCGGATACATGGTGCGGGCTTTTCGCTCGCAAGGATCCCAGCCGGCCGGCTGGCCCAAGTTCACCTTTGGCTGGATACTGGCGTCACCTGTCGCAGGCGATGTGGACGGCGACGGGAACGTGGAAGTGGTGGTCATCACACGCGAAGGCAATCTTTACGTTTGGGACACTCCGGCCGCGGCCACCGAAAACAGCTTGCCTTGGCCGGGCATGGGTCGGGACCGCCGGAACACGCAAAACCTGAGCTCCGGTGTCTCATCGCTGGCCCAACCCAGAAGCCCGTGGGAGAGTTTCGGATGGCTGGTAGAATCCTACCGGATTCACGGAGGTCGAAACAGGCAGCCCCGGCCAGGGCTGCGCGAGAGGACCGCGTATTAGCCCGGAACAGCCTCGCGGGCTCTTGGGTGATGGCGTTGTGGTCGCACCTGTAGAGACAGAGCCGCACCCATTCGAAGTTCGGTTGTCAAGAGAAAGATTTCTCCCTACGTAACC
>JBHGBF010000379.1:0-4785 GCA_041946865.1 Acidobacteriota bacterium | reverse complement strand
GGGACATCCGGCGTTTGTGAGGACAAGAAGCCCTATGGTCTGTCCATTGAGGGACCTGTCGAACTGCCCTTCGACCACCATGACATCCGGGTCTACATCGACAACCTGTTCGTGGAGGGGGTACTGCACTCAGTTCCACACGAGCACGCGGACACCTTGGTCCAGAACCTGGGTAGGTATCGGCGTTCGAACCGCTCCCATGGAGGACAGATCCCGTCGCCTGAGCAAGCTCATCGATGGCTTGGAGGCAACCATTCCGCCCGAGGACGCGAAGCACACGGACTGGTTCCACTTTGCCCGTGGATGGGCGGAGGCAATCCTACTGGCGAACGAACAGGCCGAGGCGATTCCCGAACCGACGGGCGAACGGATCAAGAACTTGCAGGCACAGGTGGATGCCGGTTTCGCAGCCTGGCTTTTCAAGCGGTATGCCGGCTTGGTCAATCTGCCACCGGTGCCTCCGGTCATGTTGCATCACCTCCCGCGATTTCTTGCCCGCCAAATGGGAGAAGACCGCACCGCCAAGATCGCACTGATCGTGGTGGACGGCCTTGCCTTGGACCAATGGCTGGTGGTCCGCGAAGCACTTGCCACAAAACAGCCCGGGCTGCGATTCCGGGAGCAGGCGGTCTTTGCCTGGATTCCTTCGCTCACCTCCGTCTCGCGCCAGGCAACCTTTGCCGGCAAGGCCCCCATCTTTTTTCCGAACAGTATCCAGACTACGGACAAGGAAGCCGCTCTCTGGGCGCAGTTCTGGGCGGATCAGGGCCTTATGCCAAACGAGGTCGTCTACCTCAAGGGGCTGGGCGACGGCGGTCTGGAAACCGTTTCCGAAGCGCTTTCTCATCCCGAGGCAAGGGTCGCCGGGCTGGTCGTGGACAAGGTCGACAAGATCATGCACGGGATGGAATTGGGCATCGCCGGGATGCACAACCAGATGGGCCAGTGGGCCAAGCAGCCGCACTTGAACACACTCCTCGAATTGCTCTTGGATCGGGGCTTCCGTGTCTACCTGACCTCTGATCATGGCAACATCGAGGCGGAAGGTTGCGGTCGCCCATCCGAGGGGGCTGTGGCGGACCTGCGCGGCGAACGAGTCCGCATCTATCCCGACGCAGCCCTTCGCGCCAAAGTGAAAGAACGCTTTCCCGCCGCGCTGGAATGGGGCACCGTTGGTCTCCCGGAGGATTACCTCGCCCTGCTGGCCCCTGCTCGGCAGGCGTTTGTCCAAGAAAAGCAACGCGCTGTGAGCCACGGCGGTGTTTCAGTCGAGGAACTCATCGTCCCTCTGATCCAAATTGAGAGGAGGGGCGAATGACCGGACGAACCGACCAGATCGGATTCAGTCAAACGTGTTCCTCGACGCGATCATCTGGCCATCCACTGGGGGATGGTCATGGCCGTCTACCCGTTCTGGTCGGGTGTAGCCACCCAGACCGGCCGTCTTCTGAGGCTTCAGGGTTCCGCTGCCGCGGCTCATGTCCAGCGCCGGGTCCGCGAGCAATACGGCGAGCGGGAGACTGTTTCCCGAGCGGCCCGCCGTGTGCTGCGTTCGTACCTGGACTGGGGCGTGCTTCGGGAGACCGGCGCAAAGGGCATCTACTCCGCCGGGGCAACGCTCGCCGTTGATGATGCGCGACTAATCGCCTGGCTGGCCGAAGCATCCCTCCACGCCCGCGCCAAAGGCTCGGCTCCGCTGAAAGATCTGATCGACAGCCCGAGCTTCTTCCCGTTCCGGATCAAGCCGGTCCACGCCGAGAGCCTCGTGGCTGCCTCATCCAGACTCGATCTTCTCCGCCACGGGTTGGACGACGACCTCGTCATGCTAAGGAAACCGACGACCAAAGGAGGTGCGCCATGACTATGGCAAATGGCGAACGAACCTATCAACTCAGGGCATTGACGGATTTATGGACCGGCGACCTCAATGGAAAATCGGGCCGCCTGATTACCACCGGCCTGCTCGGTTCCATCCGCTGGTGGTTCGAGGTGTTGGTGCGCGGTCTGGACGGCAATGCCTGCGACCCTACGGATACGAATACCAGATGCGAAGGCCGAGACCATTGTGTTGTCTGCGAGTTGTTCGGCTGCACTAGCTGGGCGCGGAAGTTCAGATTTGAAGTCCTTGATGACAATGGCAATACCAAGACAGATCAGATCAAACAAAACGAGACTTTCAATCTGCGCTTCATACCGCTTCGCCCGATCCGCATTGAAGAATGGGCACTCCTGGACGCCACCCTTCGCCTGATCGCGGACTATGGGGCCATTGGCGGCAAGACGGTATTCAAGCCAACAGATGAATCCAGTCGGGCGGGCAGGCTGCACCACAAAGACTACGGCTTGGTGCAGATGACCACGTCTCAATTCGCTGAGACACATCGTGATGATCTAGAGGAATACCTGTCGAAATGGCGGAAGCTCAATCACGGTGAGTTCGTCTGGGCTTCATTGCAACACTTCTGGTGCGTGAACGGAAAGTATCTGGCTCGACAGAACGGCAACTCCAGCTCATTTAACTGTGTTATCGAACGCCCCGAGCCCAAGCAACAAAGCGCTCAGAACGATTCGTGGATCGCTGGTCGCCGGCCTGATCGAGGAAACCATGTTGAAGCTGAAAGCAAGAAAGTCTTCAGCTTCAAAGACCCCGCGAGGACCTTTGGCTTCGTGAAACCTGGACTGATCGATTTCAACACCATGAAGCGACGTCTGACGAACACTTGGGGGCAGAACGGCTGGGATTTTCTCACCGGAGACAAGATCATCGATCAACTATTCGCTGGGAAGGAGGACCGCTCATGAGCTTCGATTATTACGCCTCCCTGGCCGAAAACAAAGCGTGCCCAAAGCGGGTGAACGAGGCTGGTCTCGCTTCGGGCTTTGGGGATGGATGCCTGGTCTGGTCCTGCCGCGACGGGGAGGAGAACAACGCGCGTCAATGCTACATGAAACGGGTGGCTGAACTAGAGCTCAATCTCCCTCCGGACCTTCACCTTGAGCCAGATCATGCTTTCCTACCGGATTCGACCTGGTTCGGCATCGACGTTTCTTTCACACTGGATTCACCATGGTACTCGAAGGACGACCGTCCCTTTCATGTGCTGGATAACCCGGTTCGCAAGGATCGGGTCTTCGGAGTGCCGTTCCTGTCAGCGGCCTCCTGGAAGGGACTTCTTCGCTGGGCCTGTAGGATGCAGGTGGGCTTGTCCGATCATCTTAGAAAGCACGATATGAAAATGGATGGCTGGAAAGACCCATCCTGGATCGTCCATCTCTTCGGGAATGAAAAGGGCGAACAAAAGAACTTCAGGTCTGGTGCGCTGGTTTTCTATCCCACTTGGTTCGGTAAGGTCAGCTTTGAGGTGATCAATCCCCACAGCCGTAGCCGCCGGGCCGGGACTCAACCCATTTGCTATGAGGTTGTACCAGCCGGGACAAAAGGCAGGCTCCGGCTGCTCTACGCGCCCCTGCCGGGAGAAATCGAAAACGACAGAGTCACGCCCGCCGACTTCATCGACTGCTTCATCGACAGCGTAAAGGCGCTTCTCGAAACGTATGGCGTTTCCGCCAAACACACCGCCGGATGGGGCGCCGCGAGAATCGATTACGAAGAATCAACGCTGTCGTTTTTGGAGGGCGGTTGGATGGAAACGTTCATTGGCGAAGGCGCGGGGTCAGGACAGGAAGAACCACTGCGGGAAGAGTTCAAGAGACTGCTGGACGAGGGAGGTAACCCGATAAGTCTTCTTCTTGACGAGAATGGTAAGTTTCTGAGCAAGACCCAATTCAAGAAGATCGAGGGCGAGAAGCCGTGTACAAACCGCGAGTTTGATGAATTCAAGGAGTGGTGGGAGAAATACGGAGGAGACTATAAAAGACGCTTGAGAACGAACGCGGAGACTGCGCCATCACTGCACACACGGGTATTTCCTTTTCAAATGCTTCTGGATGCTTTGAAGACACGTGCGATTGCCCGGAAGGGAGGTGACCAATGACGGGATTTCAACTTCCGGCCACGGTGCGGCAACACCGTCCTTTGCTTCTGGCGTGTGAAGCCATCGGCTGGCTTCACATGACCGGCAAGGCCAAAAGCGATTTCCTGCGAGCGCACGGCGGTCAGAAGAACAATTATGACTACAAGAATTGGCATGAGCAGGAGAACCCAACCTTTCCCTGGGAGGACCTGCTGCAACGGGTGAAGGGCAAATTCGGCCTGGGGAGTAACGCGTGGCCCGGAATTTTGGCAGACTTTCTCTCCAAACATCCGGGCCGAGATGGCGGGATGCTTGGCTTGCTCCAGGCCGGCCACGCCATGGCGTCGGGTATCGAAAAGAATCTGCCTTCAGCCGCCGCCAAATACTTGCGCCAGGATGTCACCCACATGTGGTTGTCCACGGCCTTCGGCCATCCGGTCCGCAATCTGCTGGACGACCCGCCTGATTTGCTCACCGATGTTGGCTGGAAACGCCTGCTTGAGCAGGTTGAGAAGCTGCTGAAAGACCTTGAAAAACTGGGCAACTCGCCCCCTACAACAAACGACATTGACGGCTGGTGGCGTTGGCGCGATGGGACGGTGGGTCCCGAAGGATGGCTGCGCAAGGCGTTTACCGGTACCCTGGCCGAAACCAGATTGCCGAACAACGATGTCACGCTGTTTGACCAGTCCTATATCGCGGCCGTCTTGTTCAAAAGCGCCGCGGCCGGTGCGATTCTGGAAGGCAGCTCATTCCCCTGGTCCAGCAATGGACTCAAACAACAGACCCGTTGGCGGCTCTTGACCATCGG
>JBHGBF010000378.1:0-3442 GCA_041946865.1 Acidobacteriota bacterium | reverse complement strand
CAGCCACACAGCAGCGGTTCCTGTTGATTCATCTGTATACTTTCGCCAAAGTCCAGGCCACAATATATTGTGGCTCAAGATCACGTCCTGGAGCCGGTCCTATCGGACCTTGAACCCCTTCGCGCTGGCTGTGCGCCATGTCTTGTGTCTTGCTGGAACAACCGGATCAGCAGAAGCCCGCTAATACTTCACGACCGTCGGATCGACTTCGTCCGCCCAGGCGTGAATCCCACCCTTCAAGTTACGGAGTTTCTGAAAACCCGCCGCCCGCATGATCTCGATGGCTTTGGCACTGCGGACTCCGGTCCGGCAGTGCACGACGATGTCCTGCGACGGGTCGAGTTCCTGCAGCCGGGCCGGTAGCTGCTGGAGCGGAAGCAAATGAGCGCCGGGAATGCGGGCAATCTGGTACTCGTTGGGGTTTCGGACATCCAGTATAAAAATCGGTT
This sequence comes from Acidobacteriota bacterium, assembly GCA_041946865.1. Lineage (GTDB taxonomy): Bacteria > Acidobacteriota > UBA6911 > RPQK01 > RPQK01 > RPQK01. Next base: position 2,993 of record JBHGBF010000378.1, on the reverse strand, counting down.
TCCCGGAATCCAGCTCTCGTTTGAGTTGTGTCGCCGTGATTTCTGGCTTGTCGCTCATTGGCGGCCTCTCCGGTTCAATCCCGCAGAACTGTTCATAGTCGATCAGTTTACGAACAGAAGGGTGAGTCCCGCAAACGGGACACTCGGGATTCTTGCGCAGCTTCAGCTCTCGAAACTTCATGCCCAGCGCGTCGATCAGGAGGAGCCGGCCGGCCAGGCTTTCGCCTTTCCCCAGGATGAGTTTGATCACTTCGGTCGCCTGGATCAATCCCACGAGGCCGGGAAGGATTCCCAAGACCCCGCCTTCGGCGCAGGAAGGTACCAGGCCGGGTGGCGGGGGTTCCGGGTAAAGGCACCGGTAGCAGGGCCCATCGGGCAACGCAAAAACCGACGCCTGCCCCTCAAAACGGAAGATGCTACCGTAAACGTTCGGTTTGCCGGTCATGACACAGGCATCGTTGACCAGGTAACGAGTCGGGAAGTTGTCGGTCCCGTCGGCGACGATGTCGTAATCGGCGAGAATCTCCAGGGCATTTTCCGAGGTCAGGCGTGTCTCGTGCAGCTGCAACTCGACATGCGGATTGATCGAGCGAATCTTCTCCTCGGCGGAGCCCAGCTTCGAACGGCCGACGTCTTCGGTTGAATGAATGATCTGTCGCTGGAGGTTGCTGAACTCGACCACGTCGAAGTCCACAAGCCCGAGGCGTCCGACACCCACGGCCCCCAGGTATAGAGCCAAAGGAGAGCCGAGCCCGCCCGCGCCGATGCACAGGACACTGGCGGCTTTCAGTCGTTTCTGGCCCTCCAGCCCGACCTCCGGCATAATCAGGTGGCGGCTGTAGCGGCGAAGCTCGTCGTGTGAAAGCTCCGTGTCGGGCTTTTCGACCGTCGCCGATCCGCCGGCCACAGAAGGCACGATGCTGATCCTGTCTTCAGCCTTGAGCCGTGTATTCTCGCGCTCGAGATAGCGGATGTCCTCGTCGTTGACGTAGACGTTGACGAAGTTTCTCAGTTTGCCGTCCTCGGTATACAAATGCCGCCTGAGTTGCTCGTACCGAGACGTCAGGTTGCCGAGCACCTCGGCAACGGTCTTTCCTTCCAGGCGAAGACTTTCCTGCTCATCCGTATAGGCCCTTAAAGGTGTTGGGACATAGAGTGTCACTGCCACGGTTAGCTTACCTCCACTTCTGAAACTTGAAAGGCTTCCTGCTCAAAGCCTGACCGGTCGCTCTTGAGTTGCCACACGGTCGTGTCCGCCGTCTTCCCTTTGATCACCGAAACGATCAGGTAAGAATACCAGGGCCAGGCGTGCTCCCGGTCATACCGCGAGGGCCGCGCCGGCTCGTCCGGGTGGCTGTGAAAGAAGCCTAGTATCGCTTTCCCGGTTCCTCGAAGCTCGGACTCCACCCGGTAGATGACGGCCGGGTCAATCAGGTACCGATTTCGCAGGCTGTCCTGTCGCTGATTTCGAGCAACCAGGAGTCGTGTCACCATTCTATGGCTGTTTGCGACGGACCCGATCATGATTCCGCAGCACTCGTGCGGGTATTCAGATACGGCCGTCCGGTGAATCTCATCCAGTTGGACTTGCGTAAGTTGCAGCATGAAATCCTCTCTGGAGCGTGCTCCGGCGCAAATGTCGCCTGTTTCGTAAGATCCGGCTCTTGACGTGGCCGAAACACCTCCTTTACGCGCACTGTGCACGCTCTCTCGCTCTCCGTGCCGCAGCTTTGTCAGCGACGATCACCGTTCCAGAAATCGTCGGACAGGTAACGATCTCCTCCGTCCGGGAATATCGTCACGATTCGTCCCGTCCTCAAGCGGGACGCCAATTTGCGGGCAGCGGCCAGCGCGGCGCCCGAGGAGACACCGACAAACAGGCCTTCTTCGCGAGCCAGGCGACGGCACATCTCCTGGGCCTCCTCGGTCGAAACCTCGAGTTGCTCATCCGCCAGCCGGGGATCATAGATGCCGGGCACAATCGAGCTCGGGAGGTGTTTGAGCCCTTCGATCCCGTGAAGCGGCGAATCGGGGACGAAGCAGACTGTCTTGACGCCCGGGCGTTCTTCTTTCAGCCGCCGGCTGGTCCCGACAAATGTCCCTGTCGTGCCCAGTCCGGCCACAAAATGCGTCAGCTCTCCTGCGGTCTGCTCAAGAATTTCGAGCGCGGTAGTGCGGTAATGCGCTTTCCAGTTCGCTTCGTTGTTGTACTGGTCCGGGTAAAAGAACTTCTCGGGCGAGCGAGCATTCAGGTCACGGATGGCTCTGATGGCCCCGTCTGCTCCTTCCAGGGCATCGGTTAGAAGAAGCTCCGCCCCATAGCTCTGGAGCATCCGCTTGCGCTCGTGGCTGGCATTGGCCGGCATCGCCAGGAGCACCGAATAGCCGAGTGTGGCGCCGATCAGAGCGTAGGCAATACCGGTGTTTCCGCTCGTTGCGTCAATGATGGTCTTGCCTGGAACCAGCTGTCTGGTCTCCAGCCCGGCTCGAATCATGTTAAAAGCCGGCCGGATTTTGACGGAGCCTCCGGGATTAAAGTCCTCGAGCTTGGCGTAGATCTCGACAGATGGCCGCGACACGAGTCGCCTGATTCTGACCAGCGGCGTGTTGCCAATTCTGTCGAGCAAGGTGTTTTCCTGAAACCTCGGCAAGACTCCCGAGGCGGTCGCTTCTTTCATCACCTTCTTCAGATGCGACTTGAAAGCCGCTGGTTTCACACATTTGCCGACTCTATCGATCGGAAAACAAGGTGATCGGTCTTGAAAGTGATTCTGAGGGCCCGCTTCTGGAGTCGACCAGGAGTCAGTCGGTGCCGGGCGCCAAGGCGCCCTCCACCAGGAAAACCAGGAAAGGCGCGCCTTTACTGGACGGTCAGGCACGTGTTAATTTAGGGGGCAACTGCTCGAAACACCAGACGGGCTGGCGTAGCTCAAGGGTAGAGCAACTGATTTGTAATCAGTAGGTTGGGGGTTCGATTCCCTTCGCCAGCTCCA
>JBHGBF010000377.1:0-3542 GCA_041946865.1 Acidobacteriota bacterium | reverse complement strand
TAGCCAAGGTCTTGGGGATCGATCCCAAGACGAGAAAACTGATCCCAAAGTCGAGTTGAGCGGTGATGCCAAGGGAGGATCGAAGACCCATGAAAGTACGAATTGGACGTCGGAATTTTATCGCCGGCGCGGCAGGGACAGTCGCCTCGGTGGCTTCAGCTTCGACCATGACCGCCCGCTCCTACAGCCGTATCGTAGGAGCGAATGACCGCATCAATATAGGTTTCCTGGGCTGTGGAGCCCGCGGCCGAGGCCACCGCAACATGGTCGAGATGTCTTGGAAGGACAAGAACCTCGGTGTCGTCGCAGTCTGTGACATCTGGTCCAAGAACCGTGAAAGCGCGGCAGCCGACTGCAAGAAACGCTTCAACACCGACGTGAAAGCCTTCAAGTATTCGGAAGAGATGCTCAAGCTCCCGGAGCTCGATGCGGTTATGATTGCGACGGGGGACCATCAGCACAGCCTCCTGCTGGCCGAGGTCGTCGAGGCGGGAAAGGACTGCTATGTGGAAAAACCTATGGCCCTTGACGTCGAGGAGGCGAAAACTGCTCGTGCCGCAGTTCTGAAATCCAAGCAGGTGGTCCAGAACGGCGTACAGTGGCTGAGCGATCCTTACCAGATCAGAGTGCGCGAGATCGTCCGGTCGGGAAAACTGGGTCACATTACGAAGATCGAGCAGGTCTGGGGAGACAACAATCACCGGTGGCACGATCCTAACGATCCGGACGTGGCCGCCATCCGGGAGGAGGACACTGACTGGGAACGTTGGCTTCTAGGGAAGCCCTATCGCCCCTTTGATCCCTGGGTGTATTTCGAATTCAGGATCTTCCGGGATTTCTCCGGTGGCATAACCAGCCAATGGATGAGCCACGGGATCGATCTGGTGCATTTCTACACCGACACGGCCATCCCGGACAGCATGGTCGCCAGTGGCGGCATTTTCCACTGGCACGACATCAGGCAGAATCCCGACACTTTTCAGGCCTTGGCCGCCTACGAGGACAAAGAGTTCCTCTACTCCTATTCCTCGACCTACGCCAACCGGTTCGGCGACTACTCCTGCATCCGCGGGACCGACGCGACTCTGTACGCGCAGGGAGGGGAAGGCAGTCCTCGCTGGTTCCTGATTCCCGAAATCGACAACGAGTCCATTGATATGTTCGGCGGGTTCCAGGAAATGGTGAAGACCGGCCGGGCGAAACTGGTGACCTTGGAGGACAACGACAAGCTTCCGCCGATTGCCCAGTCCGACGACAGCAAGGCTCATCTCGAGAACTGGATTGACTGCATGCGCGCCCGGTACCTGAAGACAAACGCTCATATTCACACCGGCTTCTGGCACTCCGTCGGCGCGGCCATGGCCACCCAGGCTTATCGCGAAAGCAAGAAGTTGTACTGGGATCGTCAGAAAGAGGAGATCGTGGATAAGCCGGTCTGTAGCTGATCGAGGCGTCGTACAGGACACCACCATTCAGGAGGTCGGGTGCTGGATACCAGGTTTGAGACGGAAGTGAACAATGCCCCCAGGATAAGGACTCTGCCGGCTCTTCGCTGGTGGATAGGCGGACTCCTTTTCCTTTCGACCGTTATCAACTACATCGACAGGCAGACACTCTCCGTGCTCGCGCCCTATTTGAAGCGTGACTACAAGTGGAGCAACGAGGATTTTGCCCTGATCGTGATCGGTTTTCGCCTGGCCTACGCGTTTGGGCAGACCGGCGCCGGGCGTCTGCTCGATCGCATTGGAACCCGACTCGGGCTCACGGTCACTGTGACCTGGTACTCGAGCGTGGCGATGCTTACGTCGCTGGCTTCCGGTCTGGGAAGCTTCTTTACGTTCCGCTTTCTCTTGGGCCTCGGTGAATCGGCTAACTGGCCCGGGGCTACCAAGGCCGTGGCCGAGTGGTTTCCGAAGCGTGAAAGGGGTTGGGCGGTTGCCTTGTTTGACAGTGGCTCGTCGATCGGCGGCGCCATAGCCCCTTTCCTCGTCCTGTGGCTGTACCACTCCTTCGGCGGTTGGCGTCCGGCTTTCATCATCACTGGTACCCTGGGGTTCTTGTGGTTGATCGCCTGGCGCCTTCTCTACTACCCGCCCGAGACACATCCACGGCTGGACGCCAAAGAGCGGGAGATGATTCGGAAGGACAAGCAGGAGAACATCCACGAGGCGGAAGAAGGCCAGTCGCCGGGCTGGAGGGAATTGCTCCGCCTGCGCCAGACCTGGGGCGTGATTATTGGGCGATCGCTCACCGACCCCGTCTGGTTCTTCATTGCCGATTGGTTTGCGATTTACCTGGTCGCCAAAGGTATCAGGCTGGAAGAGGGGCTTATCGCCTTCTGGATTCCGTTTCTGGCAGCTGATCTGGGCAACTTCTCGGGCGGCGGGTTTTCCAGTTGGCTGATCCGGCGTGGCTGGCCGGTCGGCCGGGCCCGGAAAGCCGTGGTTGTCTTCGGCGGAATAGGCATGCTGACCCTCTCAGGCGCCGCTTTTGCCGATACCCCTTACGCGTTGGCCGCTCTGTTCGGTTTTTCGACTTTCGCTTACGCGACCTTTTCCACGATGGTGTTGGTCCTGCCCTCCGACCTGTATCCGAGTCGGTCGGTCGCCACGGTCAGCGGAATGGCGGGCACGGGTGCGGGGATCGGAACGATACTCTCGACCTATCTGATCGGATACGTCTCTGACCGCTACTCGTTTGAACCGATCCTGATTACGGCGAGTCTGATTCCCTTTGCCGGCATGCTCCTGGTTCTGTTCCTGGTTCGTAACACGTCGGCTGTTGAAAAGGGTCTGGTCCGACGGATCTAACCCTTCCGACAGGAAATCTACGGGAAGAAGCCTCTGCTCAAACCGCTGACTGGCTCGCGCTTCTTTTCGGCGAGCCTATCGGTTCTCCAGAGTCGCAGCGATCTCCCGCAACCACTTTATGAAAGCCTTTTGAGCCGGGGGCACGAACGAACGCCGCCTTTGAGCGTATCCGATCCTTCGGACCGCCTCGGGGACCAAACGGACAAACCGGCATCGGCTGGCGCTGGCTAGTGCCAATTCCGGCGCCAGACTGACGCCAAACCCGCCTTCGATTAGTCCGAAGATGCTCGCAAGCTGATCGGATTCGAAGACCGCTCCGATATCGACTCGCGCCCGACGGCAGACCGTCAAAGCGTCTTCCCGGAAGCAGTGCCCCTCGCGCAACACCAAAAAGCGCTCGCCGGCGAGATCGCGAGGACTAAGCTCGGCCGCGTCTTTCAGCGGGTGGTCCGGAGGCAGAACCAGCATCAGACGTTCCCGAAACAGCCTGCTAATCACCAGGTCACGGTTACTGACGGGCAGGGTGAGCAGCGCTATGTCGATCGTTCCCGTCAACAGATCCTCGACCAGGCGGGAAGTCAGGTTTTCGACGAGCACAAGCTCGACCTCGGGGTGCCGGCTGCGGAATTCGGCCACCCGAGGCGCCAGGAAGTAGGGCGTGACGGTGGGGATGCAACGTGTCCTTTCGGCAAGGGTGCATGACTGAATCGGGCCGAATTTGTTACCTTCCGG
>JBHGBF010000376.1:0-3570 GCA_041946865.1 Acidobacteriota bacterium | reverse complement strand
CATGATGAACTCCAAAAGCGCCTGCCGCTTCGCTCGCAGAAAACTGAGCGGTTACAAACTTCGTCGGAAAGGCAGGGAGATTTGAAAGCGGCCTGCATAGCTCCAGCCACGATTGCATTCCACATGCTGGCGCAGCTGCCTTCCCTGGCCGAGGCCTTCCGGGCTGAGTGTGTGGGAGTCAGCGACGGCGACACCCTGACGGTTCTGCGGGGGAAACGCCAGATCAAGGTCCGGCTGGAGGGGATTGATTGCCCCGAACTGCACCAGGGCTTCGGAACGCGAGCCCGGCAATACACCTCGAGCCTGGTGTTCGAGAAGAAGGTCACGGTGAGCGCCAGATATCTGGATCGAGCCGGGCGGGCGGTCTCCCGGGTGAGTGTGAACGGAAAAGACGCGAGCCTGGCGCTGGCCGAGGCCGGTCTGGCCAGGCATTACAAGCACTTTTCCTCCGACCCCTCCTCTCCCGGGCAGAAGAACGCGCCAGGCGACTCAAAAAAGGACTGTGGTCGGATCCGAAACCAGTGCCTCCGTGGAAGTGGCGACGGTCGCCAGGCAGGCGCTGAACGCGGAGGGGAGGGAGGCTCCCCCTTTCAGAGCACCACCGTCCGTTTGATGATCTTGACAACCTCTTCCGGATCATCCACCAGCGTCACGAGATCCAGGTCTTCGGGAGAAATAAGGTTCCGGGCGAGCAGGGTTTTGCTGATCCAGTCGAGCAGGCCGCACCAGTAGTCGCGCCCAAAGAGGATAACGGGAAAAGGCCGCATCCGTCGCGTCTGAATCAGCGTCAACGCCTCGAAGATCTCGTCCAGCGTCCCAAACCCGCCCTCCATCCCGACGTACGCCTGGGCATACTTGAGGAACATCACTTTGCGGACAAAGAAATACTTGAACTCCTGGCGCACCGTGGCGTAGGCGTTGGCTACCTGTTCCATGGGCAGCTGGATGTTCAACCCCACCGACTTGGCGCCGCCCTCGCGCGCACCTTTGTTTCCCGCTTCCATGATGCCCGGGCCGCCGCCGGTAATGATGTTGAAGCCGTTCTGAGCCAGGCGGCGGGCGATAATGACGGCGTTCTCGTAGGATCGGTCTCCCGGGCTCACTCTGGCCGATCCGAAAATCGAGACCGCCGGCTCCATATCCGTCAAGGTCTCGAAGCCGTCGACGAACTCCGCCAGAATCTTAAACAGTCGCCAGGAATCCCTGACGGTCATTGCATCAATGATGTATTGCTTTTCCACGGGCTCATCATACCGAGCCAGGCCGTCTAATGCATCAAGAAGGAGGTGTCAGGCGTCGATGGCTTCCCAAACCGGTACCAAACCGGCACTGTCTGGGTACTGTCTGGAAGGAAGTGTAGTAACATGGGGGCAAGGGACTTCCAATGTGAAGTCCCGAGCAGCATGCCAAGAACCGGGCCTCTCCCGGGTCCGTGTTGGAGGTGGCCCATATGAAAACAATCATCTGTTCCCTGTCTTTGGTCGTTTCTCTTTTCCTTGGTTTCGCCAACGCCCAGCAGAAACCTCCGTCCCCGCCGGCCCCGACTCCTCAGCCACAGCCCCAGCCTCAGCCTCGCGAGAATGTTCCGCAACAGCGGATGCCGGACAACAGGCAATACGATTACCAGCGACCGGTGTACATCACCGGCAAGGTGATACTGGAGGATGGAACGCCGGTTCCAAACGGGGTGAGAGTCGAACTGATGTTCAACGGGCAGGTCAGGCGTCAGGAATACACGCGTTCCGACGGGTCTTTCACCTTTGATCTAAGCACGCCCAACCGCGCAGCCTTAGCCGACGCCAGTATGTCAGGCGGTGACGAAGACGTGTTTGGGAGGAGCTCGCTTGGGGGCGGTATGGGTGGCGGCATGAGTATGAGCCGAAGCTTCGGCCGTTTGGACCTCTCAGGGTTCGAGGTTCGGGCCAGCCTGGCGGGCTACTCGTCCGAGACGGTGATCCTTCAGAACCGGAGCTCCCTCGACAACCCGGACATCGGCACGCTCGTCCTGAGGCCCCTTTCCCAAACCAAGGCGACGACAATCAGTCTGAATTCGCTGAAGGCGCCCAAGGACGCTCAGAAGTCATTCGAGTCGGCGCAGAAATCGCTGAAAAAGAAGAAGCCTGACTACCAGAAAGCTTTGAAAGAGTTGGACAAAGCGGTTAAGGCCTATCCATCATATGCCGCTGCCTGGCACCTGATCGGCGAATGCCGGCAAGCCAATAAGGACCTACCCGGCGCCAGAGAGGCCTTCCAGAAGGCGCTGGCAGCCGATGACCGTTTCATCAGCCCTTATCTGTCGCTCGCTGCCTTGGAGATCGAAAGCGGTCGTTGGCCGGAGGCCGAACAGATTACCAAACAGATGCTGGATCTGAATCCGTACATCGTGCGCGGGCATTTTCTCCACGCGATTGCCAGCTTCAATACCGGTCATATGGATGCCGCGGCCGAATCGGCGCGCACAATTCAGAAAAGTGAAGAGGCGAAGAATTACCCTCTCTCCCACTACATCCTGGGCTTCGCTTTAGGAAACATGGGTGACTTTGGCTCTGCCGCCTCGGAATTCCAGATTTTTCTCAAGGAGCAGCCGGACAGCCGGTATGCCATGCGCGTGAAGACCGTCCTCGGCGAGTGGCAACAGAAGGGACTGCTGCCTCCAGCGCCGCAGCCGCAGAAGTGAGCGTGCGCACGCAGGAGAGTAGCCGGGGGAGCCGTTTTTCAGGCCGCTTTTCAGGCGACTTCCCGGACTTCGAGGTCACTCCAAGATCCGGGTGATCGAGCGCCAGCCGCGACGTTCCATGGGCTTGGGTGTCTCGTTGGGCAGCCCGACTGGAATCAAAGCCACCGGTTTCGCGGTTGGGTCCAGGCCCAGGCACTTCGCGATCTCTGTTTCTCGGACCACTCCTATCCAGACGGCGCCGTAACCGAGGGCATGAGCCGCCAGCAACAGGTTTTCCACTGCCGCTGCTGTGTCCTGAATACAGAAGAGGTTCCGCCCTACATCCCCGTACTGCGCGGCTGACTGCTCGGGAATTGCGCAAATGACAAAGACCAGCGGCGCCTGCTTCACGACCTCCTGATCGAAGGAGAGCCGGCAGAGTTCCTCCTTCAGGGCTTGCGACTTCACAATCAGAAAAGACCAAGGCTGCAAGTTTCCGGCTGTGGGCGCAGCTTCCAGGCAATCGAGCATGGTCTCGACGTCCTTTTGACAAATCGGGTCGGGACGGAGCGAGCGGATACTGCGACGAGTCAGAATACATTCAATGGCGGGCAGGGACATTCTCCTCCTTTCAGTCGGCGACGATTATAAGAGCTTGTGTGCTATAAGGACGAGATGCTAAAGGGTATTTATTCTGGCTAGCGGCCGCCTGTCCCCCGCGGCTGGGCAGACCAACGCCGGCAAGGATCTCGCCGCCATGTCTTAGCTGACCTGCGATTCCCTAGGAGAGTGGGAGTAGGCCGGGGGTAGAGCTGTTTGAAATGGATTCGAGCCTCGCTTTCACACGACCCGGCGAACTGGACTTTGGCGAAAGTATACAGATGAATCAACAGGAACCGCTGCTGTGTGGCTGT
>JBHGBF010000375.1:0-3582 GCA_041946865.1 Acidobacteriota bacterium | reverse complement strand
AGGAACAGAATTATCCAATGTTTATGAGAGGTTACGGGTTAGGCTGGCATGGCCCTGCGGGCACGCCCGGCGGGCGGGAAGCGCGCCTGATACGCGCCTTCACGACGAATCGATCTTGCTTCACGCACGCACCCGGCGCGCTCGGCAAAAAACGCTTCGCTTGCGGCTCTGTGGTGGAATCGTTGCGGCTCTGTCCTGACCTCCCGTATCCGGCGCTCTTCCCGCTCGGTCTGTCTACTGACAGATTGGGTGCGGGAAGGCCGAATGCTGGAACTCAGGGCCGCGAGGATCGCGGTGGTCGATGATTCAACACCCCGCGCCGGTTTCAGGCGCGGTTTTGTAGAAGAGCGGTGTAGCGCGAGCGCGCGAAGGTGTCGGTCATGCCCGCAATATAGTCGCAGATCACGCGGTAGAGCTCCTGCTCGTCGATGCGCCGGTAGTGGGAGGAAGGAAGGGCTTCGGGGTGCTCGAGATAGTGGCTGAACAAGGTCTCGACAATGTGCTGGGCGTCTTTTCTGCCCCTTTTCAGGGCTGAGTGGTCGTAAAGATGCGAGTGAAGGAAGCTTTTCAGCTCTCTGTTCCAGTCGGCGACCTCGGGCTCAAAGGCAGGAAGCCTTTCGGGACACCGCCTGATATCCGCCACGGTCTCGATCCCCAGATCCTTGACTCGGCGATCGGTGAAGCGGATCAGGCTCGTGGCCAGGGTGTTGATGAGAGCGCGGACCGTCTCGCTGACCTTCAGCTTTTCCGGCGCTTTCGGGTGACTGTCGTTGAGCCGCCGGTAAACATCCTCGAAGAGCCGGACGTGGCCCAGTATAGCCTCCAGGCTCAATAGCCCGGATTCGTAGCCGTCGTCGAGATCAGCCGAGTTGTAGGCAATTTCATCCACCAGGTCGATCAGCTGGGCCTCGAGGGGCGGCTTTTCGCCCAGCCGGTATTCGCTGACATCGACGTAGGTCTGGTATCCGGACGGGTAGTCCCGGCTGTGCTTGATGATGCCTTCGCGGACCTCGAACGTCAGGTTCAGCCCGGGGAACGAGACATACTTCTCTTCGAAATACTCGACAATGCGCAAGGCATGCAGATTGTGCTCGAAACCGGAACCGTGGGCGCGCATCATCCGGTCGAGGACTTTTTCCCCTTCATGGCTGAACGGGGGGTGGCCGATGTCGTGGCTCAAGGCCAGGACCTCGCACAGCTCGGTGTTCAGACCCAGCGCGCCGGCAACGGTGCGGGCGATCTGGCTGACTTCGAGCGTGTGCGTGAGCCGATTCCGGAAGTGATCGCAGTATCCCGGGTCGAAAACCTGGGTCTTCTGCTCGAGTCGCCGGAAAGCCTTGGTGTGAATGACCCGATCCCGATCGCGCTGGTAATGAGACCGGTACGGATGAGGAAGCTCGGGGAAGCGGCGTCCCTCCGTCTGTTCATCGGTCATTGCGTAGCCGGTCAATTCACGAGGCACTGAAAGGTTCCTCAAACGACACCGAGATATGAGTTAATCTACTTAGCACAGCTTTTTCATTTCTGCTAGACTGATCGCTTCCGATATGCGCCTGTAGCTCAGGTGGACAGAGCAACGGTTTCCTAAACCGTGGGCCGCAGGTTCGAGTCCTGCCAGGCGCACTTTTAGCCATACTGTTTAATATAGGAAGGAAACTACTCGTGGGAACGAGACACCTCACTCGCAAGGAGATCATCCAGGAGGACAAGATCCATTCCGTCCTTGCGCGGTCCATGGAATGGTTCACGGATAACAGCCGTTATCTGACCATCGCGGCGGCCATCGTACTGGTCCTGTTCGGGGGCTTCTATCTGTGGAACTACTTTTCGCGGTCGACCAGCGAGCGTCTCCAGGCCCAGTTTGGGGACGCCCTCGCCATCTATGGTGCGCCGGCCGGAGCGGATCGCGCCACATCAGATCCTCAAAGCAAGTACAGCTTCGCGACCCCAGAGGAACGATACAAGAAAGCCCTCGCCGAGTTTTCGAAGATCGCCGAAGACTCGCCGAGGAGCGATATCGGGCAGTTTGCCCGGTACTACGTGGCCCTTAATCAGCATAAGCTGGGGCGCACCTCGGAAGCGCGGAAGACGCTGCAGGCGTTGCTCGAAGATACCGACCAGCCGATGGTGAAAACGCTCGCCGCGAACTACCTCGCACAGCTGTCTGAAGCCGAGAAGAACAACCAGAAGGCAGTGGAATTTCTCACTAAGGCTCTGCAGGATTCCACTCCCGGTTTCCCCAAAAGCGCGGTCCTCTTCCGGCTGGGACAAAACTACGAGGCCATGGGCAAGGCTCAGGACGCGGTCAAGCAATACAAGCGGATCGTCACAGAGTTTCCTGACAGCCCCGAGTCGCAACAGGCCAAGGCCCGCATTGAGGCGCTGCCCAAAGAGACGGCCAAAAAATAACCGACAGTCCAGCCGGGGAGCGCACACATCTCAAGTGTTGACGGCGTACGATCGTGATCTGATCGTGACAAAAAGATCGATAAAGCCGACGGCCTGAGCAGGCGAGACCTCAGTTCCCCGCTTTGTACTCGGTTCCCGGCTTAGTACTTGAGAATCGAAAAGATATCGCAGTCGGCCAGGTTCTGCCGGCCGTGAAGGAACTCGAGCTCGACCAGGAAGGCCAGGCCTACCAGTTCCCCCCCCATCTGAGAAACCAGCTTGGCGGCAGCGCAGGCCGTCCCGCCGGAGGCCATCAAGTCATCGACGACCAGCACTTTTTCACCGCGCTCAATGGCGTCCTGATGGATTTCCAGGCAGTCTTTGCCGTACTCGAGCGCGTAGCCTGCCCGGAAGGTAGGACCGGGCAGCTTGCCCGGCTTTCGAACAGGCACAAATCCGGCGCCGAGGTTGTAGGCCAGCGGGGATCCGAGAATGAAGCCGCGGGCCTCTATCCCCACAACCTTCTGAATCCCTTTTCCAATGTATTTGGCGGTGAGGATCTCGATCACCTGTCTGAGTCCCTGGGGGTCTTTCAGCAAGGTGGTCACGTCATAGAACAAGATGCCGGGTTTAGGGAAATCGGGGATCTCTCGAATCTTGCGCTTCAGCTCGTCCATGTGTCACCTGGTAATGCAAAAGCTCTCGCAGTTTTCTGGCTCTACGTCCCGAACGTCATAATCGTCTACATAAGCATGAGGCGGGCCGGTGCTGACGAGGGCCAGGAAGCTACGCATTTTGGCCGGGTCCTCCGTTTCGGCGTGAACCTCAACCGTACCGTCCCTCCGATTGGCGACCCAACCGCAGAGTCCCAACTGGTGCGCGGCCTCGTAGACAAAATACCTGAAACCGACACCCTGTACGCGACCTCTGATGATGAAGCGACGTGCCAGCATCCCCAAAAACCACCAGAAGCTGCAGGTGCTTATCTGGTCGGGGCGAGAGGATTTGAACCTCCGACCTCACGGTCCCGAACCGTGCGCGCTACCAAACTGCGCCACGCCCCGACACGCTCAAGAGATGTTAGCATACTCTAAAGTCAGCGCCTTCGCCTAGGGGAATTCACGGGAGGCAGGTGACCCCTCAGTTTTTTGTTCGGAGTGTGGCAGCAACGAGGAGAGAGGCCGGAGCTTTACC
>JBHGBF010000374.1:0-3615 GCA_041946865.1 Acidobacteriota bacterium | reverse complement strand
GGGCATGCTGAACTCCAAAAGCGCCTGCCGCTTCGCTCGCAGAAAACTGAGCGGTTACCATTACCTCGAAAATAGATTTGTAGTTTTCGGAGAGGATTGGTAGAATGACCCTTCTCCTGGTTGACAGATTCTCATGCTGTCGGCTAAGATCCTGAGGCTCGTTATTTGATAGGTTGTTCGACCCATGAATGATGCCTCGGCATCATTTTTTATTTTTAGAAGAGGAGAAAAGGCGAGTGCCGACGTTTAATCAGTTAGTTCGAAAAGGTCGTCAGCGCGTTAAGGTCAAGACCAAGAGCCCGGCGTTGCAGAGCTCACCGCAGAAGCGGGGTGTATGCGTGCGCGTGTATACTCAGACGCCGAAGAAACCGAATTCGGCACTGCGCAAAGTGGCTCGTGTCCGTTTGACCAACCAGATTGAGGTGACGACGTATATTCCGGGGATCGGGCATAACCTGCAGGAACACTCGATTGTGCTGGTGCGTGGAGGACGTGTGAAAGACCTGCCGGGAGTCCGTTACCACATCATTCGGGGCACGCTCGACGCCGTGGGCGTAGAGGGCCGGCATCAGGGCCGCTCGAAGTACGGCGCCAAGAGACCGAAGGGATAGCGAACGACTGACTGATTAAAAGCTGCATAGATTGGTTCTTTGCAGCTTGTTTTGTTTCTGGAGCAAGGTTAATGCCAAGGCGAAGAGAGGTTCCCAAGCGAGAGGTTCTGCCTGATTCCGTCTACAACAGTGAGCTCGTCACCAAATTCGTGAACAAGGTGATGGAGCGGGGTAAGAAAAGCGTGGCCGAGCGGACTTTCTACGGAGCGATGGAGTCAATCCGCGAGAAGACCGGGGAAGACCCGATGAAGGTGTTCAAGAAGGCCCTTGACAACGTCAAACCCATTCTTGAGACCAAGTCCCGCCGCGTGGGTGGATCCACCTACCAGGTCCCGATGGAAGTCAGCCAGAGCCGGCGTACCTCCTTGGCGATTCGATGGATGGTCAGCTATGCCCGCACCCGGGGCGAGAAGACCATGATGGAAAAACTGGCCGGCGAAGTGCTGGACGCCGCCAACAACCGCGGCGGCGCAGTGAAGAAGAAGGAAGACGTCCATCGCATGGCTGAGGCGAACAAGGCTTTCGCCCACTATCGTTGGTAACCGCGTTTCCGTCCGCCCTATACGCAACAACCTGGTTGCGTGAGGAAGCGGCGGGGACTCCGCCGCTGCTTTAAGAGACGGATCAAACATAGAGAAGATCAGGCTGAGAGCAGGCAACGGATAACGCGAATCTCGCGAATGGATTCATGCGATCCCGTGTCATTCGTTGGCAGGGCTGTATTTTGGGAGTTAGTAATCGTGCCGCGTTCAGTGCCGTTAGAGAAGACGCGAAATATCGGGATCATGGCGCATATCGACGCCGGGAAGACGACTACCACCGAGCGGATTCTCTACTACACCGGGATCACATACAAGATCGGCGAGGTCCACGAGGGCACTGCGACCATGGATTGGATGGCGCAGGAGCAGGAGCGTGGGATTACCATTACGTCGGCTGCGACCACCTGTTTTTGGAAAGGTGTGCGCATTAACATCATCGACACGCCCGGTCACGTCGACTTTACGGCCGAAGTGGAGAGGTCCCTGCGTGTGCTCGACGGCGCCGTCGCGGTGTTCGATGCTGTGTCGGGTGTCGAGCCCCAATCGGAGACCGTGTGGCGTCAGGCCGACAAGTATAGCGTTCCCCGGATCGCCTTCATGAACAAGATGGACCGCCCGGGCGCCGACTTCTTCGCCTCCATGGAGTCGATGAAGCGCCGTCTGGCGGCTAAGCCCGTCCCGGTCCAAATCCCCCTTGGCAGCGAGGAAAAGTTCGAGGGTGTGATCGATCTGATCACCTTGAAAGCATTCGTGTATCGTGCGGAAACCTTGGGAGCCGATTTCGACGAGATCGAAATCCCGGCCGAGTTCAAGGCGCAGGCTCACGAGTGGCGCGACAAAATGGTCGAATTGGTCGCCGAAACCGATGACCATTTGACTGAAAAATATCTGACCGGCGAGCCGATTACGCAAGAGGAGCTCAGAGAGGCTCTGCGCAAGGGGACGATTTCGATGCAGTTTACGCCGGTCCTGTGCGGCGCCGCCTTCAAAAACAAGGGTGTCCAGCCGCTGCTGGACGCCATCGTTTATTACCTCCCCTCCCCCCTGGACATCCCCCCGGTCGAAGGCATTGATCCCAGGACAGAACAAGTGGTCAAACGAAAGGCTGATGACAAGGAGCCGTTTGCCGCCCTGATTTTCAAGATCATGACGGACCCCTTCGTCGGCCAGCTGGCGTTTCTGCGCGTCTATTCGGGTTCGATCAAGACCGGATCGTCGGCTTACAACACGACCCGCAAACGAGAAGAGAGGGTAGGCCGCCTTCTCAAAATGCACGCGAACAAACGTGAGGAAATCACGGACGTCTATGCGGGCGATATCGCGGCGGCGGTCGGTCTGCGGGACGTGACGACGGGCGACACGATCTGCGAGAAGCATCATCCGGTGGTCCTGGAAGCGATGGAGTTTCCGAAGCCGGTCATTTCCGTCGCCATCGAACCCAAGACCAGGGCCGACCAGGACAAGCTGGGTTTTGCCCTGGCCAAACTGATGCAGGAAGATCCGACCTTCAAGGTGCACACCGACCCGGACACGGCCCAGACCATCATCTCGGGCATGGGTGAGCTTCACCTGGAGATCATTGTTGACCGGCTGCTGCGTGAGTTCGATGTCTCGGCCCACGTCGGAAAGCCGCAGGTCGCGTACAAAGAAACCATTACCAGGCCGTCCGAGGGCGAGGGGCGGTACGTCCGGCAGACCGGCGGCCGCGGCCAGTACGGACATGCGAAGGTCAAGATCGAGCCGGCCGAGCCCGGTAGCGGCTTGATCTTCGAAAACGCCATCGTGGGAGGCGCGATCCCCAGAGAGTTCATCAGCCCGATCGAGAAGGGAATCGAAGAGGCGATGGAGAGCGGTGTCCTTGCCGGGCACAAGGTGGAAGACGTCAAGGTCATCCTCTATGACGGCTCTTACCACGAGGTAGATTCCTCGGAAATCGCCTTCAAGATCGCCGGCTCGATGGCCTTCAAACAGGCTGCGTCAAAGGCCAATCCGGTCCTGCTCGAGCCGGTCATGCGGGTGGAGGTGGTCGTCCCGCAGGAATACATGGGCGAGGTCATCGGCGATTTGAACTCCCGCCGGGGACGCATCGGACACATAGAACCGCGCGGCAGCAGCCAGATTATTACAGCCTTCGTGCCGCTGGCGGAGATGTTCGGGTATGCGACCACGCTTCGGTCCCTGACCCAGGGGCGGGCGACGTACAGCATGCATTTCGAACACTACGAACAGGTCCCGCGTGCGATTGCTGACGAGCTGGTGGCGAAGGCGCAAGGCCGGCTGGTGAGCCGGCCAGGAGCATGAAGAACTGAACTGTTTGTAGTTCCGCCTTCGGGCGGGCTTTGCTTTCCCGCACGGGGAGGAACTACAAACAAGGAATCATCCAGGTTGCATCAACCAGGAGACAGAACTTATGGCGAAGGAGAAATTCTCACGAACGAAACCGCACGTGAACATCGGAACGA
>JBHGBF010000373.1:0-3619 GCA_041946865.1 Acidobacteriota bacterium | reverse complement strand
GTTCACACATCTGTTTATTTTCGGCAACGTCCAGGTCAAGGGGGCAAAGCCGCCTTGATTCAATCGTGGCTTGCCGTTCGGAAAAGCCCGCCTGAAGGCGGAACTATTAACAGAATCAGAGCTTACGGCTGGATCGCGAAGAGGGCGAATTCGCCGTATCGGTAGACCTCCCGCGCGTGCCTGGCGAGGAATTCCCGGAGCTTGCCCAGCTCTTTGTCGGGCAGTCCGGCGTCCGGATGGTTCAGCACGGCCTGGTTGAGCAGCAGGTGTGTCGCGTCTTGCGATTGCAGAAACGACAGGATATCCCCCGGCGTCCGGGCCCGTTCCAGAACCAGCGCGAAACGGTAGTCGGTAAAGGTGAAGTCCGCTCTCCATGCACAATCCAGATAGTAGCCGTAGTTGTAGCCGGCCACCATGTAAACAGACTCGCCTGGCCCGACGATCCGGTTCAGTTGCTCGAGAACCGGATATCCTCGAACGTTGCGGGTCAGATAGCTGTCGCGTGATTCCTGGCCCGACCAGTACCCGAACGGGTCCAGGCGGGCGACCGCCCGGATGCCCACGGCCAGGTTCAGCGCTGTCAGCAGGATGACGATCAGGGCCAGGGGGCGACTCCGCAGTCCCGCGATCCCATGGGCCAGCAACACCGCCAGCACCGGAAGCACCGGCAAAAGAAACCGCGCCTGAGGTGTCGTCACGGTCCAGTAGCCGATGAAGAGTCCGGCGAATAAGATCAGAATTCCCCACTGACGAATCAACCCGCGTGTCATCAGTAGGAGCGGGGGAACGGCCAGGAAGACCGGGCCAAGAAAGCCGTCATAAGCCTGCGGGTCCCCGATTCTCGCTTTAATGAAAACGAGCAGCGGCGCCAGGAGCTTGTCACCAAGGGTGACCTGGTAGCCGATCCCGTAACCGGAGAGCCAGCGCAGATACAACCGGGCCCGGTTCTCGTCCCAATTAACTTCCGGCGACAGGGTAAACCCGGGAATGTGAAACGGAAAAAGGGGCCAGCCCGTCAGAGCCAGGTTGCGCACGTAATAGGGCGAAGCGATGAGGAAAGCCAGTGTGGGCAGCAAGAGAGCGCCGAATTTCCATCCTGTGACGGCGCCCCGCAGCTGCTGGATCAGGAGGATCAGGACGAGCAGCAGAACCAGCTGAATCCCGGTGTACTTGGTCGAACAAGCCCCGCCCGCCATGATTCCCGCCACGACAACCCAAACGGTTTCACCCGATTCGAGGAATTTCACCAGAGCGACCAGAGCGAGAAAGGCAAAACTGGAAAACATCAGGTCCACGTACGCCGACGCCGCTACGACTATGAGCGAAGGGACAGTCAGGAGAACCGCCGCAGCAAGCAGTGAATGTGAAGCTGTCAGCGCCTCCCTCGCGAATCCGTATACGGCCAGGCCAAGGATCAGTGCGAACAGCGTGTGAAACAGTCGCGCTGCCGTCTCTCCGCCCAGAGAAAGGCCGTTCAGGAACAGCATCTCGCCGAAATGCGGGAAATACGCCTGATTGTTGTCACGGAAAAAGGGCTGGTGACCGGATTCCAGGAACTGGCGCGGGACTTCAAGGTGGTACAGCATCTCGTCGACACCGGTCGGGGGGAGCGCGGCCACGGCGAGCAGGAAGGCGATGTAAAGGACGGCGAGTAGCGCCACGGTGAATGCGGGGGCCGAGGGGCGCTTCAGAGCCGGCCACACCCGCCTCCAGGCCGGCGCTCGTCGCAGCCGAATCATCTCCGCGACAGCGAGCGCCGAGGCGAGAGTCAAGAGGCCCGCGGCTGCCTGTCGGGAAACGAATCCGGCGACGGCCAGGCCGAACGTCAGGTGCGACCAGATCAAAAAGCCTGTCGTCATGCAGGCTGCAATCCGCAGAGCCGGGTGAGAGAACGTGACGAAGCGGCCCAGCGTCCATCGCCCGAGCGTCCAGGCGGCAAAAGCGGTAATGGCGACTTGCAGGGCTGAAAGGGCCATCGATGTCATGGTTAGTTCCTCGAACGGCTTCCGGCCCGGATTGTACATGCCCAGGGTGTCATGTCGGTGTAAATTGAGGTGGAGCGCAGCGGACGCGGCGCTGGACGGCGGGGACGAGGAGACCGAGCGCAGGACGCAGCGCCGTTTGTTTGTCACTTCGTCCACAGGAAAGCCTGCTGTGAAGATCCTTCTGGTCAATCCGCCAATCTACGATTTCGCAGCCTACGACTTCTGGCTTCGTCCCTACGGACTGCTACAGGTCGGCGGGTTTCTGGCTAGTCGGTCCAAGGTCTTCCTTTTTGACTATTTGGATCGTTACTGCTGGGAAAATAGCGTTGCCTCACTCCGCTCCGACCGCTGGGGGCGCGGTCGATTTCCGGCCCACGTCGTCAGCCGGCCGCCCGTCTATGGCAGAATCCGTCGCCGCTACCGGCGTTACGGACGGCCCCGGTCCGAGTTCCTGGAGTTCCTCGAGAAACATGGACCGTTCGACCTCGCTTTGACAGGGACCGGCATGACTTACTGGTACCTGGGCATCAGGGAGGTGCTGGCCGATCTGAAGGGAACTTTGCCGGGGTGCAGGACCGTGCTCGGCGGGACCTACGCCACACTGTGTCCGGAGCACGCCTCGAGTCTTGGCGCGGACCTCGTCATCTCAGGCCGGCGGCTGGACCGGTTGTGGGATTTTGCCGGCGTGGTTCCCGATTTGGAAGCGCTGCCGTTCTGGCAAGGCTACCGCCGGCCTGATCCTGCGGTTCTCAAGCTGACCGACGGCTGCCCGTTCCGGTGTACTTACTGCTCCGTGCCGGTCGTGTGTCCCGAGTTTCAGCCGCGACCGCTGGACCGCTCTTTGGCGGAGCTCGAGTGGGCGCTGGCGTGTGGCGCCAGGAATATCGTTTTCTATGACGACGCTCTCTTGTACCAGCCTGCTCTGGTTCTGGAGCCTTTTCTGGAAACGGTCCTGGCCCGGGGGCTCAGTCCGGCGTTTCACACCCCAAACGCCCTGAACGCCCGGTTCCTGACGCCTGAGTTGGCCCGTTTGATGGTCGCCGCCGGGTTCAAAACCTTTTATCTCGGACTGGAGAGTGAGTCGCGCGAGTGGCACCGCCGGAGCGGTCGGAAGGTATACGCAGGGGAATTCGAACGGGCTGTTCGAAACCTGGTTGATGCCGGGGCGCCTTCTTCGGAGATCTGCGCGTACGTTCTGCTCGGGCATCCGAGGTCATCAGCGCGTGAGGTGGAAGACTCGCTCCGGTTTGTTCAGTCGCTCGGCGTCTTGAGCATGCTCGCTGAGTTTTCACCTATCCCGGGGACGCCCGACGGGGAGTTGTGCCACCGGTTCGTGGACCTTGATGAGCCGTTATGGCACAACAACACGCTCTTCCCAATCCTGTTGCTGGGTGAGAAGGAAGTCCTGCGGCTGAAAGATCTGTGCCGGGAATTGAATGCGGACCGCTGAGGGCGGTCAGCCGTCACGGCGTTTTTTGCACCTCGCCGGTCATCGGGACGAAGCGGACGGGCAGGACCTCCTTCTTCTCAAAGCGGTCACCCTTGCGGGTAATGACAGTCAATGACTGGACTTCTTCCACTCCTCCCACCGGGATGATGAGCTTCCCGTTCTCAGCCAATTGATTCAACAAGGG
>JBHGBF010000372.1:0-3647 GCA_041946865.1 Acidobacteriota bacterium | reverse complement strand
GGCATGCTGAACTCCAAAAGCGCCTGCCGCTTCGCTCGCAGAAAACTGAGCGGTTACGCCGAATGTTATAATAGAAGCCTATGGCGGTCTTCCTGGCAGCTTTGCTGGTTGTGGGATTCGCGTTTCCGATGCCAGGATTCGCACAGGTCTCCTCTCCCCGGTTTCGAGTTGAAGCTTCGTTCATAAAAGTCCCCGTGACAGTTTCGGACGGCCACGGCCGCCCGATCCAGGATCTGGGCATCCGCAACTTCAAGATCTTCGACGAGGGAGAAGAGCGCCCCATCGACAACTTCGTCCTCGACAAGAATCCTGTGCACGTCGTGATGCTTTTGGACATGAGCGGGAGTGTCCGGGAAGAAATCGACGAGATCAAAGATGCCGCCGTCTCCTTTGCCAAGGCCTTCGACAAAGAAGATCGCATTGCGGTCATGACCTTCGCCGACGACCTGGACTTGCTTCAGGATTGGACGAACGACACCGGCAAGATAAGAAAGTCGCTGAAAAAGGCCAAACCCGGCTATCGGACTGCCCTTTTCGATGCCCTGCAGCAAGTCGCTCGAAACCGTTTCCGTTCTGTAACCGGCAAGAAAGTCATCATTGTTCTGACCGACGGCGTGGACAACGAAAGCCAGACGGCCTACGAGACTGTGCTGAAGCAGTTCGTCCAGTCCGACGTGGCGCTTTACATCGTCAGCCGAACGCGCCTGATCCTGCCTGAAGTTCAGCGCCAGGCCCGAGTCGAATTCCTCAATCAGGTGATGAAGAACGTGCTCAACGACGACGAAGATTTCGTCGAGCTGTATTTCCGCGAGAAGGAAACTGCCATGGAGCAACTATCGGAGTCAACCGGCGGGCGAGTCCTGTATCCGCTCAAGCTCGAGGAGCTGCGAGACAGCTACGCCCAGGTGGCCCGGGAGTTGAAAAGCCAGTATTTGCTGACCTTCCGCCCGCCTCCTGAGTCCAACAAGCGGTTCCGCAACATCCGGGTCGCCTGCAGCGATCCCATGGCCATCGTGCACCACCGCGAACAATACGCCTGGTCCCCGCCGGCCAGCAGCCGGCCCTGACCGGGGAAGAACCACCCGAATGGCGCCGCGTCCCTGTTAAGTCCTGCAAAAAAAGCTTCGTAGATTTTCGAAAATCTCCGTTATAGCTAACGGGGATTGTGTGAGTGACACCGTCCGGGCGCTGGGTCGCTTCTGCCTGCTGAATCCTTGTTTCATCCTGGCCCTGCTGCTGTGCCTGCTCCTGGCGCTGAGTCAGAAGACCGACCGCCCCGCTGTTTTGCTCGCTCTCGATGCTCCGACGGAGGTGATCGGGTGGGTCTTTGCGCCGGTCCAGCAGGCGGGTGAGTTCGAATATCTCGAGGTCGTGCCGATCGAGCTTCGACAGGGGAGGACTTGCCTGGCCGAGTACCCCGGACGCATTGCGGTATACGTCAGAACAAGCAGATTCGGGGGCGTGAGGAACCTGCGGTATGCGGACCTGATCCGGTTTGAGTCGTTCCTCGAATCTCCTCCGCATTACAAGACGCCTGGCGTCATCGACTATCGCGAGTATCTCTGGCAACAAGGCATTGTTCAGATCGCCCGCCTGAAATCACCGCTGCAGGTCGAGCTCCGGGGCACTTACCGGCCGCGGAGCTGGCTTCGCCCGATTTTCGAGTACACGGCACGCTTCGAGGACTATTGCCGGGCGCAGATGAGCCCCCGGCAGGTTCAGTTCCTGCTGAGCCTGTTTCTCGGCCGTTCCAAGGCGCTGCAGAACATCGACACGGAAGCGTTGAAGCGGCTCGGAATCCTGCACATCTTTGTCGTCTCCGGTTCTCACGTGTCGCTGGTGCTGCTTTACCTTCATTTCTTCTTTCGGCGGCTCGGCGCATTCGGGCGCGTAGCGGCACTGGCCGGGGTCTGGGCTTACATCCTGATTGTGGGGTGCGCCCCGCCGGTCTTGCGTTCGGGGATCATGGCGACGCTCTTGTATCTGCTGCTGGGCTCGGGGCTGGGCCGGCAATTCCTGAACGGTCTTGGACTCTCGGCCCTGCTCCTTCTGGCGTGGTTTCCGCCCTGCCTGAACAGCTCGAGCTTTCAGCTGTCCTATCTGTCGCTGTGCTCCATCGGGCTCTTCGTCCTGCCTCTCGAACGGCCGCTACGCATAGCGACAGGGGGTGTGGCGGCCGGCTTTTCAGCAGAAGTCTCTGTCGGGAGGACCCCGGATCTGAGGACCCGCCGGCGCATCCGTTGCCTGTTGGAGGAGCGGCTGAACTTCGCGCCGCGCCGTCTCTTGATCGGCATCCTGCCTGTTTTGGGCTGGACCGTGACATATCTGGCGGACGTTTCCCTGTGCAGCCTGTTCGTTCCGCTGCTGCTGCTCCCCGCGTGCCTGTTCTACTCGAATCTCTGGGTATGGAGCCAGGTCGTTTCTAACGTGATCATGGTCCCCTTGTTTGGTCTTGCCGTCCCTCTCTGCCTGCTCCTCTTCCTGACCTACTGGATCCCCGGCGCCTCGATTCTAGCCTGGATGACCGCTCGTTACGGGGATCTGTTGATGGCTCTTGTCGAGAGGCTCTCGGCAGGAGCGTTGATCGGCTACGTGCCACAACCTTCTGCCCTCGAAACCGCCTGCTACCTGGTCCTCTTTCCCATCGCGTTTTTTCTGCTCCAGGGACGCTGGAGACTCCTCACTTGCCTGTCTCCCTTCGCGCTGTTTCTGGTCCTGAATCTCCGGACTTTTTCGCAGCCGCCTGGCCGGCTGACTGTGACAATGCTCGATGTCGGTCAATCCGAATCGATTCATCTCCGGTATCCCGGGGGCCAGGACGCGCTCATAGACACGGGCGGGTCGCTGCTGGGCAGCGGAAACACCGGGGACTTCATCGGCCAGAGAGTCGTGTCACGCTACCTTTGGCACGAACACTGCCGCCGCCTCGACTACGTCCTGCTGACACACTCGCATGCCGACCATTCGGGCGGATATCGCTTCATCGATTCTGCGTTTCCCGTCTCCTGTCTGTATTTTGGCGTTTGGGACGAGGCCTACCGCGGCCATCGGTGCAAGCAATTGAGGGCTGGAGACGTTTTTCAAGTTTCAGGAGTCGAGCACCGTGTTCTGTATCCAGGGGCCGACGCGGAGAAGATCGGCAACGCAAATAACCAGTCTCTGGTCCTGCTCCTTCGTTACCGGGATTTCATGCTTCTCCTCACTGGAGACATCGAACAGGAAACAGAGAAGGAATTAGGCGTAACCGTCCCTCGGGTGACCATTCTCAAGCTGGCTCACCATGGTGGGCGTTTCAGCAACTCCAGGGCCTGGCTTGAGGCCACCAGCCCCCGGCTCGCACTCATCTCGGCAGGCAGAAAAAATCCTTTCGGGCATCCTTCTCCCCATACCCTGCAGCGACTATCAGACTTGGGGATCACTGCTCTGTGCACATGCCGTGTCGGCACACTTCGGATTGAAACCGACGGGAAGAAGTGGTGGGCGAGTCGGTATTCGAGCGAGACCCAAGGTTTTGAGCCGATTTCCGCAACAAACCCTGAATAGGAGCTACAAAGCCGGCCACCAGGCGTCCTTTCGGAGTCCTCCGTGCCCCGGGGGCATGAGCGGCTCGGCTCGGTGAGGATCCGGGGGCGCCCCCGGGGCAAAAA
>JBHGBF010000371.1:0-3707 GCA_041946865.1 Acidobacteriota bacterium | reverse complement strand
TTCGGAGGCACACTCTTTTTCGGAACAGTGCGCCATCGCCTTCGAGGCTTGGTAAAGCAGAAACAAAAAACTGAGGGGTTACATCCGAGTGTAAGCCCAGCGAAGACTGAGGGCTTACACTCGAGTCGAGACTTCCGTAGGCGACGGTTCAACCAGTGCCCTTTTCGGCGGTGCGCCAAAGCGCCGTCAGGCAGAACTTCGAGGTGGATGATGAGAATCGCGGCAATTGCGATATTGGTTTACGGAGCCCTGGTGCTCGCGGGGGGAATCTTCGGTTACGCTCAGGCGAAGAGCCTGCCTTCCCTGATCACCGGCGGTCTCTGCGGTGTGATCCTTCTGGTGGCCGGCGGGTTTATCTGGCAAGGGAACATGCCCTTCGCCTATGTGGCGGGTGCGCTGACCCTCCTTCTGGCGCTGTTTTTCGCTTACCGGTTCAGCTCAACCGGCAAATTCATGCCCGGAGGGCTGATGTTGGCCCTGAGCTTCATAGCGGTAGTGGTGCTTGTCTACGGAGTCTTCGCGAGCTTGCGGGAATGAGTTTTATCTTTTGTGCGCTGCGTTGTGCGGCTTTGCTCTGCGCGGTTTCAGGTTTCTGTCGGATAGACCACGACGCGTCGATAGGGCGGTTTGCCTTTGCTCTCTGACACGAGCCCATGACTGAAGATCAGCTCATGCTGTAGTCTTCGCACGTAAGCGTTCTGCGGCGACAGCTCTACGGGGGCTACGTTACGCTGTACCCGGATGATGGCATCCTCCGCCTCGTGAAGCGCATCCTCGGTGGATGAAATCCGCCGTTCCCCCTCGCCACTGCTTCCAGCGCCGAAGTAGTCGATCAGAAAGCTTCTGATCTGGCTGGAGGTGTTGCTCTTAATCGTTCTGAAATCGACTCCATCATCGAGAGCTTCCCGGAGCTTCTTGGGTTCCCGTTTCCGCTGCGCCTTCAGACTCAGAATGACGTCAGCGTGAATGGGCTGATCAGCCAGTCGAGCAGGCAGTCGCAGCTCGCGGATCGACTTCTCGAGCCTGATCCGACTCACCCCTATCGGGTAAATACGAGTCACGCCTGAATGGTGCCGGCCTTCACGGGCGGGCTTCTCTCTCGACAGCTCCTGCTCATCGGTCGCCGGTTCAGAGGCAGCCCGCTCCATTCCTGGTTGAGGAAACCGCGGCTCTTCGAAGAGCAGCTCGCCCTTTCGCCCGGGCCAACGTTCCACGGAAGGTTCAACCTGGAAGGAGCCGCCAGCGCCGCGGACCCGGTTTTCGGGCCGCAGCGGCGAGCCGGAAAGAAAACGATCCACCACCCGGGAGATGTCGTGGTAGATCGCCAGGTGGTTGCGATCATGAATCTCGACCAGGATATCGAACGTGGGGGGTGCTTTCCGCTCCAGAACACTCTTGCGCGTCCCCCGCCGTCGCGCCTCCTCGTCCGACAGCGTTACCACCTGAACACCGCCTACAAGATCCGACAGGGTCGGGTTCGAAAGCAGGTTATCGAGATTAATGCCGTGGGCGGTAGCGACCAGCTGGACACCCCGTTCCGCGATGGTCCGCGCGGCCAGCGCTTCGGCCAGCGTCCCAATTTCGTCAATGACGATGACCTCGGGCATGTGGTTCTCGACCGCCTCGATCATCACCTGGTGCTGGAGCTCCGGTGCTGGGACCTGCATGCGCCGGGCGCTGCCGATACCCGGATGGGGCACGTCTCCGTCACCTGCGATCTCGTTGGAGGTATCAACCACAATCACCCGTTTGTTGAAGTCATCCGCCAGAACCCGCGCCGCTTCCCGCAGCAAGGTCGTCTTTCCGACACCGGGTGGTCCCAGCAGGAGGATGCTCTTCCCGGTCTCGATCACGTCTCTGATGATGTCGACGGTCCCGGTAACAGCCCGGCCGACGCGGCAGGTCAGCCCGATGACCTGCTGGCGCCGATTCCGCAGCGCACTGATGCGGTGCAGAGTCCGCTCGATCCCGGCGCGGTTGTCGCCGGTGAAAGATCCCACTCGCTTTACCACATACTCAAGGTCTTCGGGGGTGACCTCAATGTCTCCCAGCCGAATGTCCTTTTGGAAAAACCTGGCATCTGCAACACGGCCCAAGTCCATTACCACTTCAACCAGGTTCTCGATTTCCGGTTCTTTGCGGAGCGCCTCCCGGACCCTCGGAGGCAGCACGTCCAGAAGCAGCGAGAGATCATCGACCACCTGCTTTTCGGACCGCCGCTTGCGCCGCCGGCCGGTCTTCTTAGGCTGAACCTCCGCTTCCGCCTCGTTCTTGAGCTCTTCGGCTTCTCTCATGATCGGCCAGGGAATGGGATCAAAGTCCGTCCCTAACGAATAGGATGCTCTTCCAAACTGATAGTATCAACAGGTTAGATTCCTCGCAGCTGATCCTCATCCATCCCGAAGTGATGCCCGATCTCGTGCAGCACGGTATCCCGGATCTGCCTCCGGACTTCGGCTTCACTCTTACAGACGGCCTCGATGTTCCGTTTGTAGAGGTAGATGATATCGGGCAGGTGCGTGGCAAGGACGGAACGGTCGGTGAGGGGCACTCCGTGATACAGGCCGAGCAGCAGGTCGCGCGGGGAACGCCGGAACTGGCGCTGGATTTCGGGGCTCGGCAGGTCCTCGACGACTACTTCGACATTGTCAAGGTACTGGGCGAATTCGGAGGGAAGCCGGTCAAGCGCTTCCTCTACCAGCTCCCGAAAACGCTGCATGGTCATTTTCATGAGGCTACCTGACCAACGGCAGCACTACCGCCCTTACGGATTCTTCGCTGAAATCAAGCTCGACGTTATCGTAAAGATCCCAACGCTCTTCGTGAACCAGCTCGCTTCCCGGGCTGACGATCTGCAGAGGGCTCAGGGTCTCGAGCTCCAGCATGTCCGTGTTCGTGTACGCCTCAACCGACGAATTGAAGTCCGGATAGTGGGCGTGCGGGACAAACGAAAACCGTTTCACAAAAAGGTAAGGCTTCAGGTAGTAGGCGGCCCAGTCTTCGTCACACAGGACGCCGATCTTGCACGGATCGCGTCCCTCCAACTGCCGCATCAGGACGAAATCCTTGCCGAGCAGCAGGCGATCGTCTCGCAGGTCGGTATACGGCCACAATGTCAGGCTGCGATTCGGAAGCAGGTAGTCCGGGTGAAACCGCGTCGGCAGGGGCAGGACGGCGAAGCCCCCCTGCTCCATCACGCTGAGCGCCCAGGCAGCCATCTCGACAGGCCAGACTCCTTGGTTCTTCAAACGATGGACAACGTGTACCTGGGCGCGCGAAGGCGGTATGCTGACCTCGATCATCTTCCGAATGCCGGAAAGCCGCTCGACAGGCTGGCCGAGGAATACGCCGTTGCTGATCTCTTCTGCCTCGATGGGACAATTGTCAGGCTCGTACGTTCGCACCTTGTCCTCGGGTGAATGCCAGAGGCGATGTCCCCCGAAAATGTTCCATGTCTCGCCTCCCGCCTTCCCCGCGGTTTCCGGGTAGACATGGAAAAGATTCCTGCCGTCCCGGAACGACAGGCTGATAATCCGTGGCCCGACCTGCGAGGTGGCCACTAGCTCAATCAGGCCGTTCGAGACACGGTAGCAGTCCGGCCAACCCTGATACGTAACCTTCTCAATCGTCGTCTGAATCATAGCTTTTCCCCGTTGCCTGTTGCCGGTTACCGGTTGCCGGTTGCCTGTTGCCGGTTACCGGTTGCC
>JBHGBF010000370.1:0-3731 GCA_041946865.1 Acidobacteriota bacterium | reverse complement strand
GCTGCGCTTGCGGCTCTGTGGCGCTTTCGAGCCTCGCCGTACGAAGACTGAGGGGTTACTCCCATTGTCGGTTTTCACTGGACAAGCGTCCTCGCAAGGTGGTAAGAAGCGGCAACCGAAAAGAGGAGTAAAGAAATGAAAGCACGGACTGTTCGATTTCTGGCGTTCCTTTTGCTTTTGGGCGTAAGTGTCAATGCGCAATCGATTACCGGTTCGATCACGGGTGTGGTCATCGATGAAACGGGCGCGATGATTCCTGGCGCTGAGATCACCGTCACGAACACCGCTACGAACGCGGTCTCGACTGCGACATCCGACTCCAGCGGCAACTACACGGTACCTTTACTCCCCCAGGGTAATTACCGGATGGAAGTATCCGCTACCGGCTTCAAGCGGTTTGTCCTGGAGGGGATTATTCTCCAGGTTCAGCAGACGGCACGTATCGATGTGCCGATGAAGGTCGGGGAAGTGGCGGAGTCAATCACGGTGACCGCCGATATCGTGGGATTGGAGACAGAGACCGCCACGATGTCGAAGGTCGTGGATAACCGGTCGATCATCAACCTGCCTCTGAACACCCGCAACGTTTACACCCTCGTCTTTTTGACGCCGGGAGTGACCGGGTCAGTCGGCAACAGTTACGGCGAAATGCGCTATTCCGTCAATGGGGCCCGCGCCCGGACGATGGATACCATGATTGACGGTGTATCCGCAGCCCATCCGACCGTCAACGGGTTCAATGGCATTTCCGTGTTTCCCTCGGTGGACGCCATCCAGGAGTTCAAACTGCTGGGCGCGGACTATCCCGCCGAGTTTGGCCGCAGCCTCGGCAGCGTCCTTAATGTCGTTTTCAAGTCAGGCTCTAACCGGTGGCATGGAAGCGCCTACGAGTTCCTGCGGAATTCTGCGCTTGATGCCAATGACTTTTTCGCGAACAGGCGGCACGAAGAGCTGCTCAGCTTCAAGCGCTCACAGTTCGGAGGCGTCCTCAGCGGTCCGATCATCAAGGACAAGACTTTCTTCATGGTTTCATTCGAGGCTCTGCGCGAGCGAAGAGCCGCGTCCACCACGGCCTCGGTCCCGACGGCTCTGGAGCGGGCGGGAGACTTCTCGCAGACCCGAACGACCGCCGGCAAGCCGATCATCATCTACGATCCCTTCTCAACCAGGCCAAACCCCAGCGGCTCGGGTTATATCCGTGACGCTTTCGTGGACAATAAAATACCCGCCTCACGATTCGATCCCGTCGCCGTCAATCTGGCCAAATGGTATCCGATGCCCAACACTACCCCGGCTGGGCAGAGCAACAACCAGAGCAATTTTGCCAAGAGCGGCACAAAGCCCCTCGACATGACTCAGATGGATTACCGTGTGGACCACGTGATCTCGCCGACACAGAAGATCTTTGGCCGTTATTCAACACGTTTAAACGATGATAAGGCCGCGATCTTCTTCCCCGAGGACCTCAAGATCGCCGAAGGCCGGATCAACCAGGAAGACCACGTGCACGGAGGTGTCGTCGACTACACGAACACACTCTCTCCGACCACGATTCTCAACGGACGCCTGGGTTTTGCGCGGACCTTGTTTGTGTACGCGAACCAGGGATTAGGCTTCGTACCTTCGAGTCTCGGCCTGCCTACCTACATCGATTCGGCAGTTGATTTCATGCAGTTCCCCGGATTCTCAGTCAGCGACTATCGTTCTCTGGGCGGCGGAGACCACCGCAGAAATGCTTTCATGACTTACACCGGCGTTGCCGGACTCATCAAGACGGCCGGAAAGCACACGATGAAGACCGGGATGGACCTCCGGATGATGCGGGTGAACGTCTTCGAGGGTCGAAATGCCAGTCAATACAGCTTCAGCCGGGGCATGACTCAGGGACCAAACCCCAGCCAATCCAGCAGCACGGCCGGGAATGGTTTTGCGTCCTTGCTTCTGGGAACCGGCAGCAGCGGCAGCTTGCAGGCAAACTACAAGAACGTCGCCACGCACAGTATTTATCTGGCCGGCTATTTTCAGGACGACTGGCGCGTCACCAACACTTTCACCGTCAACCTGGGAGTCCGGTACGATATCGATTTTCCCCGAACCGAGAGGTTCAACCGTACGAACTACTTTGACCCCAACGTCGCCACCCCGGTGTCTGACGTGATTCCCGGAGTAACCGGGGGGCTGGTCTTTGTGGGAGTGGATGGCCGGCCGCGTACTCAGTTCAAGACCGACAGAAACAACTGGGCGCCGCGCCTCGGGTTGAGCTGGCAGTTCATACCCAAGACCGTGCTCCGAGCGGGCTTTGCTGTCATCTACGGGCCTTCCCAGCAGGCGGCCGCCGGAACGATAGGCACCATGGGCTTCCGGATCGACAATACCTGGGTTACCAGCATAGATGGCGGGTTGACACCGAATCACCTCTTGAAAGATCCCTATCCGAATGGGCTCGCCAAGGTTCTGGGATCCTCTCAGGGAGTGCTGACGCAGCTCGGGAGCCGAATCGAAGCGACCACTCAGGACATCGTTTCCCCGAGGACGCACCAGTTCAATGTCAACATCCAGCGGGAATTCCCCTTCGATACGCTGCTCGAAGTGGCTTACATTGGGACTCGGGGCTATTACCTGCACCGCAACGACGAAGGTGGTTTGAGCCTGAACCAGCTCGATCCGAAGTTCATGGCTTTGGGGAACGCGCTCAATGAAAAGGTAGCCAACCCGTTCTACGGCACGCCGTACGCGGTCGGCGTGCTGGCCAGCTCCAAGATCAGTCGCGCCCAGCTTCTGCGGCCGTACCCGCAGTTCACCGACATCATTCCGATCTATTCTGTCGGGGCCTCGTCGTTCTACCACTCGCTGCAGATCACCGGAACCAAGCGGTACAGCCAGGGCCTGCAGATGCAGTTAGCCTACACTTGGGGCAAGAGCATCGACGATGGGTTGAGCCATCAGAACAGCTACGACATACGTGCGGATCGGGCCTTGTCGGACATCGACATTGCGCACCGGGCGGTGATCATGGGGATTTACGACATGCCGTTTGGGACGGGAAGGCATTGGGGCAAAGACTGGTCGAGAGTGATCGACCTGATAGCCGGCGGCTGGCAGGTGAACGGGATCGTGACCCTGTCGACCGGAACCCCGCTGGGCATCTCAGCTTCAAACAACGCCGGTATCTTCAACATGGCCATTCGCGCAAACAGCACCGGAAAAAGCGGGAAACTGACGGGTCCGGTCCAGGACCGTCTCAGCGCCTACTTCGACAAGACCGCCTTCGCGCAGCCGGCCGCTTTTACTTTCGGCAACCTGGGTCCGCGGCTGCCGGATATTCGCAACGACGGGATCTACAACTGGGACCTGTCCGTCTTCAAGAATTTCAGGCTGACGGAGCAGTTGAAGCTCCAATTCCGGGCTGAAGCCCTGAACGCCTTCAACACGCCCCGTTTCTCGGGCCCGAACACGAGCGTCACCTCGAGCAGCTTTGGTATCATCAGCTCACAAGCGAACGCTCCCCGGCAGATTCAGTTCGGATTGAAAGTGCTGTTCTGATAAGGTCGAGGTGGGCAAAGCCGAGGCCTTTTATGGAGTCCATCATGTCCTTTCGGGCGCCCGCGATTATGCTACTCGGCGAACGGGAGGCGGAACAGAGCCGCACCCATTCGAAGTTCGGTTGTCAAGAGAAAGATTTCTCCCTACGTAATGCCTCAGTCTTGTTTATAGTGCCGCCTTTAGGCGGG
>JBHGBF010000037.1:0-30393 GCA_041946865.1 Acidobacteriota bacterium | reverse complement strand
ATCGCTGATCGCTGATCGCTGAAAGCTCACGTCTTCAAGATTTCAAGTATCCTTGGCTAGCCTTAGCCTTAAACTCTCAGACCCGGGAATGGAGCCCTTTTTGCGGCTTCCGGCTTCTGCGCGTGCAAGTCCGGGCCGCTGAGACTGCAGTCTCTTTACCTTCAGTGACTTGTGCGCGATCGCACGCTGCGATTCAAACGAATGAAGTAGAATTCAAGTTATTGAATTAATGGTTTCACGGCTGGTGCGCGGCCCAGGGGGAAGTGATAAGTTATTTAGACATCTGTCAGGTTTTTAGGGCAGATACCGGGCCGTGCCGAGGGCGGTGGCACCAAAGTTGCTTCTTGAAGTGCCGGACAAACAGGCGGAGTGATCTGCGCGCGTTTAAAGGCGGTATGAATTTACCGAGTCGATTCCGGACAGTAACGGTTCTTTTGGCGTCAGCACTGGCGGTGTACGTCGGTCTGCTGAATCTCTCGGAGAGAGTCAACTGGAAGTTGCCGGCGGACGGAATCGAGTGGAAACAGATAGCCGGCCAGGGGGTGATTGCCGCTGAGGTTCTTGGCCGGACGGGCGAAGTTCCCATCCGCCCGGGCGACAGGCTGATCGAAATCAACGACATCATCGTCAAGAGCCTGGATGACTACAACAACGTGCTGGAGCTTTATTCGCAGGCGCCTTTCGCCGATAGTCCTCTCCGCTACTCGATACTGCGGGGTGACGCGCACCTGGTTGTCCCGGTGCAGATCCGCCTGGAGTCTCAGATCAGCCTGACCGACTATCTGCTGATCGCAGTGGCCTTCATATACCTGGCCACCGGGCTCTTCATTTACCTTCGCAATGGACGGGCCGCTGCCGCCTTTCACTTCTTTCTGCTCTGCCTGGTAGCTTTCATTCTGTTCCTGTTTCGGCATTCGGGCTCGGCATCTCCGTTTGACATCGTCGTGTACTGGGCTTCGGCTACGGCGTTTCTACTTTTGCCGCCGCTTTTTCTCCATTTTTGTTGCTATTTTCCAGAGCCTATTGTGGCCTTGAGGCGGTCAAAGATCGTCAAGCCGGCTTTTTACTTCCCCTTTATCCTGCTGATGGCGACTCACCTCGCCTGGTTTACGAAGCGCTTGAGCGGCATCGGCCTTCCCCGCAACCACGAGATAGAGTCGCTGCTCGATCGGGTGCATCTGCTTCACTTCATCGTCTATTTCGTGGCTGGCGCGCTGGTGCTCGTTTACCTGCGCCGGCAGGCCGATTCGGCGATTCAGCGCCAGCAGATGAAATGGCTCACGTATGGGACGGTTGGCGGGACGCTGCCTTTTGTTATCCTTTACGCCATTCCTTACCTGTTCGGCGCGCATCCTCTGACGTTCATGAATGCCTCGGTCCTCGGACTGGGTCTTATTCCCATCAGTTTCGGCTATGCAATCATTCGATTCCGGCTGATGGATGTGGACCTGATCGTGAAGCGAGGTGCGGCCTATCTCCTGGCTAGCTCAGCGCTTCTCGGCCTCTACATGCTGATCGCTTTGCTGGTCGGTCGCGCGGCTTGGAGCCTTTCTCCGGAGTCGGGTTTTTTCCTTTTTGCCGTCTCGGCGCTGCTGGTGGCTTTCCTGTTTGCTCCGCTTAAGAACCGGATACAGGAACAAATTGACCGCTTCTTCTATAAAGAAGGGTACGGCTATCGCCAGTCGATGGCCGAGTTCGGCAGAACTCTGGCGTCCGAGATCGACCTGGGCCGGTTGACAGAGAAGATCCGAACGCGGGTGTGCATGAGCCTGGATCTTCCCCGGGTGGATGTGTTTTTGAAGGAACCAGCTTCCCAGAGTGTTTACAGGCGCATCGATGGCGGCACTGATAATATTCCTTTCAAGCTGACAGTCCCCGATTGCGTTTTTGCCGATTTTGACCGCGAGTTGAATCCGCTTTTTGTTTGTCCCCCGAATGAGCAGGTGAGCCGACTGAGGGACGAGTTGGAGCGGCAACGGCTTCACTATATTCAGCCGCTCAGGGTTCATGGAAGACTGCTCGGATTTCTGGCGTTCGGCCGGAAAGACAACGGCGAGCTGCTCACGACTGAAGACCTGGATCTGGTTGCCGGGCTGGCCAACTACGCTGCCATTGCCATAGACAACGCGCTCTTGTACCGGTCCCTGGAGCTGAAAGCGATCGAACTGGAACACCTGAAGCTGTACAGCGAGAACGTGATCGAGAGTCTGGTCGCAGGCGTTGCGGTCGTCAGCCCGGAGGGCGAGGTCACGGTTTGGAACAACGCCCTGCAGAGCATGACGGGCATCAAGCGCGAAAAGGCGGTCGGACGCAAGGCGAGCGAGGTGCTGCCCGCGGAGGTGGTGGAGAGCGTGCGTAACCTGCTTTCTGGCCCGGGCTGGACCATCCAGGAGCCGGCGCATCTTCACAAGGTGGCGCTTGCGGGCAAGGACCGGACGCCGCGGCTGGTCAACATTTCCCTGGCGCCGTTCTTCCTCGAGGAAGGGATCAACACCGGGACTCTGCTTCTGCTCGACGATGTCACCGAGAAGGTGCGCCTGGAAGGGCAGCTTCTCCAGGCCGAAAAGCTGAGCTCTATCGGCCTGTTCGCTGCCGGCGTGGCGCACGAAGTGAACACGCCGCTGGCCGGCATTTCGAGCTACGCGCAGATGCTCCTCCAGGAGGCACCCGAGGGGAGCAGCCAGCACGAGCTGCTCAAGAAGATCGAGCGCCAGAGCTTTCGGGCCTCGAACATTGTCAACAACCTGTTGCGTTTCGCTCGCGTGAGCGACACGGAGCTGCAGGCCGTCAATCTCAATTCACTGATGGTCGACGCGCTGTCTCTGCTCGAGCATCAGTTCAAGAAGACCCGTATTGAAATAAGCCTTGATCTTGATCCGACCTTGCCGGCGACTCTGGGCAATGGAGGAAGGCTGCAGCAGGTCTTCATGAACCTCTTTCTCAATGCGAAGGACGCCATGCCGGACGGCGGTCGCCTGCGGGTCCGGAGTTATCGCAACGACTCCCGGCTGATCGTGGAGGTTCAGGACACCGGCAATGGGATCTCCGCCGAGGACATCAAGCGCATCTACGATCCCTTCTTTACTACCAAGGCCATCGGCAAAGGCACGGGGCTCGGGCTTTCTGTCAGCTATGGTATAATCCAGGAGCACTCGGGGCAGATAAGCGTCGAGAGTCAACCTGGCAAAGGAACGACTTTCACTCTGCAACTGCCTTTGCGGCGTCTGAATTAGCTTCTGATTTGGTTCCAAGTTCAAGGTTTGAACGGTCCAGGGGTGAGGGAGAGGATTGCCCGAGAACTGGGAACGTGGAAGCCTGAACTTTTGGACCTTTGACTATGTCCCTTCAGCCCTCAGTCCTTGTCATTGACGACGAGGAGGTGATGCGCGATGTCATGACACGGCTCCTGGAGCGCGAAGGGTATTCGGTCTCCCTGGCCGCTACCCCGCATGAAGCTCTGGAGTTGCTGGGGACTCGCGTGTACGACGTCATCCTGCTGGACCTGATGCTCCCCGAGAAGAACGGCCTGATGCTCCTTCCGGAAATTCTGCGCCTCGACCCGGACGCAGTCGTGATTATGATTACCGCCTACGGGTCAATTGAGAGCGCCGTACAGGCCACCAAGGGAGGGGCGTTCGATTTTCTGACCAAGCCCTTCAAGAACGATGAACTTCTGCTGTCCGTCCGAAACGGGATCGTCAAGCGTAACCTCGAGACAGAGAACCGGCAGCTGAAGAAGAGCTTCCGCGAACGGTTTGCCTTCCACAACATTGTCGGCAAAAGTGAACAGATGCGGAAAGTGTTTGAGCTGATCGGCCAGGTGGGGCCGACCCGCAGCACGGTCCTGATCACGGGGGAAAGCGGGACAGGCAAGGAGTTGGTGGCCAAGGCCCTGCACAACTGCAGCAGTCGCGCCAACGGTCCGTTCGTGGCTGTCAACAGCGGAACCATTCCCTCCGAGTTGTTGGAAAGCGAGCTGTTTGGTCATGTGAAGGGCGCTTTTACCGGCGCTTCAGCAACCAAGAAAGGCCTTTTTGAAATCGCCGACGAGGGGACGATTTTCCTGGACGAGGTCGGGACTATTCCGCTTGAAACCCAGGCGAAGCTGCTGCGCGTGATTCAGGAGCGGGAGTTTCGGCGAGTCGGCGGACTGGACAACATCAAGGTCGATGTGAGGATCGTGGCGGCTACGAACATCGACCTGAAACAGGCCGTCGAAGAGCGCTTTTTCCGCGAGGATCTCTACTACCGTCTGAACGTGATCACCCTGACGCTGCCTGCCTTGAGGGAGCGCAAAGAAGACATCCCGCTGCTGGTGGATCATTTTGCCGCGAAATTCTCGAGCGAAAACGGAAAGCCGCCCTGCCGTTTCGACCAGCAGGCCCTGCGAACGCTGATGGAATACGATTGGCCGGGGAACGTCCGGGAGCTGGAAAACGTCGTGGAGAGGGCCGTGGTGCTTGCCCCTCCGGATGGGGTCATTACCCGGGAACTCTTTCCGCGCGATCTCCTGCACTCGAGCTCGGTCGGCCTCGGCAGGCTGACGACGCTCAGTCACAGTGGGGCCCTGAAGGACCTGATGCAGGAGTATGAACGAAGCCTGATCATAGCGGCTCTCGAAAAGACCGGCTGGAATCAGAAAAAGGCCGCAGATCTGCTGCGAGTCAACGCTACCACGCTCAACGAAAAACTGAAACGGCTGAAAATCAAGGTGCCGTAGGGCAAGTGTAAGACCGGCTTGAACCCGCTTTCCTATCCCGTCTGTTTAGATTTAACTGTTGCAATACTTGAAGTTGACGGTTATGTTCGCCCCTTCGACCGTTTGACGGGAGAACGCGCCAGAGATTATTATGAATTTTCTGGTTCTATTGAAATACTGAAGCGTATCCGCAATCTAAATAGAGACATTGCGACAAACTGGAGGATAAACGCGTGCTTCTAGCCTTTCAGATGGGAACTCTGTGGTACTACTTTGAACGAGGTGGGCCGATCATGTGGCCGCTGTTGATCTGCTCCATCCTCGGTCTGATCTTTATCATCGAGAGGACGATTTGGTTCTACCGGATTAAAGGAGAGGCCTCAGAAATCTATGCCGGCGTCAGGGAGGCTCTGCTTGGCGGAGATCTGCGACGAGCGGTGGAAATCACTGAGTCCTACAATCATCCGGTTGCGGCAACGTTGAAAGCAGGTCTGCTCCGTTACGGACGATCCACGGAAGAGATCGAGCGGGCGATGGAAGTCGTCGCCCTTCACGAGATCGCCCGGCTCGAGAGGAATCTGTGGATTCTCGCAACGGTCGCGAACATAGCGCCGCTGTTCGGGTTTCTCGGAACCGTTACCGGAATGATCAACTCGTTCGAAGCTCTGGCGGAAGTCGGACTCGGGAATCCGAAAGCGGTCGCGGCGGGTATCGCGGAGGCCTTGATTACGACGGCGGCCGGCTTGATGATCGCACTCCCGGTCCAGTATGTATTCAACCATTTTACCAACCGGGTCAACCACTTCACTCTGGGCATGGAAACCAGCGCGGCCGTGCTTCTTGAGACTTTCCAGGAGGCCCAGGCCGAGAGGGAAGTTCCGGCGGAAGAGTCGCAGCAGCAGAGGCGGCGAGCTATATGAGACTGTTTCGAGAAAGGCGACTCACGGCCACGGTCCCGACCGCTTCGATGGCTGATATCGCTTTCCTTCTGATCATTTTCTTCATGCTCACGACGTCTTTCTCTCCGGTAAAAACTAGCGTTGATCTTCCGGAGTCTGTGGAGCGCGCTGAAGTCGAGCAGAATGCTGCGATCGTTGCGATCACCGCGCAGAATGAAATCGTTTTCTCCGATGGAGACAATCCCGGGTTCAATGTCAACTCAGCTTTGGAGCTGGCGCCCTATATTCAGAGCGTGGTGCGGGCCATGCCGAATAAGCAATTCGTCATCAGGGCGGATCGGGCGGTACGGTATGCGAACATCGATGCCGTGCTGGACCAGTTGAGGCGCAACGGGGCTCGGAACATCGGGCTGCTCACCGAGCAGAAACGTCCGAAAGGGGAGTGACGACGCCATGAGAGTTCACCGATATCGGACACCGGCTGAGATCCCGACGGCATCGATGGCGGATATTGCCTTCCTGCTCATCATCTTCTTCATGCTGACGGCTGTTTACAGCACCAACCGCGGCATGGAGTTTGCGTTCCCGAAAGATGATCCCAACCAGAAGAACGTGCAACCACAGGAGGCGATCCACATCAAAATAACAGGAGATGGTCAATACACCGTGGACCGTACTCCGATGACCATTCAGCAGCTGGCGGGGTATGTCGATCAGAAGATGAAGCAGGCGCCGGACAAGCCCGTGATTATCCACGCCCTTCCCGACGTGCCCTATTACACGATGATCGATGTGTTCGACGTGCTGAGGCAACTGAAGGTCAAGAACGTTTCGGTCCCGACACAGACGGAGATCGAGCGTTGGCGGTTCTTCGGTTACTTGGAGTAAAGCTTCGGTCATGACGAAAGTTTCGTTGGTTCTCCTGTTGCTGTCCGCGCTTGTGTCCCCGTTGGTCGCTGACGGGGACTTTCAGCGCGGAATTTCCTTTTACAGGCAAGGTCAGTATGCCAAGGCGGCAGCCGAATTCGAGCAACTCGTGGCTGCAAACGCCAAGTATGAAGACGGCTGGCGCATCCTGGGTGACTGTTACCTGAAACTCAAGAAGTACGCTGAGGCGACGACCGCGTTCCAGAAGGCACTCCAGCTCGATAACAACCAGTTTGCCTCGAATTACGGGCTGGCGCTCGCTTACTACAATAGCGAAAGGTACCGCGACGCCATCGCCACGCTGGCGCGCGCGGAGCGACTCGCGCGAACTCCCAAGGATCAGTACCAGGTTTACCGGACGCGCGGCTCGGCCTATTTCAATCTTCAGGCGTTTAACGAGGCCGCGTCCGATCTCGCAAAGGCCAATTCGATCCAAAGAGCCAACTACCAGGACAGCCTCCAGCTCGGGATCGCTTACTACAACATCGGCAAGGTCGAGGAGGCCGAGAGGTATCTGCGCCAGGCCCTGGCCCTGAACGGCAGCTCCGTTGAGGCCAAGAAATATCTGGCTCAGATGGATTATGCCCGGGCCATCAGTGCGATTGAACGAAAGGATTTTGCCCAGGCCGCATCACTTTTGCGCCAGCACCTGGCCGACCATCCTCAGGATGGCGACGCCTGGTTTAATCTGGGTCTGGCCCGTCTGTTCTCTAACGATCTTAAAGGGGCGGAGGGTGCTTTCCTCCAGAGTATCAAGAACGAGCCGGACAACTGGCAGGCGCATGATCGGCTGGGCTACATCTACGAGAAGAACAAGGACTACCAGAAAGCCCTGCAGCACTACCGGAGAGCAAGCGCCCAGAGTCCTCAGGCGAAGGACAGTGTAGCACGGGTTCAGGAGCGGATCCGGCGACAACAGCAAGGTAAGTCCTAAAGGAGTAGCGAAAGAGGATCTCATCCGCGAACCGACCCAGCGCGAGGACGAACAAAAGGCTGTTTTGTTCGTCCTCGCGCTGGGTCGGTTCGTGGATGAGATCCTCTTTCGCTACTTAGCAGGTCACACAATCAGGTGACGACACCTGGCTCTCAATCACATTCGACTCACTTGACACATTCAGCAACCCGAGAGAAACTGCGGTCTTCTCCGAAGGGTCGCATATGAGTACCGCGATCAAAATCCCCCCAACTCGTGTCGTTATTGCGACGACTGCGATGCTGTCGTTTATCAGCTTCTGGCGAGCGGCAGCCGTGGTGCTTGCCGACCTGGGTTCTTCGGCCTACTACGCCGGGGGTATCGCGGAAAAGGCGATTGGCGCGTCCGCCCCGTGGCTGATCCTCGCGGTCATGCTCTTTTCGATCTGCGTCCGGATGGTTTACATCGAGAGCTCCTCGATGTTCGTGAGAGGGGGCGTGTACCGGGTTGTCAAGGAGGCGATGGGCGGGACGCTTGCCAAGATTTCTGTTTCGGCCCTCATTTTCGATTTCATTTTGACGGCGCCCATCAGCGGGGTCTCGGCGGGTCAGTATCTGGTCGGGCTGATCAATGAAACGCTGCGTCTTCTGGGATACAGCTTGCACATCCCGCGCGGGTATGGTTCGGCCGTTTTCGCCATTGCTATCATTCTCTACTTCTGGCGCAAGAACCTGATCGGCATCGAAGAATCGAGCGGCAAGGCGATGACGATTATGAAGATCGCGACTGCCATGGTCGTGATCATGATCGTCTGGAGCCTGATGACCATTCTTTTTCGAGGTGGTCGAGGCTTGCCGCCGGCGCCGACACCCGACCATTTCAAGTTCAGCAAGGAAGCGCTCGGCTGGCTTCAAGGGACTTCCA
Source organism: Acidobacteriota bacterium (assembly GCA_041946865.1). Lineage (GTDB taxonomy): Bacteria > Acidobacteriota > UBA6911 > RPQK01 > RPQK01 > RPQK01. The sequence goes on along the minus strand of JBHGBF010000037.1, from coordinate 22,031 downwards.
TCCCCTCGATTCCGCTTTTCATCCTGATCATCGGATTCGGCCATTCCATTCTGGCTCTGAGCGGCGAAGAGACTCTGGCTCAGGTCTATCGGGAAATCGCCCATCCCAAACTGCAGAACCTGAAAAAGGCCGCCATCACCATCTTCGTTTTCAGCGCAACCTTCACCCCGGCGGTTTCGTTCCTCGCTTATGCTCTGATCGATGACAGCCATCGGCCGGCATATCAGGACAACCTGATCAGCGGAATCGCGATGTACCTGCTCGGGCCCTATGAGCTGCGCCTGCTCTTCCAGGGGTTCGTGGTGCTGGTCGGAACGATCATGCTGGCCGGCGCCTGCAACACCGCCATCATAGGCTCCAACGGGGTATTGAACCGCCTTTCGGAGGATGGGGTTCTGCCCGACTGGTTTCGTCAGCCTCATCGTAAGTACGGCACAACTTACCGGCTGCTGAACTTCATTGTTTTCCTGCAGATCGTGGTCGTGATTGTCAGCCGGGGCAATGTCTTTCTGCTTGGTGAAGCTTACGCTTTCGGCGTGATCTGGAGTTTTTCGATGAACGCCGTCTCCACGCTGATCCTGCGCTTCAAGAGGCCCGAGGATCGTGAATGGAAAGTACCGCTCAATATCCGGATCGGACGGTGGGAAATCCCGATCGGCCTTTCCCTGGTTGCGCTCGTCCTGATTGCGACCGCGGTCATGAACCTGTTTACCAAGCAGGTCGCCACTATCTCCGGCCTGGCCTTTACGACCGCTCTGTACTTGTCCTTCGTGGCTTCCGAACGCGTGACCAGAAGCAAAAAGCTCAGCCGGAACAAGGAACTGGAGCGTTTCCTTCTCGAGAACCGAACGACAATTTCTGCAGATGACGTCAACATCCGGCCGGGGGCCATTCTCGTTGCTGTTCGGGATTACCGCTCGCTCCATCCCTTCAAGAAAGTGCTTGAAAAAACCAACGTCAAGCACCAGGACATCGTCGCTCTCACGGTCAGACGCGTCATTGCCGTGAACCCGAGTCAGCACGCTTTGGCCAACGATCAGTTGTTCACGGACTACGAACAGCTTCTCTTCACCAAGGTAGTCGAGATGGCCGAGCGGGCAGGGAAGGAAGTTGAGTTGCTTGTCGTGCCCGGCAACGACCCGCTCGCCGTCATCATGCAGACTGCGCTTCGGCTGAAGGTCTCGAAGATCGTGGCCGGGGTCTCGTACAAGATGAACATAGACGAACTGGCCCGGCGCCTCGGTGAAGCCTGGGAGGCGGCGGGTCCGCCCGAACAGGGCTTGACCCTTGAATTGATCGCGCGCGACGGCCGGTCATACTTCTTCGATATCGGGCCTCACCCGCCGCGCCTCTGGCCGGAAGACATCGACCGGGCGCACAGGCTCTGGCTGAAGCTGACCAGGGAAAAGTACGGGGCGCGGCTCCATCATCGTGACGTTGTAGGTGTGGCATTGAAACGCCTGGAGAGAGACCTCGAGTCGGCGCGCGAAAAGGACGTGCTGCGAGATTTCGAACGCGAGGTGCCTGCTCCCACCCCCAATCGGCCGCCGGAGCCGCGGATCAACGCGGCCGCGGATCATGCCGCGGATAGACGCAAATAAGACGCGGGACCGGCAAGCCTATGAAAACCGAGCGGCACTTTATACGCGACCTGAACCTTCTCGATTCCACCATGATCGTCGCCGGCTCCATGATCGGATCCGGCATCTTCATTGTCTCCGCGGACATGGGACGCCAGCTTGGCTCACCCGGCTGGCTGCTCCTCGCCTGGCTCTTCACCGGGCTCCTGACTCTGGCCGCCGCGCTGAGTTACGGAGAGTTGGCGTCCATGATGCCGAACGCCGGAGGCCAATATGTTTATCTTCGGGAAGCCTACTCTCCCATGTGGGGCTTTCTTTACGGCTGGACGCTTTTCCTGATCATACAAACCGGAACGATAGCGGCGGTGGCTGTCGCTTTCGCCCGTTTTCTGGGTGTCCTGATTCCAGGCTGGGTCGGTGAAGATCAGTTTTTGTTCAATCTCGGGTCGGCGGGCCGTTTTTCCCTCTCATTTTCTTCAGCTCAGCTGGTGGCTATCGCGATTATTGTCCTGTTGACGGCCGCGAACCTGAGGGGAATCCACCAGGGCAAGTTGATCCAGAATATCTTTACCTTCGCCAAAACCGCTGCGCTCGTGGGGTTGATTGCGCTGGGGCTGGCCGTGGGGAGGCGTGCTGACGGGGCGCTTTTTCAGGCCGATTTCTGGACGTCTCGCAACGCCGACGGGCTGGAGCTTGGCGGACTGGCGCTTTTGATGGTTCTGGGCACGGCCATGGTTGGCTCTCTGTTCTCATCGGATGCCTGGAACAACATTACTTTTACGGCGGGGGAAGTCAGGAACCCGAAACGGAACGTGCCGCTCTCGCTGGCTTTCGGCACCGGGCTCGTGATTGTTCTTTATTTACTCGCCAATGCTGCCTATCTGGCTGCCTTGCCGCTGAGCGGAGTACAGCAGGCCCCCGCTGACCGCGTCGGTACGGCAGCGATGAGCGTCATCTTCGGCGAGCAGGCGACGATCATCATGGCTATCGCCATCATGATCTCGACTTTCGGCTGCAACAACGGGCTGATTTTGGCCGGCGCGCGGGTCTATTACGCCATGGCGCTGGACGGTCTGTTTTTCAAGAAGGTCGCGACCCTGAACAGGCGCGGCGTTCCGGGATGGGGCCTGGTGCTCCAGGCCGTCTGGGCCTCGCTGCTGATTCTGCCGCGCACCTACGATGCCCGCACCAACACTTACGGGAATCTTTACAGTAGTCTTTTAGACTACGTAATCTTTGCCGTCATGCTCTTCTATGCCCTGACGGTCATCGGGCTCTTCGTTCTGCGCTTTAAACGACCGCGGGCCGAACGGCCCTACCGGGCGTTCGGATACCCGGTCGTTCCTGCTCTCTACGTGGTTCTGGCGCTTCTGATTGCCGTGGACTTGCTGGTGGCCCAGAAAACGCGAGGCAACACCATCCCGGGGCTGATCATCGTGCTGACCGGCCTGCCCGTATACCTGCTGTGGAGAAGAAACAGAACCACCTGACGGACAACAGAGGCGGGAAGCGCTGCCTCCCGGCTAAAGGCTTCTCGCCGTGATTTCCGTGAAATCCTTGATGATCCGATCCGGCTGGTATTGGCGAAGCTCGTCGGCGGAATGAGTGGTCGCGAGCGCGATACAGCGCGCGCCGGCGGCTTTCCCCGCCTTGATTCCAGGCGGGGAATCCTCGAAGACCACGCAGTCGGCAGGACTGAGTCCGAGACGCCGGGCAGCGAGCAGGAAGATCGCCGGATCGGGCTTGCTTTCGCGCACGTCCGGACCGGTGATAATCGCATTGAAGGCGTCCTGAAATCCGAGGCCGTCGAGGACAAAGCGGACATTTTCCATGGGGCCGCTGGTGGCAACCGCCGTTTTGATTCCACTGTGGTGGAAGGATTGGAGAAGCTCAGGAAGGCCGGGAACAGGCCTCAGGTCCGGAGCCATGATGCGCCTGTAAAGCCCCTCCTTGCGACGCCCGTATTCAGCCAGTTCGTCGTCCGAGAGATCGGGGCCGATCAGTGACTTCAGTATCTCCCGATTGCGTTTCCCAAAGACCCGCTTGACATCCTGGTCCTGAAAGTCGCGTCCCAGCTCCCGGCCCAGCTGTTTCCACGCTTTCAGGTGATGGTTGATGTTATCGACAATAACACCGTCCATGTCGAAAATCGCCCCTTTAACCATCAGCCTGGTTCTCCTTGGGGACGCTCGGGGTATTCTGATTGGCCATGAGCTTGTCTCAATCGGATAATCTGGGCAAAGCCAGTGGCGGAACCTTGTTGAATTCCAGCTTGGCCATTTCCGCAATTGCCTCCTGCATCACTTTGAACGGTGTCGGATTCACGGTCACGATAAACGGGAGGTTTGTCGGGTCAGGCCAGCTCTCCTGGATGACCGCATCGATGTTGATGTTGCGGGTGGCCAGAACTGTCGCGATCGCGGCTATGATTCCCGGCTGATCCTTGACAAAAAACCGGATGTAGAACGGATAGACTTCCAACTTGGAGGCGACCGCCGCGCTGAGCTTTCGGTCCAGGATCTTGTTCCGATGGAAAAGCGCTCGTCCCTGCTTCCAGAGGGCCGCGTTGAGTACATCGGCGACCACCGAAACGGAAGTCGGATCGCCGCCGGCGCCCCGGCCGATATAGACCGTAGAACCGAGGCGTTTCCCGACCACCTCGATCGCATTCAGCACTCCCGAGACGCTGGCGAGCGGCAGGCGGGAATCCACCAGGAACGGGCTGACTCGCATGATGAGAGAGTGGTCGTGCTGTTCGGCGATGCCGAGCAATCGAATCCGGCTGTTCAGCTTTTTCGCGTATTTCACATCTATCGGCCAGATATCCGAGATGCCGCGCGTGGGTATTTCCGAAGGGTGAATCCAAAGCCCGAACGACAGACCGGCGAGGATTGAGAGCTTGTCGGCAGTGTCCCGGCCGGAAACGTCGAGCGTGGGATTGGCTTCCGCATAGCCGAGGGCTTGGGCCTGACCGAGGACATCGGAGAACTCCCGGCCGCTTTCGCTCATCTCGGTGAGAATGAAGTTGCAGGTCCCGTTGAGAATGCCTCGCACACGCGACATCTGATCGGCGAAGAGCGAGCGCCGCAAGGCCCGAATGATGGGAATCCCGCCGGCGACCGACGCCTCAAATCCCAGGTACGAATGGCACCTGACTGCTGCATTGAGATACTCGACCCCGGATCGGGCCATCAACATCTTGTTGGCCGTGACCACACCTTTTTGCTCGGAAAGAGCCGTGCTGATGATCCGGTGCGCCGGGTCGGTTCCGCCGAGCAGTTCCACAACGATATCGCAAGGCGTCTTGAGGAATTCATCGACGCTGTCGGTCAGTTGAGTGCCTGGCTCGAGCCAGGACAGATCCATCTCTCGGTACCGGCGATCCAGAATCACAGCCAGTCGAAGCCGGGCGCCGATTTCCTGCTGATAGCGGTCCTTTTCCTCTAGCAGAAGCCGGGCAACCGCGCCTCCAACCGTCCCGATTCCGGCCAGAGCCACTCGAATTTCGGGGAGGTGCGCACTAGACCCCATTAAGTTCCTTCCTTTCCAGATTAGCCAGGTCAAACTTGCGATGAACGGCTCTCACCGCTGCCTGCAGTTGGTCTTTCCTGATGATACACGCGATTCTGACTTCAGACGTGCTGATCAATTCTATGTTAATTCCTTCCTCAGCCAGGGCCTGGAACATGCGCCCGGCAACGCCCGGTGTGCTTGCCACACCCGAACCGATAACCGAGACCTTGGCCACGTCCGGATCGACTTTGACTTCAGCCGCGCCCACCTGGCTCGTGATGTTTTTCAAAATCTCGCCGGCCTTGGCGACATCATCCTGGGCAACGATCAAGGAGACGTCGTTGGAGTTATCGTGGTTGATCCCTTGGATGATCAGTCGAATGCAGATCCCGGCGTCACCGAGAGCCTGCGAGATTCTGGCCGCCACCCCCGGCACGTCTCGGACCCGGGTAAGGGCAATCCGGCCTATTTTCGCGTCACCGGTGACACCGGTAATGGCTACTTTTTCCAATCTGTCCTCCTTCACCACTTTCGTACCCGGCACGTCGTGGAAGCTGGAGCGGACTTCGAGCGGGACGTTGAATTTGTTGGCTATCTCGACACAGCGCGGATGCAGCACCTTGGAACCTGACGCCGCATATTCGAGCATCTCCTCGTATCCGATAAAGGACAGGAGCCGGGCTTCCGGGACGATATTCGGATCTGCGGTAAAGACACCGTCGACATCCGTGTAGATCTGACAGGGGGCGCCCAGCGCCGCAGCGAGCGCGGTGGCGGTCGTATCCGAGCCGCCCCGTCCCAGGGTCGTGATCTGAGAATCGGGCGTGACTCCCTGGAACCCGGCGACAATCACGATGTTTCCGTCCTCCAGCTCCTTGCGGATAGTCCGCGTGTTGATTGCCTGAATGCGGGCTGAGGAGAAACTGTCGTCCGTAATGATGCCGCATTGCGCGCCCGTCAGTGAAACGGCTTCGCAGCCGAGGTGATGGACAGCCATGGCCAACAGGGCAATGGACACCTGTTCCCCGGTGGTCAGAAGCATGTCCAACTCGCGGGGGCTGGGCCGTACCGTGATCTGCCGGGCCATGGCGATCAGCTGGTCCGTCGTTTTGCCCATGGCTGAGACGACGACCACCTGCTTCAAACCGCCTCGGTAGTCTCTGACCAGGTCGCCGGCGACTTTTCGGATCCGCTCGACAGATCCGACCGAGGTCCCGCCATACTTCCTGACCACGATCGGGGACGGATTCATGGATTACCTCCGATAGGGAGTGTGTTCATCCACGAACCGACACATACGTTCGTGGATGAACACACTCCCAGCGAAACGCTTGTCTTTTGGGCAAGTGTGCAATAATACGAATGACTTCAGCGACTGTCAAGCCAGTGCTGACGCGGCTTTATGCATAGCTTCGAAGACGCCGTTCTCAGGACCATAGCGAAGTACCGCCTCCTCAGCGGGGGAGAGAAGGTTCTTGTCGCCCTGTCAGGAGGACCCGACTCGGTGGCCCTGTTGCTTGTGTTTCTGGCCTTGCGGTCTCGGCTGGATCTTACAGTTGAGGCGGCCCACGTCAATCATCTTTTGCGAGGCGACGAGTCCGATCAGGATGAAGAATTCGTTCGAGCGCTATGCACGACTGCCGGCGTTTCCCTTCATTTGAACCGGATCGAGACCCGCCGGCCGGCGATCGAACGTCGGGAGAATCTGGAAGAGTGCGCCCGGCGCCTGCGCTACGATTTTCTGCTCAGCGTTGGCGCAGAACGGCAGGCGACTGTAGCCACCGGTCATACATTGAACGACTTGACTGAAACCTTTCTTTTGAAACTGTTTCGCGGGGCCGGAGTTTCGGGGCTCTCGGGAGTTTACCCCCGGCGGCATAATCGGCTCGAAAATGGGGCGACTGTCGATGTCGTGCGGCCGCTCCTCGACTCAAGCCGAACCGAAATTCTCGAGTATCTGGGCCGGAGAGGCCAGCCGTACCGGCAGGATTCAAGTAACCGTGATGTGAGTTTTGACCGCAATCTGCTTCGGCATGAGCTGATACCGTTGCTGGAAAGCCGCCTCAATCCGGGGATTTCAGGGACGGTAGGCAGGACCGCGTTGTTGTTTCGAGAGTTGGAGGATTTCCTTTCGCCGATTGTCGAAGAAGCTTACAATCAATGCCGGGAAAGGCCGGGAAAAAGTCAGTCGACGCAACCGCGCGCTTTGCTGGTCCTTCGGATCCCGGAACTCCTTTCCCGCCACTCTTTTCTCCAGAAGGAAATCGTGCGCCGGGCGCTGAAGGACTACCGGGGCGACCTGAAAGATGTTTCATACCGGCACGTTGAAGACGTCCTGAAGATTGCCGCTGGCGAGAGCGGCAACGAATGCCACCTCGGTAATGGGGTCAGGGTCAGGCGCGAATTCGATCGGCTGACATTCGGGGGTGAACGAGCTGCGGTTCATTTTGAGTACGAACTGTCGGTGCCGGGAGACGTATATATTACAGAGGTAGCGAAGCGAGTCGTGGCGCATCCCGTCCCTGGTCCGGGTGGCACATATCAGGCGAAAAGGGCCGTCCTGCTCAACTTTGCCGGCAATCGTCTGCGGGTCAGGAACCGGCGGGCGGGTGACCGGTACCGGATTGGCGCCCGAACTAAGAAGCTGAAGGAAATTCTGATTGAGAAGAGGATTCCGCGAAGCTTGAGAGATGAACTGCTCATCCTTGATGACGGGAGGGAAATACTCTGGGTGGAGGGCCTCGAGCCTAACCCCCAGTTCCGGCCGCTGCCTGGTTCGGGCGCGTCTCTTGAAATTAAAGTCGAGCCTGAAACTTTCGCCCTGTAGCGGCTTCTAAGTGATTGAGACCCGCGAGGGAAACACGCTTTGCCAAGCTGCCCGGAAAAATGAACGCGAGACTGGGGTAAAGCTACCGATTTATTGCGAGTAAAGGACTTAAAGTCTGTGGCGATTTATCCGGTGTTCCTTTATAATAGAGAAGCACAATTGCTCCTCGAAGTCGTTGCAGCACCACTGGTGAGATCTACAGGAAGGTGGCATGGAACCGTGGACTCGGGAAGCACCGCAAATCCCTCCTGGTCTGGCGTGGAGGTTTAGTCTTGAACACAACTGCAAAAAACGTATTTCTCTGGATCGTCATTATCGTTGCTGTTGTTGTTTTGTGGAATTTTCTCAGCACGGTTAAAAACGGTAATGTCGCGGAGCTGACCTACTCGGAATTCACGGCCGCCGTGGACGAAGGGCGCATCAAGAGCACCCTGTCTCCGGTCGTGATGACCGGCAACAAGGTCGAGGGCAAGTACCTCCCCCCAGGGGCTCCTACCGAGAGCAACTTCCGTGTCCTGATACCCAAGGGGTCGGAAGAGACCATCGCCAACGCTTTGAACGCTAAGGGCGTCAAGGTCAAGGTGGCCGATGACGATCAGGGCTCCTGGATCTACATGATTCTCAGCTCCGGTTTCCCGATTCTCTTGTTTGTCGCCTTCTGGATCTTCCTGATGCGACAGATGCAGGCGGGCGGCAACAAGGCGCTGTCCTTCGGCAAGAGCCGGGCAAAGCTGACGACGAATCAGCAAAAGCGGGTCACCTTCAAGGATGTAGCCGGCGTGGAGGAGGCGAAGGAAGAGCTCCAGGAGATCGTTGAGTTCTTGCGCGAGCCGCAGAAATTCCAGAAGCTGGGCGGACGAATCCCCAAGGGCGTGTTGTTGATGGGGCCGCCCGGAACCGGGAAGACCCTCTTGGCGAGAGCGATCGCCGGCGAAGCCAATGTCCCGTTCTTCAGCATCAGTGGTTCGGACTTCGTCGAGATGTTCGTAGGCGTGGGGGCCAGCCGGGTGCGTGACCTGTTTGAACAGGGCAAGAAGAACGCGCCGTGCATTATCTTCATCGATGAAATCGACGCTGTCGGGCGGCATCGCGGCGCCGGACTGGGCGGCGGTCACGACGAACGCGAACAGACCCTGAACCAATTACTGGTTGAGATGGACGGTTTTGAGTCCAACGAAGGGGTCATCCTGATTGCCGCGACTAACCGGCCGGATGTCCTGGACCCGGCGCTGCTACGCCCCGGACGATTCGACCGGCAGGTCGTAGTCACTCTTCCCGACATCAAGGGGCGCGAGGGGATCCTGAAGGTTCACATGCGCCGTATTCCGATGGCGGAAGATGTCGATGTGTCCGTGCTGGCGAGGGGAACGCCCGGATTTTCAGGGGCGCAGCTGGCTAACCTCGTGAACGAGGCTGCTTTGAACGCCGCGCGTTACAACCGAAAAGCGGTCACCATGATGGATTTCGAAGAAGCCAAGGACAAAGTCCTGATGGGCAAAGAACGCAAGTCCATGGTGATGAACGAAAAAGAGAAGCGTAATACGGCTTATCACGAGGCCGGCCACGCCTTGGTCGCTTACCTCGTGCCCGAAGCAGATCCGCTCCACAAAGTCACGATCATTCCGAGGGGCCGGGCTTTAGGCGTGACCATGCAGCTGCCCGAGGAAGACAAGTACAACTACACGAAAGAGTACATGGAGGCTTCGATAGCCATCCTGCTGGCCGGCCGGGCTGCGGAGGAGATTTTTCTGGGAAGCTGTACGACCGGGGCCTCGAACGACCTGGAGCGTGCCACTGAACGAGCCCGGAAAATGGTGTGTGAGTGGGGCATGAGCGATGCCATGGGTCCGCTCACCTTCGGGAAGAAGGAAGAACAGATCTTCCTGGGCAGGGAAATCGCTCAGCATCAGGACTATAGCGAAGACACCGCGGTGAAGATCGACCAGGAAGTGAAGAAAATCGTGCTTGACGGCTATCAGCGAGCCAAGGAGCTGCTTGAAGCCAATCGCGACGCTCTCAAGCGTCTGGCTGAGGCCTTGCTCGAGTACGAAAGCCTGGATCTGAGCGCTATCGAGAAAATAATCCGGGGCGAAAAGTTCGACGAGGAGGTCAGCCAGCTGACTCCGGGGCCGCCCGAGCGAGAGCTGGAAAAGGAGGAAGAGCGGAAGAAGCTGCCCTCGCTGGTCAAGCCGAAGGAGCGCCCTGCGCCGGCATAAGAAGGATGAAGGATGGAGGATGAGCGATGAAGAGGACCCTCCGGCCCATCTCTTCATCCTTTATCCTTTATCCTTCGTCCTTTCTATATGGAACGTGTCAAATTCGTCTTTCGTCCCCGGGACAAGACTCTCGGCTTAGGTTTTACAACCCGCATCATGGGGGTGGTGAACGTCACCCCCGATTCCTTTTCGGACGGAGGTAAATACCTCGAGACCTCGAGGGCAGTCGAACGTTGCCATCAGCTTCTCGACGCCGGTGCGGACCTGCTCGATCTCGGCGGGGAATCGTCGCGCCCGGGGGCCCGGCCCATCCCGGCGTCGCAGGAACTGGACCGTGTGGCGCCGGTGCTGGAGCGCATTCGTCCGGACACCTCCGCGATTATCTCCATCGATACGTACAAGCCCGAGGTCGCGTACGAATGCCTCCGGATGGGCGCGGACGTTATTAACGACATAACCGCGCTCGGACACGACCCAAAGCTGGCCAATTTGGTCCACGGCTTTCGCGCAGGCCTGATTTTGATGCACATGCGGGGAACGCCGGAGACTATGCAGACTTTACCGCCGAGCAGGGACATCCTTTCTGAAGTAAAAATGGACCTGACGGCCGCCATCCGGCGGGCGCAGGACGCCGGGCTGGGGCCCGAGAAGCTGCTGGTTGATCCCGGTTTGGGCTTTGGCAAGACGTTTGAAGACAATCTCCTCATTCTCAATCGGTTGTCTTTTTTCTCCGACTTAGGCCCTATTCTGGTCGGGCCTTCTCGAAAGAGTTTTCTCGGGAAAATTCTGGATCAGCCAGTCGATAAACGGACGCTGGGGACGGCTGCCGCGTGCCTGATAGCTGCGGCTCGCGGGGCTCACGTCGTTCGCGTCCATGATGTTGTCGAGGTCCGCGAGATGTTGCAGGTCGCGGACGCCATACTTAACGAAGGGATCAGGGAATGTTGAGCGAGGCTTGGGCTCTTCTCTCCCGAATTCAACTGCTTGATGTTCTCGACATCGTCCTGATCGCCATTATCATCTACAACGTTCTGCTGTTGGTCCGTGGAACGCGCGGCTGGTACATCACCGTTGGGATCCTCTCTCTCTTTGGCTTTTACTACGCGGCTCATCTGCTGCATCTCAGAACGCTCGAATGGCTTCTCGACAACTTCTCGGGCTACATCATCTTTGCGCTGATCGTCCTGTTCCAGTCCGAGCTGCGTAAAGCGCTGGCCGAACTGGGCCGCGGAAACATCATCACCCGCATGAGGCACAGGCGCAGGCGGGAAGCTTTCGAGGAGATCGTGCTGGCCGCGACGACCCTCTCAAACCGGCAGATCGGCGGGCTGATCGTGCTGGAAGGTACCTTTGGCTTGCGGAACTACATCGAAAACGGTATCGAGATTGATGCCGCCGTGACTTATGACCTCCTCGTCACGATTTTCACTCCCAACACCCCGCTCCATGACGGGGCGGTCATAGTGCAGGGAGAGAGAATAGCAGCTGCCTCCTGCTTTCTTCCCCTGACGCTCGATCCGCTCCTGAGCAACGAATTAGGCACGCGCCATCGGGCTGCGATCGGTATTACCGAAGAAACAGACGCCCTCGCCATCGTCATTTCAGAAGAGACCGGAATCATCTCTGCCGTCTCCAGTGGCAAAATGACCCGCGACCTGGACGGTCCATCACTCCTCGAGTACCTGCGGCAAGCCGAGAAGCGAAAAGGAAAAGGGGGAGTTGAAAAGGTCAGACAGCGGCCCGAGGGCCGGCGACAGGAGGTCATGTGAGCTATCTCCGGTCGCTATTCCTTCGCAATTCGGGCTTGAAGATGCTTTCGTTGCTCCTGGCCTTTCTGCTGTGGGCTCAAATCGCGGGGCGTGAGGAGGTCCAGCGCATCGTTTCCGCTCCAATCGTATTCACCAACATGCCTCCTGGGGTCGAAATCACTGGGGACTTCCCGACGAAGGTCGACATCATCATCCGTTCAGAGCGGCCGGGAACCCAAATAGGCGAGACCGAGCTGGCCGTCATAGTGGACCTGAGCGCAGCCAGGCCCGGCGTGCAGACAATACCGTTGAGCGAAAAAAACGTGGCCAACAAGCCGCTGGGTGTTGAAATCGTCAATCTGGTGACGTCCCGCCTTCGCATCACCTTGGAGCGCGTGGAACAGCGCGGCATAGTGGTCAGACCCCGCGTGATTGGCAGCCCGGCGCCCGGTTTTCGTATTGAGGAAATCAGGGCAGAGCCGGCGTCCATCACGGTCATCGGACCGGAATCCAAGGTTCGAAGGATTCACGGCATAGCTACCGAGTCGGTGAATATTGACGGAGTTTCGACAACCACTCGTCGTCTCGTCTATCTTCACCTGCCTGATCCCCCGGTCCGGCTGGCCGGCCGGCAGGATGTGACCATCACTGTCGAGATTGTTCCGGTCGAGAAGAAGTGAGGGGTGCCGGTTCATCACAATGGGGGTACCGTGGTGAAATCCCGCAATCAATGGTAGCTTCTTAGCATGGGAAGGCTGTTTGGAACAGATGGAGTTCGAGCGATCGCCGGCGAGTACCCTCTTGACCCCTCAACGGTTTTCAAACTGGGCCGTGCTTTAGTGAGGCTTGGCCTGAAGAAGATTCTCATCGGGCGGGACACCCGGGCAAGCGGCGTCTGGATCGCGCGGATTCTGGAACAGGCCATTCGCGCCCGGGGAGGAGAGCCCGATCTCGTCGGGGTCATAAGCACCCCTGGCGTGTCGTTTCTGGCGTGCACGCAGCCGTTTGAAGCGGGCGTGGTTGTCTCGGCCTCGCACAACCCCTATACCGACAACGGCATCAAGATCTTTTCACACGACGGTACGAAAATCTCGGATGACCAGGAAGACGAGATCGAACGGCTGCTGGCTGAAGACTCTGAAACCTGTCGCATTTCTCCCGAGACCTTTCAGCACTGGGAAGAAAACCTTGCGGGCTTTGAGGAAGCGCAGATTCGTCGTTACGTGGAATCCCTCGAAGCTGTGCCCGGGCGTCGGCTTGACGGCCTTCGTGTGGTTGTGGATTGTGCCAACGGCGCGGCTTTTCACATTGCACCCCGCGTGTTCAAGGAGCTGGGCGCCGAAGTGATTTCCATGAATGTGCAGCCGGACGGTCACAATATCAACCGGGACTGCGGCGCTCTCCACCCGAAGGCCATGATGAAAGAGACCAGCCGGCGCCGAGCTTCCTTTGGTGTGGCCTTGGACGGCGATTGTGATCGTGCGATTCTCAGTGATGAGCAGGGATCTCTGGTCGACGGAGACCATCTTCTGTTCATTCTGGGTCAGCAGCTGCGAAAGCGCGGGCTCCTTCAAACGGATTGTGTCGTCACCACGGTCATGGCTAACATCGGGCTCGAGATCGGGTTGCGGCGAATCGGGCTGAACATGATTCGAACCAAGGTCGGAGACCGTTACGTGCTGGAAGAGATGATGCGCTCCGGCCACAGCCTGGGCGGGGAGCAGTCCGGACACATTATTATCCGCCCCCACGCAGTCACCGGGGACGGTGTTCTCACGGCTCTCAAAGTTGCTGAGTTGCTGCTCGAGGAGGGGAAGCCGCTGAGCGAACTGCGAAGGCAACTGCACAAGTTCCCGCAAGTCCTTCTCAACCTGCGGATCAGGGAAAAGAGGAACTTCACGACCATTGAATCGATCTGTTCCGCCATCCGGACGGCCGAAGAACGGTTGCGAGACAGGGGGCGAGTCGTTGTGCGATACTCAGGGACCGAGCCGCTGGTGAGGATCATGATTGAAGGTGAAGACCATGCGGAGATCACCGGCTACGCCGAAACGATAGCGGCCAGGTTCCGGGAAGAATTGGGGACCGGAGCCGACGGATTGCACGGGTAAAATCCGGACCGGGTCGGCGATTGAGCCCGGTTCCTACCACCGGTTGATCGCTGCAATCCGTTGCTCCAAATGACAGATTATGGCCTACAGCTCATCCCGTTCAAAAATCAAAACCCGCTCGCAACTCAAAGATCTTTTTCAGCATCTTCGATCAGAGGGCCGACGGATCGTGTTTACAAATGGGTGTTTCGACCTGTTGCACCCCGGCCACATTCGGTATCTGGAGAAGGCCCGCGCGGAAGGAGATCTGCTTGTCGTCGCCCTCAACAGCGACGCCTCTGTCCGGCGGATCAAGGGCCCGGAACGGCCCATACAAAACGAAGACGAAAGGTCGGAGGTCATCGCCGGCCTTCAATGTGTTGATTTCGTGACCCTCTTTGATGAAGAAACGCCCTACGAAATCATCGAAGAGTTGCTCCCGGACGTGCTCGTGAAAGGGGGTGACTGGCCGGTCGATCAGATTGTGGGTCGGCAGACGGTCGAGGGGCACGGCGGAAAGGTCATTTCGATAGCTTTTGAGACGGGACATTCCACCAGCAATATCATCAGGCGGATCAGAGGGACGGCGCAACAGTCGGTCGGGGAGGCTGGAAGAGGGGTCCGTGCTTCCGGCGATTGACTTGCAGTCGGGTTCCATAAAAGGGCTGCACGAAGCCGATAGCGCCTTTCTCTTTTCCAGGCAGTATCTTGCCCGCAAGGGCTGTTTCCTCTGGCTTTGCCTTACCAACCGAGAAGCCGAGAAAGTCGCCGAAGACCTGTCCTTTTTCCTCTTGCCAAGTCAGAAGGACCGCGTCGTCGTTGTTCCCGGGGCGGAAACCGACCCTTATCGCGGCTTGTCGCCTCACCCCGAGATTCTCGAGAAGCGCGCCGCCGCCCTGTGGCGGATTCTGCCTGGTTTTGAAGGGTTCGTGGTGACCAGCCTCTCTTCACTGGTCACCCGAATGCCGTCCCCCTCCGACTTTCTGAACAACTGTATCCGGTTGGAGGTTGGGGGCTTCATCCCCATGAATCACCTGCTCACCCGGCTGCGCCAGCTGGGTTACGTGCGCGAAGACCCCGTGACCGAGTTGGGCGAGTTCTCATGGCGCGGCGGGATCGTTGACGTTTACTCCCCTTCTGCGGAGCTCCCTGTCCGAATCGAGTTTTTTGGAGACGAGATTGAATCGATCCGAACCTTTGACCCTGCCACCCAACGTTCCACGGGACTTGTTCCTCAGATGGACGTCGTGCCGATGCGCGAATGGTCGCTGACGGAACACGACATTTCCGTGTGGCACGACCGGGCGCCGGAGTTCTGGAACGAAGTCCGGTTTGCGGACAGCCTCGCTGAGAAACTGCAATTCAGCGAGAACCAGGAGCTCTTCAACGGCTTTGAATACCTGTTCCCGCTGGTTGTCGATAATCGCTACAGTCTGTTCGACTATTTGGCGCAAGCCGGTTCCTCTCCTGCCATAGTACTGCCCTCGCCGGACCAGTTCCTGAACGAATGGAAGAACCTCCTGGAAGGATTTCAAAGGGATTACGAAGACCACCAGTTGGCTGGGGATCTGGTCCTTCCTCCAGAAAGGCTGTTCTTCTCGCCTGAATGGTTCCAGCGGGAGACTGCCGAACGAACCGTCTACAGGATCAACGCACTCGTCGACCAGGACACCGAGACCGCCCCGCTCGATTTCCACCTGGAGCGCAAATATCACGGGCGGGTCCAGGAACTGCTTGCGGACGTCAGCCGGTGGCGCAGCAAAGGCGATCGCATCGTGTTCGTGCTCAGTTCCAAAGGACTGGCCGAGCGCCTGGCCGACATCTTTAGAGAGTATGACGTCGGCGCCGGTTTCTGTGACGGCGACTTTGAGGAATGTGCTGCAGTCAGCAGGATTCGACGATCGGTCACGATCATGCAGGGGAAACTGTCTGAAGGCTTTTTCTCCGACTCGCTGGGGCTGCATGTCCTGACGCAGGACAACGTTTTTGAAGAGAGCGAGCTGCGGCCTGCCGTACGAAAACCTGGCCCACGTGAAGTCCCCGCCGCCTTTCTCTCCGATTTCAAAGACTTGAAAGTCGGCGATTATGTCGTTCATGTCGACCATGGCCTGGGGCTGTTCCGTGGGCTTAAGCACCTCGGCGTGGGAGACAATCTGCGGGAATTTGTCGAGCTGGCGTACCGGGACGAAGCCAAGCTGTACGTCCCGATCGATCGTTTGGATCTCATCCAGAAGTACAGCGGGGCCGGCGAGGCGGCGCCCACGCTGGACCGATTGGGTGGTACGTCGTGGGAAAAGACCAAGTCACGTGTCAAAAGCTCGATGCGGGAGCTGGCCGAGGACTTGCTGAAGTTGTACGCTCGCCGCGAGATGGCGCAGGGACACGCTTTCTCCCCCGATGACGGTCTCGTCAAGGAGTTCGACCAGGCCTTTGAATTCGAGGAGACGCCGGACCAGCACGCCGCTATCCAGGACACGAAGCGGGACATGGAAACGCCGCGCCCCATGGACCGGCTGGTCTGCGGAGATGTGGGGTATGGGAAAACCGAAGTCGCGATGCGGGCGGCCTTCAAGGCGGTGAACGATGGCAAGCAGGTGGCCATCCTGGCGCCCACCACGGTCCTGGCCTTTCAGCACTACAACACCTTCAGACAGAGGTTCCAGGCGTTCCCGGTCAGGATCGAGATGATCAGCCGCTTCAGGAACCGCCAGGAGATTCGCCAGGTCGTTAAAGACACGGCGCTCGGCCTCGTGGACATCCTGGTCGGCACTCATCGCCTCCTTTCCAAGGACGTCAGATTCCGCGATCTCGGCCTCCTGGTTATCGATGAAGAACAGCGGTTTGGCGTGAGTCAGAAAGAACGGCTCAAGCAGTTGAAAACCAAGGTCGACGTGTTGACGCTCTCGGCGACGCCCATCCCGCGCACCTTGAACATGTCTCTGGTCGGTCTGAGGGATCTCTCAATCATCGAGACCCCGCCCAAAGACCGCCTGGCCATCCAAACCGTTGTGGTCAAGTTCAGCCGCAACATTATCCGCAGCGCCATCGACCTCGAATTAAAGCGCCAGGGCCAGGTGCTTTTCCTGCACAACTCGGTTGAGACGATCTACTCAATAGCCAAGATGGTTCAGGAGATTGTGCCTGAGGCCAGGGTAGCCGTCGGGCATGGCCAAATGCGCGAGAGCCAGCTGGAAGAGGTCATGCTGGATTTCATGAACTACAAGTATGACGTGTTGGTCTCGACGACCATCATTGAAAACGGGCTCGACATCCCGCGGGCTAACACGCTGATCGTCAACCAGGCCGAGCGGTTCGGCCTGGCCCAGCTCTACCAGCTCAGGGGTCGCGTGGGTCGGTCAAACCGCCGGGCGTATGCCTACCTTTTGATCCCTTCCGAAGAAACTCTGACCAGCGATGCCCGCAAGCGACTGGCGGCCATCAAGGAGTTCAGCGACCTCGGCGCCGGTTTTCGGATTGCGGCCCTCGATCTGGAAATCCGCGGGGCAGGGAACCTGCTGGGCGGCGAGCAGCACGGCCATATCAACGCCGTCGGGTTTGACCTTTACGTGAAACTCCTCGAGCAGACGATCCGGGAACTGAAGGGCGAGCCGGCCGTCGAGGAAGTTCAGACCACGATTGACCTGGGTGTCGACATTCAGATCCCCGAGCACTATATCCTTGACGCGAACTTAAGACTGTGGCTGTACAAGCGCCTCTCTTCGGTGCGCGAGGAGAACGCCATCAAGAATCTGGGGGAAGAAGTGGTCGACCGGTTCGGCAAGTATCCGCGTGCGGTAAGCAACCTGTTCGAATACGCTGCCCTGCGCCTGTTCGCGCAACGTTTGCGGATCCTGTCACTTGACCGGCGCCACGACAAGATCCTGATCAAGTTCAGAGAAGACACGCCGATATCGCCGCAACGCCTCGTCCAGTTCATGCGTCGTGAACCCCGGCTGTCACTGAGCCCGGAGGGGGTCTTGTCGCTGGCGGTCCCGCCCGGTGGTCGCCCGTCGGATGTCTTCCAGGCTCTGCGCGAGGTCATGGGCGAAATCGCTATGCTACAATAAGCGGTTCAAGGGAGCCCGTATTGTTCCAGTTACAGTGCGCGCGGAGCAATACCTGCGGAGCGGCCGGGCGCGTTCGGTGGGGGCGGGCACAGCCGGGTTGCTTTGCGGAAAACGCTCCGCTCACGGCTCTGTAACTAATCCGCCGCCCGGCGGTAGTGAGTGTATGTGGTTATCCAGGCAGAGAGTTGCGGCATTGGCGGGCTCGGTTCTTCTGCTCGTTGTCGCCGTCCTGCCAGTCTCGTGCCAGAGAGCCAGGAAGGAGCAGGCAGCTGAACAGCCGAAAGATCCCGTCATCGCGATCATAAACGGCCGCGAGTTGCACCGGTCGAAGTTTGAAGCCTTTGTCAGGCTGAAGGAATTCGACCTTGAGGACTACCTCGTCCCGGTCCCCGAGAAGGACATTTTTCGGGAATTCCTGGTCGATCAGGTGCTGCTTGAAGCCGCGGTTAAAGCCGGCGTGGAGGTCAGTGACGAAGAGCTCCAGCAGCATTTCGGCTCGCCGGGCGGACGAAACCAATCCGAGCTGGACGCCAACACAGAAGACCTGCGTAACCTGCTCCGGGTCGAAAAGTACTTGCGACAGAAGCTCGTGGAAGCCCCGAAAATAGGGTTGTCCGAGATGGAGAAGTACTACCAGGACCATCAGGCTGAGTTTGTGGTCGATGACAGGGTTCACGTACTCGAGATCCTGGTGTCAAAGGAAGAGTCGGCGTTGGAACTGCGCAAAAAGCTGCGTCGCAGGGACTTCGCGACCTTCCGGCGTGTGGCGAAGGAGCGCTCCGAGGGATTGACGGCCCACCGGTCAGGAGATCTCGGCACGTTTGAGCTGGGCGATCTCCCGGAAGAGTTCGAGAAGGTGATTTTTCGCTTAAAGCCGGGTGACGTCAGTCCGGTTTTCCGAAGCGAGCACGGTTACCATATCTTCATGGTTGAGGAGCTCATCCCGAAGCATACGCAAGCCTTCCATGAAGTTCAGAAAGATATTTACGAAAAGATGCTGGCACAGTACGAAAGAACGCAGCTCGAGAAGTACGTGGAAGAACTGCTCAAGTCAGCGTCGATAGAAATCCTGGATTCGAATCTTCAGTTTGATTGGAGGAAAAGTGATGAGAAAGGCGAATAGCTGGAGACAGCTGCCCGTGATAGTGGCGGCAATTCTTCTCCTCGCTTTTGCGGCGCCGTCTGCCTGGAGCCAGACCGCCCGGCCGGCCCCGCCGCCGCAGAGTCAGACACCAGGCCAGGTCCCGAGCCCGAGCAGGACCCAAACGCCTCCTGCAAGCCAGAGCCCGGACCAGAAGGACGTCATTGTTCTTGATGAGATTGTGGCCAAGGTGAACAACGAGATCATCACGCTCTCCGACTTCAACAAGGAGCTCCGCACTCTCCGCAATCAGCTGGCCGAGGACATTCGGGATCAACAGGCTTTGAATCAGGAGGTGGAGAAGCAACGAGGCCGACTGCTTAGAAACCTCATCGAGAGCAAGATGATGGTTCAAAAAGCAGAAGAGCTCGGGATAACCGCCAACATGGACGTCGAAGTTGCGGCCAACCTCGAAGAACTGCGGAAAAAGAACGGCTTCCCCAACATGGATGTGTTCGACCAGGTTCTGAGACAACATGGCTCCTCTCTGGACCAGCTACGCGCACAGATGAAGCGGGAGATGACCGTCCGGACTCTGGTCGAGCAGTTCGTGTACAGCAAACTGACGCTCCTGACGCCCGAAGTTGAGGCTTACTATAAGCAGAACCTGCAGCGGTTTACGGAGCCGGCCGAGGTCGAGCTGGCGGAAATCCTGTTTCTCACAGAAGGCAAGGACAAAGCCCAGGTGCGAAAGCACGCGGAGGAGGTCCTGGCTCGGCTGAAAGCAGGAGCGGCTTTTGAAGACGAGGCCAAGAAAAGCTCCGAAGGCCCGACTGCCTCCCGCGGCGGCAACATCGGAACTTTCAAGAAGGGATCAATGGCCCCGGCCCTTGAAGCCGTCGTCTTCCAGATGAAACCGGGCGAAATCAGCGATGTGATCGAGACCGACTACGGCTTCCAGATCGTCAAACTGGTCAACAAGAAAGAGAACGTGGTGAAGCCTCTCGCGGAAGTCCGGCCCATCATTCAAAACGAGCTGTATCAGAAAAAGGCCGCCCCCGAGCTGAAGGAATTCCTCGACGATCTGCGTTCCCAGAGTTATATCTACGTCGCCCCGGAATTCAAAAAAGAGTACGACGCCGCCGAGATGCAGGCGGGAATGTAAGTCAGGCGGCGAACTGCTCAGGAGGATAGGTCGACCTTCAGTCTGCCCTTCCCAGGTCCATAAGGACCTCCGGAAGGTCAACCTGATTCCGCAAGAAAGCACTGGCGAAGCGGCCCCGCTACACCTGGCATCGTGGGCAGTACGGCGGGGGCGAGCCTTTTCCGGTTGTTTACCCCGCCGCTTCCGCGGCTTCCTTCCGGGCGCGCCTGCGCTTGAAGACCCAGGAAACAATGATCCCGACCATGTATAGAATCACCATCGGACCCGTCCACAGGAGCAGGTTGAACGGGTCCGTAGTCGGAGAAACGACTGCGGCGGCGATGGTGATCAGCAAAAACGCGTACCGGAAGTTCTTCCAAAGGAAGCGTGGAGTGATGAGCCCGAACATTGACAGAAAGGCAATGAGGACGGGCAGCTGAAACACCGCGCCCATGCCCACGATGATGATGAACACCAGGTCGAAGTAATCTTCAGCGGTGATCATCGGGGTGAACTGAGCGCCAAAGTCGAGGATCAGGAACCTCAGGGCAGGGGGCAGCACGATGTAGTAAGCAAACGCCCCGCCGAGAAGGAACAACGTAGTAGAGCTCAGGAGAAAAGGCAGCACGAAGCGTCTTTCACGCCGATACAGGCCGGGGGCAATGAACATCCAGACCTGGATCAAGATGACCGGCGCGGCCACGAAAATGCCTCCTACGAACGCCACCTTCATGTAAATCGTGAAAGCCTCGGTCGGCCGGGTGACGACCAGCTTCGGCAGGACCTGGAGGATAGGATACTGGATGAAAGCGAAAATCTGCTCCCGGAAAATCCAGCAAACGGCAAAGCCCCCGGCCATGCCGATGATGCTGTACAGGATTCTTCTCCGGAGCTCGTCCAGATGCTCGAGGAAAGTCATCCGGGCGCCTAGTTCTTTCTCTTCATCGCCCTCCTCCTCTGCCTCGCCTTCTTCGGAGGGAGGGCTTGGAGGGGGAGGCGGGGCAGGCAGCTCTGCAGGTTGTGCGGGTTCGACCGTCGTTTCAGGCTCCCCGGCTGCAGGAGCGGTCGCCGGCCATCCCTCGGCAGGCACGCCTTCGTCGTCGTAACGAAAAGCCTGTTCGGCTGAGTAGGGGTCGCCGCCGGTCGCCGGCTCCAGTGTTCCAACGGCGTCTGGTGGAGGGTGTTCTGCCGGCGGGGCGGGATTAACTTCCCGATCGGCCGGCGCCGGATCAGGCAAATGTCGGGATGTTTGGTCAGTGGTCGATTCAGTTGCTGTCTCCTCGTTACGACCTTGATTAGTTGTGTCCTTCATCGATCAAGTCACAGAAAGTGCGGGAAGAACGGGTGAGACAGTCTGAATGACTAATGACCGGCCGGGACTGAAAAGTACTGGCTGAGATCAGTTCCAGGAAGACTCGCATCAGTCGCTGTTGATGTCGCGCTGAATCCTCCTCAGCTCGTCTTCCTCCGCCCGCACTTCGTCTTCCCAGGTCCGTTTCAGTTCGTTGGAAGCCCGCTTGAATTCGGCTAAGCCCTTCCCCAGTGTCTTTCCCAGTTCCGGCAGCTTTCTGGGGCCGAAGACCAGGAGTGCGATGATAAAGATGACGACCAGTTCAGGAAAACCAATATTCCACATCGATTGCTCGGCTCCCTTGCGGATTCAGTGTATTCTATGCCCCCAAAACAAGTCAACCGGAGTAGTAGGAGTAATCCCTCAGTCTTGTTTGTAGTGCCGCTTCAGGCGGGCTTTTTCGAACCGCAGTTG
>JBHGBF010000369.1:0-4703 GCA_041946865.1 Acidobacteriota bacterium | reverse complement strand
AAATCGACTGATCAGTGTCAGGTATGAATACAACGGAGGACCACAACAGGAGATTCTGATACAAACTTCATGTTACAAGGAACTGGTCGAGATCGGCGCCCTGATCGTCATCGCCGTCACTGACAGCGGCTGTTACGTAGGGTTTGACCGGACCTTCTACCGGCTGTCATGTCTGACCGTATCATACTCGTGCAACAGCACCAGCCGGTGTGGGTCAGGGAATGGAAGAGGCTTATGGAGCAGCGTATTGACGACGGTGAACCCGGCCGTATTGATCGCGATGCCAGCGCAAAGCATGGCGAGGGTGACGGCGGTGAACCCGGGAGTCCTGCAAAGTGCCCGGAAGGCGAGGCGAAGGTCACGAAGTAAGCCCGACATTTTTACCCTTTTAAAACGTCAATACGGAGAAGCGGAAGGAATTGTTCCGGGGGGCCGTGGCCGCATCTTCTTGCTGGTCCCTTACCATGAGAGACGGAGAAGCGTCCCCAATATAACCTCGTTGCGATATCCGGCGCTGGCGCACCTACTTCGACCGCCTCGAAGGATGCAGCGCCGCTGAAAGTCGGCCGGATGTACCGGTCGAGGCTCGAGGAACGGCTCAATCAGCGCCGCTAAGCCAGGTCCTTTCTTCCGGCGTCCACATCGCGGAGGAGGCGGTTTAAGACAACATACCGTTGCCCAGTACAAGACCCTGGCCTTCCATTCTGCTACGTCTCAGCGCTTGTTTAATGACCGTTCTCGCCGTCGTGGCGTATGTCTTGCTCAAGACCCGGCCGGCGACTGGCGCGGGACACTGGATGCCGGCGTGGCCAAACTGCGTCTGCGGCTCCATGCCGGGAGGTGAATCCATGCGTAGACTGCGCCGTTATGGGGGATCTGAGGGATGCCGGGCGTCAGATAGTCGTTAAAAACGAGGGCTATTCCTGAATAGCTGGGGAACCAAGCATCCTTGAGGTGCGAACGGGCCGGGATCTGCCGGGGTAAGCTGAGGATACCGGGAACCCGACCACTATCCGCACGGAGCGTGCGGCTCGCCATCCAAGCCAGGCACCATAAGGCCCGGCCCCTTGATTGGCCGGCGCCTGCGGCCCGTTGTGCCTATGCCTCGACAGGCTGATGCTTCCGGATGAAATCCGGGTCGATTTCCACGCCCAGACCGGGACCAGTCGGGACCAGGATTTCCCCATTCTGAACCGAAAGAGGCGAGGTCTTGCATTCAAACTGCACCTGGGTCTTCAGCCCTTTGAACTCGTGATGCGCCATGGCATTAGGCAAGGCCGACACGAAGTGCATCATGTAAAGGAAACCCAGTCCTCCGCCGGACATATGGGGCGTGCACTCCTTTCCAAAGGCGTGGGCCATGCGGGCCACCTTCATGGAACGGATCATTCCTCCAAAGTAGTAATTGTCCGGCTGAACGATTTGCAGTCCGTCGTTGGCGATCAGCCAGCGAAAACCATGAAGGCTGTATTCCTGCTCGCCTCCCGCAACCAGGATTTTCAAGGCATCGGCGACCTCTTTGGTCTCTTCGTACCAGTCGAAAGGAACCGGTTCTTCGAAGAAGCGGTAATCGTATTCCTCAAGCAGCTTGCCCACCCGGATAGCCTCATCCACAGAGTAGTAACCGTTGGCGTCGGCGTACAGGATCATCTTGTCGCCAAACGTCTTGCGGATGAGAGGGATTATGGCCTCGCTCCTTCCCCTGGGGCCTACGGCATGGATGTCCGCCGTCATGAACATGAGGCCGCCGACCTTGATTTTGAGCGCCTGCGCCTGGTATTCCGCCACGTCCCGCTTGATCAGCTCCAGCGATTCTTCGACCGGTTTTTCCCGGTATTCGGTGGCCTGGTAGACTTTGACCCGGGGGTGGTGGATTTCTCCGATCAGCTGGCCCATGGACCTCCCGGCAATACGTCCCAGCATGTCGAGAATGGCAAACTCGATCGTCGCCAGAGGTATTCCGAGAGCCATTCCGCTCAATCTGAAATTGAGGTTGTAGATGTAGGCTTTATCCAGCAGCAGGTCCAGGTCCCGGGCGTCTTTCCCGATGAAGAAGGGCTGCAGCGAATGACTGAAAATGGGATAGAGAGAATTGAGGGTACTGTGTCCGACCGAAATCCCCTCGGCGCCGTCTGTCGAACGCACTCGACACAAGAAGCTTTTACGGTAGCGAAGCAGTTCGAGCGTTTGGATGATAACCGGCGCGGTGAACAGCTCCCTTTTCAACACCGGCTCTTTGAGAATCCGATCGAGCCTGGCATAGTTGGCCTTCACTTTCCCGGGAACCTGGGCCTGGACCGGCGGGCCGGCCGACAATGCGACCAGAGAGACAGGCAGGCCGCCTGCCAGGGCGGCCTTCACGACAAATTCGCGGCGATTTGTTTCCTTCATACTCGTGCACCTTGGAAGGATCGTATGCCGACGCGCCCTTCGAGCGCCAGTGTTTTCCGGCCTCCTTTCCTGCGGCGGGCCGGCCCGGCGAACCCTTTTCACGTCGCGTGGCGCTCGAGTGCAAGGGGAGCTGGATACAATGCGCTCGCGGCTCTGGGTGAGAGTCCGTCGGATGATGCGGTGATGCGATGATACGTTGACATTACTGCATCTCGGCATCATACTGGCCCCTATGAGAACGACGGTTACTCTGGACAACGACGTGTATCAAGCGGCGGTGCATCTGTCGCGCACGACCGGGAAGCGTCTCGGTAAGGTCATTTCCGAGCTGGCAAGGAGAGGCATGACCCAATCGGTCCCTGCCTCCCAGCGGGGTCGCTTTCCCGTCTTCCATGTCCCGGCAGACGCCCCTATCATCGCTGCAAGCAGGGTGCAGGAGATTATCGATGAAGAAGGCATCTTCTAAGAAGCTGCTCTTGGATGTGAACGTTCTGCTGGCTCTGGCTTGGCCCAATCATCAATTTCACGCGCCGGCGACGCGCCGGCTGGGCCGGAAGACGCCGTGGGCCACATGTGCCTTGACCGAGTTAGGCTTTATTCGACTGTCGTCCAACCCGGCCGTCGTGGGTGTGACCAAGAGCCCGGGCGAGGCTGCTTCTCTGCTTACGCTGATGAAGCGGGACGAGGCGCATTTTTTTATTGAATCCCTACCGTCCCCGACGAATGCCCCGTTCTCGAAGCCACTCGATCAGATCCTCGGAAGCAGGCAGGTTACTGACGCATACCTCGTGGCGTTAGCGCAAAGCAACCAGGCGATTCTGCTCACCTTCGACACCCGGCTCGCCGAGTTTCCCGAGGTCGAATGCCTTGGGGAACACGCGGAGTAGCTCGCGGGGCGGCCGTGTCTCTATGGGCGGCGTGTCTGTCACGGTGGTCTCGGAGACCTGTGGTTCGAGTGGGGCAGCAGATATTTCAGCCAGGCATGACGACTACCTGTACCCGCAAAAATGAAGCCCCTGGTAAGGCTGTTTGTCGACACGAGCGCCTGGTGGTGGACAAGAGCGACCTGCCTTCAGTACGAATCGATCTTGGTTCCGGTTCGCACCCGACGCGCTCCGCAAAAAACGCTGCGCTTGCAGCTCTGTTTTGAAACGCTGCGCTTTCGGAGCCTCGCCGTACGAGGACTGAGGGGTTACCGTATCAGTTCCTTGGTCCGGTAGTAGTGACCGTTCGCGGCATACTCCAGCATCTGGCCGATGTCGACCAGACGAAGACGGTGTCGGACACGACGAGCCGTGGCCCATCTCTTAATCCAGATCGCAGCCCGAAAGGACTTCTTCCGAAACAGTCCCTGTCTTCCCGGAACCCCCCAAATATCTGGTTCGTGCCCATTGGTATAGCCCACGGATCACCAGGCGTCATCCAAGCGTTATGAAAGCCGTCGGGGCAGCATACGAAACACAAAAAAGTCGTGGAGATGCCATTCTCTGGATCAACCTTTTCTGATCTCCCGATCATCGATTGATTGTCAGTGTCGATGACCGACCAGTGAATCTGACCGCTCGTGGCCTCGAGCGGAATCACTTTCCCGGCTATGGCACCGGAGAGCGGACTTGTTTGCACTCGAGTCGGGAGATTGTGACGATCCGCGCGTGAAATCGTGTTGGCGGAGTTGAAGTTAAGCGGCATCTGGAGGCGGCGAGCGGATTCGAACCGCTGAGTAAAGGTTTTGCAGACCTCCGCCTTACCACTTGGCTACGCCGCCTCAATACACGGAGAGAGATGTATTATAGCCGAACAGGTTGCAGACGTTCTACCGCAAAGAGGCACACCGGGTAACCGCTCAGTTTTCTGCCGCTTCGCTCGCAGAAAACTGAGCGGTTACGTCTCTCCGATTGATGAAGGTTGAAAGACGCACGGTTGATTTGTCCGGGTATCCGGACCTTGTCGTCATCTACCTGGGAATGCGGGTGAAGACTTTGAGGGGATTAAAGACGCTGATCGGTTTCGGAACGAAGATTTCAGATGCGGTTCGCGAGAAGCCTCCCGGGCTCCTGCTTCACGAGGACATCATCTACTCGATCTTCCCGCCCCACCTCGGCATGCGACAGTACTGGAAGGATTTCGAGTCCATGGAGCGGTGGGCCAGATCGCTTCCCCACATGGAGTGGTGGCGCAGCTTCATCCGCGATTCAGGCGGCACCGGATTCTGGCATGAGACGTATTCCGACCGAGGCGGGATTGAGGCCGTTTACGACGATCTGCCCTCCCCGGTCGGGTTAGCCTGCTTCACCCCGCTAAAACAGGCGCGG
>JBHGBF010000368.1:0-3749 GCA_041946865.1 Acidobacteriota bacterium | reverse complement strand
TAAAGCACCGGCCTCTCTCCTCGTTGCTGCCACACTCCGAACAAAAAACTGAGGGTTACTTGACGAGGTAATCCCTCAGTTTTCGTACGGCGAGGCTCCGAAGGCGCCACAGAGTCAAGCGCAAAGCGCCACGACTGCTGCCGATGAGTCGCCTGCCGTGAAATCGTGGTCGTCAGCCGCTCGCATGCGCCGTGCTAAAATACGATTTTTCAGGATCAAGCATGTTTGAGAGCTTATCGGACAAACTGCAAAAAGTACTGCGGGATCTTAAAGGTGAGGGGCGGGTTTCGGAGCAGCACGTCGAAGAGTCGATGCGCCAGATCCGGATCGCCCTTCTCGAGGCGGACGTCAATTTCAAAGTCGTCAAAGAATTCGTAGCCCGCATCAAGGAAAAAGCCCTGGGACAGGAGGTCATGAAGAGCCTGACGCCCGGGCAACAAGTCGTCAAGATCGTGCGCGACGAGTTGGTTGAGTTGCTAGGCAGCACAGCCGCGCCGATCGAGTTGGCCAAGGTGCCTCCCACGGTCATTCTGATGGTGGGTCTTCAGGGCAGCGGCAAAACCACCACGACCGGGAAACTGGCCGTCTCACTGCGCAAGAGCGGACACCGCCCCCTCATGGTGTCGACCGACGTCTACCGGCCGGCCGCTATCGAACAGCTGTCGATCATCGGCCAGACCATCGACATTTCCGTTTTCGCGCCGGAAGGTCTGAACGATGCTGTGGAACGCGCGCGTCAGGCCCTCATTCACGCACGGAATACGGGATACGACGTCCTGCTGATCGATACCGCCGGACGCCTGCATATCGATGAGAACCTGATGATCGAGCTGGAGCGCATGGAGCAGACGCTGTCACCCAAGGAGATCCTCCTCGTCGCCGATGCCATGACCGGCCAGGACGCGGTGAATTCGGCAGGCCAGTTTGATCAGCGCCTGGCGCTAACCGGCGTCATCCTCACAAAGATGGACGGTGACGCCCGTGGCGGAGCCGCACTTTCCATAAAATCGGTAACCGGAAAACCGATCAAGTTCATCGGCGTCGGCGAAAAATACGATGCTCTCGAGACCTTTCACCCCGACCGGCTGGCGAGCCGAATCCTCGGCATGGGCGACGTCCTGAGCCTGATTGAGAAGGCGGAGGAAGTGGCCGATGAAAAAGAGGCCGAAAAGATGCTGGAAAAGCTGCGGCGTGACCAGTTTACGCTGGAAGATTTCCGGGATCAGCTGCGCCAGATCAGACGCCTCGGCCCGCTCGAGAACATCCTCGGTCTGTTGCCCCAGATGGGCCCGTTCAAAGGCCTGAACAAACTGAAGGTCGACGAGAAGCAGCTTCTCCATGTCGAAGCCATCATCAATTCGATGACGGTCCGGGAACGGACGAACTACAAGATCATCGACGGCTCCCGCCGCAAGAGAATCGCCAAAGGGAGCGGGCGGCCGATTTCCGAGGTCAACCGCCTGCTCAAGCAGTACATGCAGGCACGCAAGATGATGAAGCAGGTGGGCAAGGGGTTTATGGGCAACAGATTGCCAAAATTGAACTTTCCGATTTAAAGACCGGCTGGTAAAATGGTATTTTTGTTTTAGATTGACAGCAGGAACAATCGAGCGGACGGCCCACGAACGGGTTTGGGGTGTCGGCGTTATCCGTTGGGCTCGGTTTCCGCGTGGAGGAAACAACTTTGTTAAGAATTCGTTTAGCTCGGCATGGAGCCAAGAAGGATCCGCATTACCGTGTCGTGGTGGCCGAAAAACGCAGCCCCCGCAACGGGGACTTCGTCGAAGTGGTGGGAAACTACAATCCCGCTCTTAACCCGGTTCGCTTGAGCCTTGACCTTGAAAGGATCGACCATTGGATTGGCCAGGGAGCGCAGCCTACGCAGACCGTTCGTTCATTAATTAATAAAGTCCGTCAGCCGGCATAATTGCTATTTCTGGCCGCGTCGATCGCCTTTTCAGCAGTTGAAGGCGTCCGAGCCCCCAGACGACACGCATTATGGCTTGAATGGTCCGAAATCAAGTTCAACTCACGGAGGCGGTATGAAAGAGCTGATCGAAATGATTGCGAAAGCATTGGTGGACAATCCAAATCAGGTCAGTGTCACCGAGGTCGAAGGCGAACAGACGACGGTCCTGGAGCTGCGGGTAGCGCAGAGCGATCTGGGGAAGGTAATCGGCAAGCAGGGCCGGACGGCCCGGGCGATTCGGACTCTCCTCGGTGCTTCTGGGATGAAACTGAAGAAAAGATTCGTTTTGGAGATTCTCGAGTAATTGGATCTTTTCGTCAGCGTGGCCCACATCATCAAAACGCGGGGGGTCAAGGGCGAGGTCGTCGCTGACCTGCTCACCGATTTCCCCAAACGTTTTGCATCCGTCCGATCAGTCCGCGTTCTCCGGGGGGACCAGGTTTCTGACGAGACGCTCGAAACCTACTGGTTCCACCGGGGGCGGGTGATCCTCAAGTTCCAAGGAAGGGAAACACCGGAAAAAGCCGCCCCGCTGGTTGGTGGCTATGTCCAGGTACGGGAAGAAGAGCGTTTTGTCCCGCCCAGGAATACCTACTACCATTCCGACCTCATAGGTTGCCGGATCGAGGAGGAGGGCCAGATCCTGGGGGTGGTGACCGGTATTTTCGAGTCAGGGCCCGACTATGCCAATCTGGTCATGCGAGCGAACAACGGGAACGAGGTGATGATCCCCCTGGTGAAGCAGTTTGTGAAAAAGGTGGATATCGGCGCGAAGATCATTCGCATAAAAAGCCTGCCCGGCCTGTTTTAGCCTCCGGAAGGACACGCGAGCTCTGCGTGCCATTCCGCGGGTGTCCCGCGTCGCTTCAGTAAGATATGCGCATCAATATCATCACCATTTTCCCCGACCTGTTCGACCGGGTCTTTGACTTCGGGATGATCCAGCAGGCGCGCAAGAAAGACCTGCTCCAGATCCACATCGTCGATCTGCGGGATTTCACCGAAGACAGGCGCCGGACGGTTGATGATCGACCTTACGGCGGGGGCGACGGGATGGTGCTTAAACCGGAGCCGATTTTCCGTGCCGTCGAGAGCCTGAACCAGAGGGCCGGCGACCGCCAACATATTGTGCTGCTCTCACCGCAAGGGCAGCTTTTCGACCAGTCGCTGGCCAACCGGCTCTCTCTGATGCCCGACCTCACACTGATCTGCGGACGCTACGAGGGGGTCGACCAGCGAGTGACGGATCATCTAGTTGATGAAGAAATATCGATCGGAGACTTCGTCCTTTCCGGCGGCGAGTACGCGGCGCTCGTGCTGGTGGACGCCGTCTCGCGGCTGATTCCCGGTGTAGTGGCCAAGGGGGGATCCGTCCTCGAGGAATCGTTCATGGACGGGTTGCTCGACTACCCGCACTACACGAGGCCGCCCGACTTCAGAGGATGGCAGGTGCCGGAGGTGCTCCTGTCTGGGGATCACGCCGAAATCGCACGGTGGCGTGAACGGCAGGCCATGGAGCTGACACGCCAGAGGCGGCCGGACCTGCTCGGGTTGGAAAAAAAGGCCCGAAAAGCAGCCGAAGACAGCTGACGACCTGCGCTCGCAGTGAGAGTGACGCTATCCTCAGCTGTGAAGCGGTTAAGAGTACGCCCTGATCCGTCGATGACAAATCACGCAGAAGGCGACGAGAATCGTGCACGGATCAGGGAGTGCGGGGAGTGGTAATGCCTCAGTCTTGTTTGTAGTGCCGCCTTTAGGCGGGCTTTTTCGAACCGTAACC
>JBHGBF010000367.1:0-3778 GCA_041946865.1 Acidobacteriota bacterium | reverse complement strand
CGATCACATTTGCCGGCCAGCGGTCAGCGGACAGGGGACTCAGGGCCGGCAGGCCTTTTTGTAGTTCATGGGAGTCCGGTTCGTGTAACGCTTGAAGGCGCGACCGAAGGTTCGGAGGTCATTGAAACCAACCGCAAAAGCCACCTCACAGATAGAGTGGTCCTCTTGCTGAATCATCTCGATCGCTTTCCCAACGCGTATGCGGCGAAGCCAGTCGCTGAACGGGATCCCGACCTTGCTGTGGAAGAAGGTTGAGAAGTAGCTCGCCTCCATGGCCGCCACACCGGCGGCGTCGGCCAGCGAGATCGGCTCCGACCAGTTGCTCTCCACGAACTCTTTGACTCTCTTCAAAGGGGGGTAATACATGAACGCGCGTTCGTTCCCCGGAATTGACAAAGGAAGATGCGCTTCGCTATGTTTCATGAGAGGGCCTCCTACTACTTAGGGTGTTTCTCCCTTGCACGTTGCCTTGCTGTTCAGTGTTTCAAGCGACAGGGTATGTTCTATTAGTATCACGTAGCATCGGTTATTTGCCGCAAATGTAAAAATGTGTCGCTTTTTTCCAAACACGTGTCACTAAGACGTGGTTGTGGAGCAGGTTACCCTGGGAGTTGGAAAGGGGGGGGTACATGGAGGAGACGCCAAGTTTCTCTGGCGCTTTCAACGAGAAACGTCGATCGGTTCGGTTCCGATTTCTTTCCAAAGCTGAGGTTTTCCGGACGGGTGAATCCGGCGGCCAAAGCCGGCCGGTGGAGGTTCTCGATGTATCCGCCGGCGGCATTCTACTCGACTTCCATTCGCCGCCGCCGCCCATCGGCACGCCGCTCACCGTCAAGATTGGCGCCTATCTGTATCTGTTCGGGGAGATCTACCGGATCAGCGGTGTCCGGGGCCGCGGACTGGCGGCCTTGAAGCTGCGCGGGTCAGAGTGGTACGCCAGGAGGAAACTGTCGGATCAGCTGAACGGAAAGCTCTTCGGTGTTCCGTGGTCTTTTGAGCTCCACGGTTTGAAGTGCGATCCTTTCAGGGCGGATGCTCGACTGCGACGGGTGCGCATACTGGTTTACCGCTACCCCAGGCAGCGGGTGACGCTGGAGACCGCCGCCCGCGTGACGGGTCTCGATCCGATTTATTTCTCCTCGTTCTTCCGCAGGACGGTGGGGGTGCCTTTCCGGGCCTGGCTCCATTGGGTCCGCGTGGCGCGCTCGATTGTCCTGCTCTCGAACAACGACCTGGCAATCAAGGAAGTCGCCGACCTCGCGGGGTTCTCGAACGTGCGCTCTTTTGAACGTCTGTTCCGGCAGCACACGAGTCTGACGCCCCGGCAATTCAAGCAGCTTCAGAAGCCTTAAGACCTTGACCTTTCCTGGTCGCGGGGCTTAGTCCACCACCCCCATCTCCTTCAGCAGATGATGGGCACGGTCGACTTCGGACATGACCCAGAGGGCGTAACGGAAGTCGACGTGAATCGACCGCGTGCGGACCTTGTCATACAGGAAATCCGAAGCGATCGTGTCGAAGGTCCCGTCAAACAGGAGGCCGACCAACTCCCCGTTGCCGTTCAGAGTGGGCGATCCTGAGTTTCCTCCGGTGGTATCGACAGTCGAGAGGAAATCAACGGGGACGTCGCCGGCCTCGGGCGACACAAACGGGGTCCTCTTGCCGGCTCTCAGGGCCTTGATGGCTTCAAGCTCGGCCTTGGGCGCATTGAATTCACCCTCTCCGGTGTGTTTCTGCTCGATTCCGGCCAGTGTCGTAAAGGGCTTCCAGTAGAGGCCGTCCTTGCTGTCGACCCCCTTCACCTGACCGAAGGTCACGCGCAGAGTACTGTTGGCATCCGGGGCGACGAGCCCGCCTTCCTTCTGAAGCAGAGCCTGCATGTAACGGGGGCGCAGGCGGGAATCGGCGCCTTGGCGTCTCTTTCCGGCCAGCCGCTCCTGCTGATACAGCGGATCGAGGGCCACAGCGAGGTCGACAAACGTGTCTCTCGTGGCGACGATTTCGGCCGTGGGCTTGTCCAATAAGGAGAGGCGGAAGTCCCTGTCCCCCAGTCTGGTGCCCTGGTAGAGCCTGTCCAGATAGGCGTCAATCGCCTTCTCGGAATCGGCCTTGGGCATGCCGGGAGCAAGGCCGGCGGCTTTGTCGAGCGCTTCGATCCTCTGATCGGCGGGAAGCGCGGCGGCGAGGCTCATGGCATAGCGCAGGAGGGCTCGATCGATGCGGGCATCGAGGGTCCGCTGGACGCGCTCCTGAGCTTCGCGGATGCGGTTCCAGTCGCGCTCCTGATAACCCTGCTCGCGGTCCATGTCGTCTTTCTTGGCCTTCTCGAGCGACAGGAGATAAGCGGTCTGCGCCGAGGCAAGGAAGGTCGAAGCGCTGAAGAGCTGCGAGAAGACGGCGTCGCGTTCCCGAGTCTTATCGATCTCGGCCTGCAGGGCTTGCAAAGCCGGCAGCACATCGCCATACTGCTTGACGCGCGCGGGGTCAGCCGCAATCCAGGTCTCCAGCTCTTTCTGGCCCGCCTGCTTCTGGGCCAGGATCCCTCCCTTCACCAGCCCCTCGAGCATTCCCCGCCGGTTCGTGAGCGTGTTATTAAGGCCGCGCAGCCGGCTGGCCGCCTTGATCTGCAACTCCTTGTCGTGCTTGCCGAGCTCCTCGAGAATCGCAATCTGGTCCTGGTAGGTCCGGATGGTGCGCGGGAATAACCATTCGGTCGTCTGTTTCACTTCTTCGTAGGTCTGATGCCTCTGAGTCCGGCCCGGATAGCCGGCCACGAAGACGAGGTCGCCGCTCTTGACCCCGGACGGCTGGACTTTCAGCCAGTGCTGCGGTTTGAACGGCACGTTGTCTTTGGAATACGGGGCTGGTTTGCCATCCTTGCCGACGTAGGCGCGGAAGAACGACCAGTCGCCGGTATGGCGCGGCCAGCGCCAGTTATCAGTCTCACCGCCGAAGTTTCCGATGCCTTCCGCCGGCGCGTATACGGTCCTCACATCCTGAATCTCCAGTTGGGCGATCTCGAAGTACCGGTAGCCGCCGAAATAGGAGGCAACCCGGCAGCGCAGGCCTCCGGCCTCGCACGCACCCGTCTTCTCCTTGATACGGCGTTCGATCAGCTCGTAGCGCTGGCGATCGTCCAGTTTCGGGTCAATATTGCCGGTAATCGCATCGGTCACGTCTTTAACCGACTGGGTGACATAGACACGGGCGCCCGGGCCGTTCGAAATCTCCTCTTCCCGGCTCTTCGCCAGAAAGCCGTCGACCAGCAGGTTCTTCTGCGGAGTCGAGTTGTACTGCAGCGCCCCGACGGCGCAATGATGGTTCGTGACGATAAGCCCCTCCGGGGAGACAAACGACGCCGAGCAGCCGCCCAGGGAAACCACGGCCCCCATTGGGTGACCGGTCAGGTCGGCGAAGGCGGCCGGGTTGCCGGTAAAACCCATGGTCTTGAGCCTGGCGGCAAGGTCCGGGATCTGCTGGGGCATCCACATGCCCTCGTCCGCGACAGCCGGGGACGCGAGCGCGGCGACAAGGGCAACTCCAATCAGGAAGCGAATAATGGGTTGCATGAGGACTCCTCTCACTTTAGTACGACGAAGGATGGTAGCACTCGCGCGTGAAGGGCTTCAACGTCAGGGGGCTCGCGCCCGGCGCGGAATTCAGCCGTCCGTTTGGCAGTTGCGCCTTCTATGAGGGCCTTTGACCCCCTCGCCCGGTGCGCTGTGGACGGCAACTGGTTCCGGCTGGGTCACCAGCCGTAAGCCGGGAGTGTCCCTTC
>JBHGBF010000366.1:0-3792 GCA_041946865.1 Acidobacteriota bacterium | reverse complement strand
GGGCATGATGAACTCCAAAAGCGCCTGCCGCTTCGCTCGCAGAAAAGTGAGCGGTTACTAAGGGTCCAAAAAAGAACCCGGGGCGGCTTTGAGAGCCGCCCCTGTTTCCCAACACGGCGAGGTTAGGTTGTGGAAGGTTCGAAAGGGAGAATAACCTCGCCG
Source organism: Acidobacteriota bacterium (assembly GCA_041946865.1). Lineage (GTDB taxonomy): Bacteria > Acidobacteriota > UBA6911 > RPQK01 > RPQK01 > RPQK01. The sequence continues at coordinate 3,630 of JBHGBF010000366.1, read as the reverse complement.
CCTCATGGTGTGCAAAAAAATTTGTATATACCAAACTGCATGTTTTTTTTGACTGGGTTACAGAAGAGCTGTCACACACCATAAAGCCTTAGCTGGTAACGGCTTGCTATCAGTAGAATGGATCGGTCGAGCTGACACGCGGGGCAAAATGCACTCGGTACTCGGGGTGATTAGTCACCCTGATATCGGCTCGCTTCTTTGACCCTTCGGTCTCATAGACCAAGAGGTACAGCATTTTCAGCCCATCTCGGACGATTTGCAGCTTCTCCCGCACTTCCCCCGGCGAGTAGCTGATGCCGCCCGTCTCTTCCACAACTCTCTTGCGCGCCATCTGGTCGCCTCCCAAGCCGAGGACATCACCAGCCCGGTTGGGCAGGCTGATTGCGAAAAAACGAGCGCCGGCGATCTGCAGGTGATCGAGAGTGCCAGGTCCTATGGAACCGAATCCCGCCGAGATGACCAGGACCACCTTTGTGCCGTATCTGGCCCGTTTCAGCTCGAGAAGCGTGAGATCAACCGCCCGGCCCGTCCTGCTGTCACTTCCCCCGAGCAGGTCGCGCAGGAAAGACTTTTGCTTTCGTCGGGCAGCAATGTTCCACAAGCCTTCTACCAGGTCTTTCCGATCGGAGGTGGGACCCGAGACGAAATGAACATCTTCACCGTAGCAACCGAGCAGGATCTCATCGTCCCGGTCGAGAAGGTGAATCAGCTCGAAAACCATGTCCCGTGCAACTGAGACATATTCGTCGCCCATGGTTGAGCCGATGTCGACAAGAATCCCCAGACTGAGAGGGACAGACGCCTCACGCCGAAAGAAGATGACTTTCCTCAGCTCCCCGTCTTCTTTCACCTGAAAATCGTCCTGAGTGAGGTTCATCATCGGCCTTCCATCCGGGTCAGTCACCCTCACTTCCAGCGCTCCGGCGTAGACCTCTGCCTTGAAACGCGGCTCCTGAGCCTTTTGTTCCTGGGCCCGGGCCGGAAGGGACAGCCAGGCGAGAAGGGCGAACCTAATGGAAAGGAGAAGTGCGGTTTTCATGGTCTTTGTGATTAGAAGGGGAAGATGGGCCAGGCGTTCATCAGCCTTCGGCGCGCAGCCAGGACTCGAAAAAGGCGCGCAATTCGTCAGGCGGGCGTATCCAGAAGTCTGCGCTGGTCGGTCTGAATTCGGGCCGAACCAGCACACCAAGGTCCGTCGGACCCAGGGCGCGGAAAGCATCTTCATCGGTGAGATCATCTCCCAGATAGGCGAAGAGGGCGTTTGGCCCCATTTCGGACCGGATTGTGCGCAAGGCGTCTCCCTTGTTTCTTGACGGCACTCGCAACTCCAGGCCGCCGTCCGTCTCCTGCAAGATCAGGCCGGCCTCGCTGGCGATTCGACTCCAGTCCTTCATCGCGGCGTCATGTGTTCTCTGGGCAAGAGCCGGTTTGAGTCCGCGCAGGTTAAGGGCCAGGCATCCGGGTTTCTGGTCACACTCGGGCAGCAAGCCGCGTTGGCCAGCCCATCGCCTGGCGCGCCCCAGTCCTCGTGTTGCGCGCTCGTCGACCGGCGTCACCTGATACTTCCCATCCGCATGCAGACGTTCCAGGCCGTGCGAACCCCAGATTTCCGGGTAGCGGACCAGCGGCAAGAGCGGCAGGACACTCTGCGTAAATCGGCCGGTTACAAGCGCAACGCGAGTTTTACCGTGCTCGAGGAGCTGATTCAACAGGTCGCCGACTCCGGGATACAGCCGCACCTCCTGGGGATCGGGGTGAAAGGGAGCCAGCGTGCCGTCAAAATCGAGGAGCAGCCCTTTGCCTTCTGCGTGCTTCAGCCTTTCGAAGAAGTCGGGCAGTTGATATTTGCCGGTCAGGTTGCGCATCGCCAAAACACGGACCCGAGAAATGGACGGAGTTGACGCGAAGGGACATAGACCAGCCCGACCGCCTCGAGCATCAATCTCCGCCTCCTGCTGTCCTCGCCAACTCTTTTATACCTCGATATCCAGTCGGCCTGGAACCGCCTGATTCTTCTGCTAGACTGGGAGTGCCGGTAAAGGCATGGCGTACTCATTCAACAAGGCCAGAATCCCGAGCCGCCGCACAAAGATCGTTTGCACGCTGGGTCCGAGCTCCAGCAGCGCCGAGCAGATCCGCGCCCTGGCCGAGGCCGGCATGGATATCGCCCGGCTCAACTTCTCGCACGGCACAGTGGAGGAGCACAAGGCGCGAATTGTTGTGGTCAGAACAATCTCTCGGGAGCTGGATATACCGATCGGTATCCTGCAGGATCTTCCCGGACCAAAGATCCGGACCGGCCGGATCGCCGGCGGGGAGGTCCGTTTGAGCCCTGGCGGCGTGGTCACGCTCACCGGTCAGGACGCTCCGGGGAACGACAAGAGGATCTCAGTTACCTATCCCGAACTGGCCAAGCAGGTTTCTCCGGGCCAGCGAATTCTCATCGACGACGGCCGGATCGAGTTGAAGGTTGCCGCAATCAACGAAGCGGAAGTCATATGCCGGGTCCTGACGGGCGGAATGCTGCGCGAAAGGAAGGGTGTCAACCTGCCCGAGACCCGGCTCGACATTCCCCTGCCGACCGAAAGGGACCTGGAGTATCTCCGGTTTGGGCTGGCTAATCAGGTGGACTTTGTGGCGCTTTCGTTCGTTCAGGCCGCACCTGACGTCGAGCGGGCCCGGAAAGAAGCGGTTGCGCACGGCGCGGACATTCCGATCGTGGCCAAGATAGAAAGACCCCAGGCTGTGAAGGAGATCGGCCCGATTACGGACAAGGCCAGCGCGGTCATGATCGCGCGGGGAGACCTGGGCGTGGAGATGGAGCCCGAAGAAGTGCCGGTGATCCAGAAAGAAATCATTGCCCAGTGCAACCGGAAAGGCGTGCCGGTCATAACGGCCACCCAGATGCTGGAGTCGATGATCCAGAACCCGCGGCCTACCCGAGCTGAAGCGTCGGATGTTGCCAATGCCGTCCTGGACGGATCGGACGCGGTCATGCTGTCTGGGGAAACAGCCGTCGGCGGCTATCCTGTTGGCGCGGTGCGCATGATCAGCCGGATCACCACGCTGACGGAGCAGCGGATCGGGGCCAAGGCAAAAGGCTGGCAGGCTCCCGATCCCGCCGCGTCCACTGATCTCGCCATTGGGGAGGCCGCCTGTTCGGCCGCGGAGATCGCCGGTGCTCAGGCCATCGTCTGCCTGACCCAATCCGGATCCACCGCCGTCCGCATTTCGCAATTCCGTCCGCCCCAGCCTATCCTCGCATTCACCCCTAATGTCGAGGCCCTCCAGAGGATGACTTTGTTCTGGGGCGTGACGCCTTTCCTTTTGGAGTCCCCTGTTGATGACTTTGACCAACTGGTCGCAACCCTGATCGACGAATTCAGGCGGCAGGAAACGGTGCGTCCGGGACAGCACCTCGTCTTCACGGCCGGTCTCCCCTTCGGCAGGCGACGGGCGACCAACATGGTGAGGATTGAGGAGGTATGAACCTCCTGCCTGAGCGCCCTCGTGCGCCCGCTGGGGCGCCCAAGGTCTTTACGGCTCGACTGCGAAAGCGAACAGGCGTCTTCAGAGCCGCAAGCGCAGCGCTTGCGGCTCTCTGGACTTTGGCGAAAATAAACAGATGTG
>JBHGBF010000365.1:0-3827 GCA_041946865.1 Acidobacteriota bacterium | reverse complement strand
ACTGCGCGCCTACCCTGGGCTGTCTTGCCTAACGCCTTCGGCGTAAAAAACGTTCACACTTACATCTGTTTATTTTCGCCAAAGTCCAGGGCCGGACTCTCCAACGGGAGAGTCCGGCCAAGATCTGTTGGGTGTCGACACCTCCGCGCTCAATAAGCCACCACCGGCGTCACAATGTCTTCGACAGCCGACGGGTCGCCTTTCGCCGGACCGTGCCAGAGGCTTCCGCCAAACGTCGTCACGTAGATCATTTCCGGGTTCACAGGATCCGGGATCACCCGGTGTCCCCACTTGAAATTGAAGCCCTTGATCCGCTTCCAGGTCTGACCCCGATCCTCCGATCTCCACACCGAAGAGGTAAATCCGCACCCGTAAAGGAGCTTCGGATTGTGGGGATCAATCGTCACGTCATAGACGTGCTGATCCTTCGAAAGGACGTTAGACCAGGTCTTGCCCGCATCCGTCGAAAGGTAAATGCCTCCGTGGACGGCCCTGTCACCGGCCTCCGGGCGGGACCAGGAGGCCAGGTAGAGGCGCTTGGGATCCTCCGGATCAATCGCCAGCCCGTTCGGGCCGTTTACACCCTGCGGTAAAGCGATTCGTTCCCACCTTTCGGCGCCGTCGACGGAGCGGTACAAGGCCCCATCCCATTCTGTTCCGAACTGCGGGCCTTCACTCCGCCTCGCGACGATGAGGTAGAGCACCCCGGCTTGATCCCGGACAATCCGCCAGGCGAACGGCTCGGCGCCTTGTATCCCTTGATTCTTCAATTGCCAGGTCTTGCCGCCGTCGGTGGATTTGTAGACTCCGGTGCCGAATCCGGCGACGTAGAGGACGCGGGCATCCACCGGGCTGCTCGGGTCAAGCAGGATGTGAGTGGCGGCAGTCGGCGGCATGCCCGAGTTGCTGACCTTCCACGTCCTCCCACCATCCTCAGAGATACCGACTCCGCCGGCGTAATTCAGCTTCTCCCGGCCTCGCCACATCTTCGGCCGCGGGAGGTCGTGGTTTCGCGAATACACGGCCCACGCCCGCCCTTTGACTTTCGGATCGAACTCGATCCAGTACGTCGTGTTCCGCCAGTCTCGCGGAATCCCGGTGGTTGCTATTCCCCAGCTCTTGCCACCGTCCTCGCTCTTGAACGCTCCAATGTCGGTGTAGCTGATGAACATCCGCTTGACGTCGAACGGATCAAAATGAAGCCCGTAGCAGGTCGTGACGTCGAGCCCGCAGGTGGTGACCAATCCGTCGCCCAACGTCTTGAAGGCTCGCGTGACCCAAGTTCGGCCCCCGTCCGTCGACCGGACGGTATTGCCGTAGTCCGTGGCCCAAACGTCCTCGGGATTGTTCGGATTAACCCCCATCGTCAGCGCCGACTCGTCCCAGATACCCGAATAGAGCGCGTAAAACCAGGCAGGATCGGAAGGGACGTTAGGGTCCATGTTTGAGGGCCCTTCACTTCGCCGGTCAAGCAGCCGCCACGTCTCCCCGCCATCGGTAGTCTTCATAATGCCTGAAGAGTCTTCTCGGCCCGACGACAGGAATTGACAGGCAATGTAAGCCACTTCGGCATGGGTGGCACATGCGGCAATGGAATCAACTCGAGGCTGTTTCCCGCCGCTCAGAGTCACTATTCGATCCGTGACCTCGTGCCAGCTCCCCCCGCCATTCCTGCTAACGAACAAAGCCTTGGGTTTCGACGGCGCTCTTGGAACGACGCCGTACAGGTGGGGCATGGAAGAGCCCGGCGAGAAGCCCCCGGCCACATCAGTAAAAAACCCATCCTTTTCGAAGGGCGGGTGACGAGTCCACACGCCGCCTCGCCTGACACTGACGGACCGGCTACCGACAATGAACAGCGTCCGGTCCTCGGGCGGGGATTGCGAGTCGACAAGAATCTTGATCCCCCCGCCCGGCAAAGGAGAAGCTTCACTCCAGGTTCGACCCCGATCCTTAGACACCCTCATTACGGGCGATCCGAGCGCATCATGCTCCCCCTCCACCATGGTGGCGTAGAGCACATCCGAGTTGCCGGGATCCACGGCCAGCGCTGTAATGGTCTGCCGGTTCCCATCTTTGGTCAAAAGCCGCTCGCTCGCGTGATCGTTGGCTCTGCTGATGCCGGCAACATTCTCAGGCGCGGGATGGACCAGGTTCCACGTCTTGCCGCCGTCCGTCGTACGCCATAACCCGATTGTCTTCGCATAGACGACGTCCGGCTGAAGCGGGTCGAAGACAAAGAAACTGACCACACCCCGCAAGTTAAACATTCGCCACGATTCGCCCCCATCATTCGTGATATAGGCGCCGGTCATGTCGCAGGCGACAAAGACCCGGTCGGGATCGTGCGGGCTGACAGTCGGCCGGAACTGCGCGCCCCCACCTCCCGGACCCAGGATTTTCCATGCGTCAAAGCGCGGCGCAGGGCTCGCAACGGCAGAAGTAAGGAGCAGCAAAAGCAGAGGCAATATCATTTTGGGTCTCCTTTGTGTTAAGGGTTCACCCCTTTGAACATCCCGAGGATCTTCAGCGCGTTCTTGTTGTAAACCTTCTCGAGCACTTCGTCGGGAAGATAGATTCCGTAGATCATCCACCGGCCCTGGAGGTGATGGCCGCCGGTGGGATCGAAGTACTCGTCGTCGGTCTCGAGAAAGCGGTAGTAAATCCTGTATGCCTCTGCGCTCGGCGCCGTGTCTGTCCCGAACGTAATCCGATCCTGGTACTTGATGAAGAAACGGCGTGCCGTGTAAGGCTGGCGGCCCAACTCGCTGACACGGGCGTCGATATCCACGTACAAGTTCGAGTACGTATCGAGCCACATCCCGACCGTGTGCAGCTCTTCCGGCATGTTGGCCACGTGAGCGCCAATGAAAATCGTCTTGGGATGGCGGGCCATCACTCGATTGCGTTGTCGGATGATCTCATCCTTGGCCGGGAACTTCTCTCCGTAAAACAACCAGTTCGGGTGGGCGTTGAGCTCGTCGTAGCGCTCGTTGAACTCGTCGAGCGGCGTAAAAAAAGCCTTAGGGTCGGTGATGTGAATCATGACCGGGATCCCGAGCTCGGCGCACTTCGCCCAGATCGGGTCGATCCGCGGATCATCGACCGGTATCAGCTTCCCGCTCTTGTCACGGGCGGTCAGGCCGAGCTCCTTGGATATCTTCAACCCTCTTGCGCCCAGGCGGACCGCTCCCTCCAGCCGTCGTGCCTCTTTGGCCCCGAAGTCCGGCTCATCGATCTTGCTCCAGTCAGGTCGGAAAAAGACCAGGAAGCGCTCCGGCCCGATCGACTGCGAGACTCGCAAATGCTCCTTGAAGCGGTCGTTGGCAGATGCCCCATCCAGGCTGACGCATTTCCAGACACCCGCTTTGTCCATTTCTTCCATGTACTTCGAGGTGTTCTCGAGGCGTCCCAAATGGTTGTGCATGTCGATGACCGGAAACTTGGGCCGCAAAACCTTGGTTTCGTTCACGACCAACTGGCTGCGCGGTTTCCAGTCTTTCAGCCTGAGATCACCTGCCGTTTGGGCCAGCAAACAGGACCCGACTCCCAGGACAACCAGAGCGATGGATGTGGTTTTCATAGTCGATTCGCTTTCGTTTTCGACGACGTTCGTAATAATACGAAACCAAGTGATATAAAAAGTCAAGACGAGACGGAAATAAAGTGACGCTCTTGTTTGGTTCGTGAATCGTGTTCGGTAATGCCTCAGTCCTGTTTGTAGTGCCGCCTGAAGGCGGCACTACAAACAGGACTGAGGCATTACCGTGGACTTTGGCGAAAATAAACAGATGTGTGAACGTTTTTACGCCGAAGGCGTTAGGCAA
>JBHGBF010000364.1:0-3828 GCA_041946865.1 Acidobacteriota bacterium | reverse complement strand
GGCAGGATGAACTCCAAAAGCGCCTGCCGCTTCGCTCGCAGAAAACTGAGCGGTTACGTCGCGTCCCGCCGCGTCCTTTCCGTACTGGAAACCGGCACGTCGCTTTGCTAAAATTCCCGTTTTCCAAAAAACGAGGAGGCTAACAGGAATGGCCAAGATGAATTTCGGTGGTGTGGTTGAAGAAGTGGTCACCAGGGAGGAGTTCCCGCTGGAAAAGGCCCATGACATTCTCAAGAACGAAGTTATTGCCGTCATCGGGTATGGGGTCCAGGGGCCTGCCCAGGCGCTGAACATGCGTGACAACGGCTTCAGCGTCGTCATTGGCCAGCGGCCCGAGGAGACTCAGTACTGGGACAAGGCCATCCGTGACGGGTGGAAGCCGAAGGAGACGCTTTTCGCGATTGCCGAGGCGGTCGAACGTGCAACGATTGTCCAGTACCTGATCTCGGACGCCGGCCAGAAGGCGCAGTGGCCGGTGGTCAAGCAAGGTTTGAAGAAGGGCGACGCCCTGTATTTCTCCCACGGGTTTTCGATCGTCTATCGCGATCAGACCGGCGTCATACCGCCCCCCGATATCGACGTCATCCTCGTTGCCCCCAAGGGATCAGGAACCTCCGTGCGCCGCAACTTCCTGGCCGGAAGTGGCATCAACAGCAGCTTCGCCGTTTTCCAGGATGCGACCGGCCGGGCGCTGGAGCGCTGCCTGGCAATCGGAATTGCCATCGGCTCCGGCTTTCTTTTCCCCACCACTTTTGAAAAAGAAGTCTGGAGTGACCTCACCGGCGAAAGAGGAGTGCTGATGGGCGCTCTGGCGGGCGTGATGGAAGCGCAGTACGACTGTCTGCGCCGTCACGGCCACTCTCCCAGCGAAGCGTTTAACGAAACCGTGGAAGAGCTGACCCAGAGTCTCATCCGGCTGGTGGGCGAGAACGGCATGGACTGGATGTACCTCAACTGCAGCACCACTGCTCAGCGCGGAGCGCTTGACTGGCTGCCGAAATTCAAGAAGGCTGTCGAGCCGGTCTTTGAGGATCTCTATCAGCGCGTAAAACAGGGGGAAGAGACGCGCGTCGTGCTCGAGGCGAACAGTGCGCCCGATTACTCCAAAAAACTAGGCGAAGAGCTGGCGCGGATGCGCAATTCCGAGATGTGGCAAGCGGGCGCCGCCGTGCGCGGCCTTCGGCCGGAGAACTGGAAGAAATAGCATTTGAGAGAAGGATGAAGGGAAGGATGAAGGATGAAAGGGGGAAGGAGTGACTCGCCCCTTCGCCCCTTCGTCCCTTGATCCGGCACGCACCCGACGCGCTCCGCTGGAAGGCGCTGCGCTTGCGGCTCTGTGGGCCTTGCCTTCATCCTTCATCCTTTTCTTCACTGCTTTCGGGCAGGAAGACCAGCTTGTAAAGGATGCTGTCGACGATGGCGTGCCAGCTGGCTTCGATGACGTTGTAAGAGACTCCGAGCGTCGTCCAGGTCTCATGCCCGTCGGTCGACTCGATCAGGACTCGAACCTTCGCGGCCGTGCCGCTTCGCGCGTCAAGCACACGCACTTTGTAATCGATCAGGTGGATCTTCTCCACTTCGGGGAAGAACCGGGTCAGGGCCTTCTTGATGGCCCGGTCAATGGCATGCACCGGACCGTTCCCGTCTGCCGCGGTGTGCTCGTCCAACCCGTCGACCGACACCTTGATGGTCGCCTCGCTGATCAGGGATCCGTCCGGCTCGCGGTCGAGCAGGACCCGGAAGGCCTTGAAGTGGAACAGATCCTTGGATTTTCCGCTGAACTCATGGACCAATAGCTTGAAGCTTCCATCAGCTCCCTCAAACTGGTAGCCTTCGTACTCGAGCTTCTTGATCTTCTCGAGCAGAGCGTTCAGATCCACCTGACTCACATCCAAGTCGCCGAATTCCGTGAGCTTGTACATCAGGTTGCTCTTGCCCGATAAGTCGGAGACGAGCACACGGCGTGAGTTGCCGACACTCTCCGGCTCAAGATGCTCGTACGTGCGAGAATCGCGCAGAATTCCGCTCACGTGTAACCCGCCCTTGTGAGCGAAGGCGCTCTTGCCGACAAACGGCATGTTATTCGGGAGGACGACGTTGGCCGTCTCACTGACGAAGTGGGCGAGTGCGGTGAGCCCTTTCATGCGTTCGCGTCCGACTGTTTTGCATCCCAGTTTCAGCTCCAGCACCGGCATGATCGAGCACAGGTCGGCATTGCCGCAGCGTTCGCCGTATCCGTTCATGGTCCCCTGGACCATGCCCACTCCCGCTTCAACGGCAATCAGGGTATTGGCGACACCCAGCCCGGAATCATTATGCGTATGGATGCCGATACGGGGGAATCGCTTGCTCAGGGCCTGCACGGCAGCGCTGACGGCCGAGGGAAGGGAACCGCCGTTGGTGTCGCACGGGACCAGCCAGTCGGCTCCTGCGTTGTGAGCGGCATCCAGGACGGCGACCGCGTACTCGGGATTCACGGCGTAGCCGTCAAAGAAGTGCTCGGCGTCAAAGACCACTTCCTTGCCGAGACTCTTAAAGAAGCCGACGCTTTCTCTCACGATCTGCAGGTTCTGATCCAGTTCGATCCCCAGCGCGCGGAGCACATGGAAATCCCAGCTCTTGCCAACCAATGTCACCACCGGGGTTTCAGCTTCCACGAGGGCCCGGATGTTCGGATCCTTGTCCACCGGGTTTTTCCAGTGCCGGGTCATGCCGAAAGCCGCAATCCGGGTGTTCTTCCAGCGATAGGCTTTGGCGCGCTCAAAGAATTGCGCGTCCTTGTCGTTCGATCCCGGCCATCCTCCTTCCACGTAATGCACTCCGAAATCGTCCAGCTTCTGGGCGATATGGAACTTGTCTTCCACGCTTAGCGAGACGTTTTCACCCTGGGTGCCGTCCCGTAGGGTGCAGTCGTACACCAGAACTCTATGGTCATTACTCATCTCTGTTCTCCCTGTCCTGTGGTCCGGGCTTGGCTTTCCGCTGCGACGCCGCGCGTCAGGGCCAGCTTGCCGGTCCGATGGACCTCGCTGATGCCGTAGACGCGCATGTTCTGTAGGAAAGCGTCGATCTTTTCCGACTGGCCGGTGACCTCGAAAATATAGCTCTGAGGACTGGCATCGACCACGCGGGCTCGGAAGACTTCCGAGAGCGCCAGCACCTCAGCTCGATTCTCCTCTCGTATCTGCACCTTAACGAGCGCCATTTCCCTGACGACGTGCACGACCGGGTTGTAAGGAATGACACTGATGACATCGGACAGCTGGCGCAACTCGTCTATGATTTCCCTGAAACCCGGCTGGTCGGCCTCGGTTGTGAGCGTCACTCTGCCTCGGGTTGGGTCGTGGGTCTGCGCCAGATTCAAGGTTTCAATGTTGAGCTCACGCCGACCGAACAGACCGACGACGCGGGCAAGCACGCCGGCCTTGTTCTCTACCAGCAGGGATAGAATCTGTTCCATTGCCTTCTCCTGGACCGGATGCAGTCCGATCCGCTTTCCCAGTTGCTCCGCACAGAACTCTTCGCTGTCCTTCTTTCGGGGGGGGTGGGTTCTTTACGGAGCGACTGGATTTAACCGATTTCGGCTAAATCCCTCCGCGAAGAACCGGAGGTAATGACGATGATAATCGCTGGAAGACTTGTCTGAGCGAGAGATCGAGCCGCTTGCGTTGTTGTCTTATTCTGGTTGAGCCTGCGACCGTCCATCGTCCGTGGTTTCCTCTAATAGCATATTGTTTTTCGTGAGTATGTCAAGGTCCGAGGCGCCGCCGGGTGTGATTCAACCCCATTGGAGGCGGTCTCAAGGCCTGAAAAATAAACAGATGTGTG
>JBHGBF010000363.1:0-3842 GCA_041946865.1 Acidobacteriota bacterium | reverse complement strand
CGAAACCACCCCTCCCTCTCCCTGGCTCTCTTCCAGACCGGCCAAACTGGTCGTCTTTTTCGCCGGTGATGATACGCACACCCTGGTGGGTCAGTTTTGGCGAGCAAAAGCGGGTCATTTTGGGATTGCGCCGAAGGTGCGCATCCGACACGCTCCGCTGGAAAACGCTGCGCTTGCGGCTCTGTGGCGCTTTTGGAGCCGCGCCCTGCGAAGACGGACGGCTTACCAGGCGCCGAATTTTCCGGTTGCGCGGGCGACTTTCTATTTATAGAATCAACTTTCATTTAAGAAAGTAACCGGAGGGCCCGGTGCAGGAATTTCAGACTCTCACACTCCCCGATCTGCTGGTCATTGCGGCTTACTTTGCCGTCATTATCGGGATTGGCTACTACTTTTCGAGCTATGTGAAGCAGGCGAAGGATTACTTCGCGGCCGGCAACATCATGCCCTGGTGGCTTGCGGGAACCTCCTTCTACATGGCTTCGCACAGTGCCTTGCTCTTCGTGATCTACAGCGAGATCGCCTACGTCTACGGCATCATCGCGGTCGTGATCAATTGGATTCTGCCGCTGTGCATCCTTCCGGCCGGCTATTTTGTGGCGCATCGCTGGCGGCGGGCCCGCGTGCTGACTCCACTCGGGTTCCTCGAGCGGCGCTACAACGGCTCGCTGCAGCAGGCCTTCGTCTGGACAGGCTTTCCGCTTCGCCTTTTTGATGACGCCTTAAAAATTTTCTCGACTGCCATCGTCGTCATGGTAGCGTTTCGCGGCTTTGGCATCTCTATCGTGCAATTCATGATCATCGTCGGCGCCATCATGATTGCCTATTCCTTCATGGGCGGACAAATGACGGTCATGATCACCGACTTCGTCCAGGCGACGATCAAGTTTGTGGGCGTGATCCTGCTCTTTATCCTGACCTTAGCCCAGGTGGGGGACCTGGGCGAACTGGTCGCGAAACTTCCCCCCGAGTTCCTGAATCCTGTGCGACTGCCCTACGGCTGGTCTTATCTGATCTTCACCGTCTTTTTGATCACGCTGCTGAACTACAGCGCCAACTGGGCGCTGGTGCAGAAGTTCAACACCGTGCGCAGTGAGCGTGACGCGCGCAAGATGATTTATCTGATCGCCTTCCTCATGTTTGTCTCACCCCCGATTTTCTTCTTCCCGGCGCTGGCCGCACGGGTCCTCTTGCCCGACCTCGCCAACACCAAGGAGGTTTACGCGGCAATTGCGATGAAGGTCCTGCCGGTGGGAATGATGGGAGTGATTCTTGCCGCGCTTCTGAGCGCCACCATGGCGACCCTCGGTTCGGAATTCAACACTCTTTCAGGCATTCTTACCCGCGACTTCTACAAAAAAAAGATCAATCCAGGGATCTCGGAAAAGAGTCAGGTGTTCCTGGGGCGCGTCTTTACGGTCATCATAGGCTCAGTCATCGTCTTGCTCGCCATTCTCCTGAACGCGCTGCAGGGGCTGAACCTGATGGACATCATGTTTCGTTTCTTCGCCGCGTTCGGACCTGCGATCATGATTCCGCTTATCTTCGGTTTGCTTTTCTCGAAGTTTAACGCGCGTGGCGCCGCCTTCGGCCTGATCGCAGGTTCGGTGAGCGGAGTTGTGCTGGTCTTGGCGAATTTTGCTTTGGTGCAGCTTTACGCCGCCCAAATGCGGGACAACCCGAATCTGGACTTCTGGCTGCGAAGCGGCTGGAATTCCGCGGCCACGGTTCTTAATATCACTGTCACGATCCTGGCTATGTGGCTCGGCGCCGGAAGCAGAAAAACTCCGGCCGACGAGAAAGCGCGCGTGGAGCAGTTCTTTCAGGACATGAGCCGCCCGTTCGTTGCCGACAAGAGCGATAGAGAGGTTTTCGCGCCTTTCCGCAGCATCGGTCTGGCGCTCGCTTCCTTCGGCGGCGCCATTGTTCTCATCTCGTTCCTCGTCCTGGCGAGTTACGGGGGCGGCGCCGCGTTCTGGATTGACTTTGCAGTGGGGGCCTTTCTTGTCGGATTCGGGGGGATCCTGAGCCGAACAAGAGCGGTCATCTAAGGAAAGGTATCGGATCATGAGCCAGAAACTGAACGACGAACAGGCCGTCTTTCGGACGCTGGCCGAGAATCTCTACTCGGCTGCGATTTCAGATATTCTCGACGAAATGGGATACCGCGAGCAGGCGGTGGACCCGAACTGCGCGATCCGGCCCTTAAGTCCCAGCTCCGTGGTGGTCGGGCGCGCCCGCACGCTTCTCAATGACCTGGATTCAAGGGCCGACGAGCCGTACCAACTGGCAATCGAGGCGCTTGACAAGGTCGGGCCGGGTGACGTGGTTGTCTGCACCTCCCGGGTCCCGCTGGTGACCGGGATATTCGGCGAGCTGAGCGGCACTCGTGTCAGAGCCCGGGGAGGAAACGGAGCGATCGTGGATGGCTTCACTCGCGACGGACGGAAACTTCTCGACATGGATTTCCCGGTTCTCTGCAGGGGTATTTCCCCGATCGATACGACCGGGAGGGCGCGCGTGGTGGCTTATGATGTCCCGGTAAAGCTCGGTCAGCGGGAGGTGGCGCCGGGACAGATCATCTTTGGAGACATGGATGGGATCATCCTTATCCCCCCGGAGGCCGAAGAAGAAGTCATCCGCAGGGCTCTGGAGAGAGCGGAAGTCGAAAGCCAGGTGCGTGCCGAATTGAAGTCCGGACGCTCCATGGATGAGGTCTGGAAGAAATACCATGTCCTTTAATCCGACCCAGCGGCTCTGACTCTGCGGCGAGACAAGACTTTCAATAGAGGAACCGGCCTCCTTTTCTGTATACTGATCCAGGCAGACGCCCGACTATGAGGAAAGAACCCCCTGGACCGGCCCCCGCGACCGGTCGGAAACGTCACCTGGTCCCCATGATCATCAAGTCTTTCGATGTCCTCGAGGCCTTTCGCGAAAGGCCGGAAGGGTTGACGTACAAGGAACTGGTCGAGCGTTACCCCCGCATTTCAAAGGTTTCCATCTACCGAATCCTGTGCTCGTTGGAGGCGGTCGGGTATCTCCGCAAGGACGCGGAGAGCGGCAAGTTCCAGTTGGGTTCGAAGTTTATCGAGCTGGGGAGAATAACCGAGAAACGGCAGGACATCGTTCGGATCGCCAGGCCCTACATGGAACGGGCGCTCGAGAAGTTCGACGAAAACGTGAATCTGGCTAAGATCGAGGGGCAGGATCTCATCTATCTCTGTACCCTGGAGGGGTCTCATCCCTTGCGGGTTATCGAAATGCCCAACCGTCTGAAGTCGGTATACTGCTCGGCGGTCGGCAAGGCGATCTTGGCCAACCTGCCCGAAGCGGAGCAGACGGCCAATATCGACAATATGGCGTTCGTCAAACTGACGCCTCACACGATTACCTCGAAGCGGGCGTTGCGTCAGGAACTGCGTAAGGTCGTCAAAGAGGGGTACGCCGTAGACGACGAGGAAAATCTGATCGGAGTCCGTTGCGCGGGGGCCGCTATCCTAAACGACCGCGGTTATCCTGTGGCCGGCATCAGTATTACCGCTCCCAGCTCGCGCCTGACCGCTGAAAAGGCCTCAGAGGTCGGCGGATACCTCTCAGCCCTCACCAAGACGATCTCCACGGAACAGTTCGGACTTCGGGAAGGGACGTAGCCGGCGGGCGGACGCCGGCCGCACCCAGCCACCGGGAAAGCGTTGTTGTCCAATCCAGGGTTAGATGCAGCCCGTTTCCAACGTTCCCAAGCAAGCCCGAACGGCGCAGGCCTTGCTCTGTTGCGCGTCCGCCCTGGGCTGTCTTGCCTGACGCCTTCGGCGTAAACCATGTTTACACATCTGTATATT
>JBHGBF010000362.1:0-3847 GCA_041946865.1 Acidobacteriota bacterium | reverse complement strand
CCCTGACGCCCGAGGGAGGCATGCGTTTTTTCTACCCAAAGAGGTTGCCGCGCAGATCACCTTCCGACCCGCAGGATGCTGAGGAGGCGGGGCAAGGGCGGCACTCGGGCGGATGGTTAAAACAACGCGCCGCGCCCGGCCCAAGCGTGGACTACTCTATCAACCTACACCCGACCTGGCGGCCACATGCCTACGGCACCCGCTCCTCCCTCCTCAGACTCCGCGATCACTGAAGGAATGATCGCCCGCCGGCGCCGCAAAGGGCTTTTCCCTTGTTCTTCGAACCTTTCCCATTTGCCGGGTTCTCATTCGGGCCATTTCCAGCGATCAGCCGGCTGCCACCCATATCGAATCAAGGGTTGCTGGAAGCAAAGGAATCAAGTGACTAAGGAATCAAGTGACAATGATTGACGCATCTGCTGGCAAATGCTATTCTTCCGTCGCTTTTCGACTTTGATCCTGCTTTAGGGCCGTTCGTGAGGCTTGTCGTTATCTTCTGGCATTCACTTGTATTTGCGGATCGTTTGGGGGTGAACTTTGATACAAATCTCTCCCGCAATTCTGTCTCTCGTGTTTTTTTCCACTCTGGCCTCTTCTCCTGCTCCTGGTGCCCAGAATGACCACCGCCGCGAGCGGCCGATCGCGATATGTCCCGGCTGTCCACGCTTGAGCGAAACTCAGGCGGGGTATTTTGCACATCCGAGTGCTCTCCCCAGCTTCGGGGCCGCGGTAGCCGGAAGCCAGACTCTTATGGGAAGCCTTTGGCACTATCCGGCAGAGGACGAAGAGTGGTTGGAGATGCAGAACAAGACAGCCTACTTTCGAGACGTGATGTTCGGAGCCAACACTCTAATTTATGGCGCGGAGGACGGAGAGACCTGGCACGCCGAATTCATCGAGGCGAACGGGACCATGCGAGTCTCCCCGACATTGAAGTTCTTTCGGGATTTCGATGGAAAGTCCAACTGTTTCGTCAGTCCTTTCTGGTCAGTCTGTGGTTCCGATAGTGCCTCGGTCCTCTGGTACCAGAACGGACAATGCCGCACGACGGGCCTCTGGAAGATCAACTTCTACAAAGATTCGGGTTTTCTCTTCTCAACGGATTTCTCCGTGCTCCCGCAGATCGAAGAGGAAAAGGTTCCAGCGTTCAACCAAGCGGCCTACGCCGATGCTACGAAAGAGGATCACCATTACGACAATGTCTGCCGAGTCAAGGGGTGCAAGGGCCGAGATTGTAGCTATACCTGTGATGGGCGTGAGAACGAAACCAAGGTGACCATCCGGACCCTTGGCTGCTACTTGACCTCCTGCGCCAACATCTTGAAATATCATGGTGTAGACACCGATCCGGTCCAGCTAAATAGTTATCTAAAAGGCTATGCGGACAAGGACGGAAACCTCATAGGTTTTCTCGGGGTAGGAAACGTCAACCCGATGGCAGTGGTTGCGTATGCACGAGAAAAAGGGACGGAGATGAGCTTCATGGGGAGGGCTTTCCAAAAAGAAGACCTGGAGACACTCCTCTGCGCGTATGGGCCCCAGATAATAGGCGTGAGAAACAACGGCCACTTCGTGACCGCAACAGGGCGTGCCGAGGATCAGAGCACTTGGTTCATCAACGATCCGTCTGGTGGGGAGCAGACAACGCTGGCGAAATACAACAACGAATTCTCTGGCATCAGAGCCTTCTCAGGACCCGAAAAGGTCTATTCAGACCAGACCGGCCTGGTCATCCTGTTTCACTCCCCAGGTGAGCTCCTTCTTACTGGTCCCGACGGCACTCGACTCGGGCGCGATCCGATCAGGGGAGTAGACTACGCCGAAATCCCGAGAGGCGCTTACGACACAGAAGGGCTGGATGAGTGCGAGACGGGAGACCCGGGGCCTCCGCTAATGCGAGAATTGGAGATAATGCAACCTGCCCAGGGCGAGTACGATCTGACTGTCACGGGTACCGATACCGGCTTCTACGATCTCGATTTGCAGATGTATGATCGTGAGGGGAAGGCTTCGACTCAAGCGTTTGCTCAGATCCCAATAGCACCCGGTGCTCTTCACCGGTATCGGTTTGCATTCTCCAGTGATCCGGCAGCCCGACTGGCAATCGACGGCGGGTTCGACGGCAAGGGCCAAAGGCCAGACGACGTGAACAAGACACTGACGTACATCAGTCCGGGGCAGGCGCAGACGAAGCTTCCCGCCTTGACAATGAGCTATCCCCTGGTGATTTGTTACAGTGAGTCGTTGGCCTCATTTGGCTTCAGCGCGGTTCTCAACGGAACCGATATCACAGCGTTTTTCCACCCTTCGCCAAAAGCTAAGGAGTTGATCAATATTCCGTTGGTGGCCGGCAGAAATGTGCTGATATTGAGTGCCAAGGCGAACATCGGTGGGAGGGCGAGCACTGACACCGATCGATTGGTCTTCCTTGTAGAGTAGGGTCAACATGAATTCAGTTCAATTGTCGGCTGCGACCGTTTTTCTGGTCTTTCCCTTGATAACAGTCATAGCCGATGCAACGGGTCGATCGAACAACGCAAGCCAGGATTCGGCGGATCTGCAGGTCGTGGTTTGGCCCCAAGAGGGGATACACCATCCCCCGGTTGATCTCCTTCTTACCGCCCCTGACCAAAAACGGCTTGGCCGAGATCCAATCTCTGGTAGGGATTTTAAGGAAATCCCGAAAGCCGCTTATGAGACTACACGCTTATCCGACGACGTAACAGGTGATGAAGGTGCGGACAACCACGAGATAGAGGCGATAGGCCTCCAGCCCGGTACTTACCATCTCGTCATCACTGGTGTTCAACGGGGCTCCTACTCTGCCTCAGTCGTTATAACGGAAATCGATGGCAGCCGCAGTGCGAATCTGAGTAAGATACCCATCTCTGCAGGGGCCCGGCATCAGATGGTAGTCGAGATTACGAATCAGTCAGCCCCTGAGAGCTTTGTATACGGTGCCTTTCCCGGGACATCAGAGGGCGAGTCACCAACCGCGAACACGCTGCTTTCGTATCTGACGCCACCGGGGGGCTGTGATGGCAAGTCGGACGGCATCCTGCTTCTGTTTTACAGTTCCTTTATTGCGCCGTCGACTTTCCGCGCAGAACTGAACGGGAGGGACATCTCGGCCCTCTTCTCTCCCGGAAAGGGTAAGAGTCAAGCGATTACCCCACCTTGGCAGAAAGGCAAGAATCTGCTTCGGCTGTCCGTTCAGGGTCACCAAGCCGGGCAAACGATGATTGACACAGACGAAGTACTGTTTCAGTTTCCCTAGCCTCGCGGATCGCCCGTTTCCGACCTGGAACCGTTGCCTGAAGCAATTCGATTACTCATCAGCATGCCTGCCTGGGAAAACACTTGCGGTACGCTCGACTCTGGTCTGTCCGGCGTTCCCCGCTTCAGACCGGCATAAGACAAATGCGCCGGGTCTTCCGCGGCGCCGGCCAGCCCTCCGGGCACTTTTACCTGTCGCTCCGGCTCGTCGCTCGTTGCTCCTCACACTTCGCGAGCACTTGTTGTAGCGTACGGTGCGAACTGCCCCGGATCGAGAACGCCAAACATTTGTCGACTGTGCCCGAAAGCGGCCGAGATTACAGTCCCGTGTAGGATTATTTCAACAACAGTGGCAAGCGGGTAGGATTTTTTCAGGAACCTTGGCGGGATTTTTCACGTTCTGCGTCAAAGAGCCGCTTTAAGCCCTCTGGAATCAATACGGCTTTTTTCAATTACTCTGTCAACCTACAGGGCAGCATTATCTGTCGCTCCGGTTCGTCGCTCGTCGCTCCCGGGGGAGATAGTCCAGGGCGTTTCGCAAGAAGTGAACATAGCAGCGCTGCCAGCTGGC
>JBHGBF010000361.1:0-4924 GCA_041946865.1 Acidobacteriota bacterium | reverse complement strand
CGTCCCACAATGCACAACCCTACCCTGAAAGCAAGAAAAAAAGGTTGCCGGGTCCGTGGAAGGACGCCGGAAACACTTCCCTTTCACTCCAGAACTCCTTTAAAATGCCATCTTGTCCGTTTGGGGGGAGAGGCGAGAAACCGACTTCAGAATCCCAGGCAAGCCACCGTAACCTGGCCCCTTCTCTCTACTGTCAGTTGCGACTAATCTCGGGCAAGAACATCTGTGGATGAATATCGCCTATGAAAACTTTGGAGTTGCCGGGCATCCGAAAGGTCAGCCAGGGTAAGGTACGCGAAATCTTCGAGGTCGACGCCGACCATTTCCTGATTGTGGCCACCGACCGTATCTCAGCCTTTGACGTCGTTCTCCCCAACGTGATCCCGAACAAGGGAAAAGTGTTGAATCAGATATCGGCCTTCTGGTTTAAGCAGGTCGAGCACATCGTTCCGAACCATGTGGTCTCCGCCCGGCTGGAGGACTTTCCCGAGTGCTTGCAGCCGTTTGGTGACGAGTTGAAGGGACGGTCCATGCTGGTTCGACGCTGCCAGCCTTTGCCGGTCGAGTGCGTGGTCAGGGGCTATCTGGCCGGGTCAGGCTGGAAAGAATACCGGGAGAAGGGCGCGGTTTGCGGAAGTCCACTCCCGCCTGGGCTGCGCGAGGCGGACGAGCTGCCCGAACCGATTTTTACCCCTGCCACGAAGGCCGCCACCGGTCATGACGAGAACATCCCGTTTGAGCGCGTGGTCGAGCTGCTCGGTGAAGAAACGGCGCACTCTGTCCGCGACTTCACCCTGGCCATTTACGGCTGGGCACGCCAGTACGCGCGCGAACGGGGCATCATTATCTGCGACACGAAGTTCGAGTTCGGGCACCAGGGCTCGAAGCTTCTTCTTATTGACGAGCTGCTGACTCCGGATTCTTCCCGATTCTGGCCGGCCGATCGCTACGAGCCGGGTGGGCCCCAGCCCTCTTTCGACAAGCAGTTCATCCGCGACTACCTGGAGACCCTCGACTGGGACAAGACTCCCCCAGGCCCGCAACTGCCGGAAGAGCAGAGGTTCAGAGGTTCAGAGGTTCAGAGGTTCAGAGGTTCAGAGGTTCAGAGGTTCAAGGGTTCAAAGGTTCGGAGGTTCAGAGGTTCAGAGGTTCAGAGGTTTGGAGGGTTGGAGGGTTGGAGGGTTGAAAGGTTCGGCGGCTCGACGGTCCCATTCGACCAATCAAACCACTCAACCCCCGAACCTGTTGAACCTTTGAACCCTTGAACGTGAGGGTTCCCATGAACGTTCTCGACATCATGGCCGTGGCCATTATCGGTATCTCCATCTGGGGAGCGATTGCCAAAGGCCTGATCGTGGAGTTGTTCTCTCTGGCCAGCGTCATCTTCGGGTTTGTGCTGGCCTCGCTTTACTATGACGTCCTGGATGTTTTCTTCCTCGGGATGACGTCGCCGTCGCGGGCCGGCTTTGTCGCGTTTGTCGTCATCTTTGTGGGGTTGATCCTTATTGGAACGATTGCGGGCGCGCTTCTGGACAAAGTGATCAAGAAGCTCCATCTGAAATGGATGGATCGGCTTCTGGGCGCCTTCTTCGGGCTGGTTCGCGGCTGGCTGATCGTCTCGATCGTCTTTCTTGCTTTTGCGGCTTTCGGGGTGCAGCGCGGCAACATGGCCCATTCGCGTACGGCGCCGATTTTTCTCGACAGCGCGCGGCTGATTGTTTTCTGGGTGCCGCGGGAGCTCAAGGCGAAGTTCACCGAAGGTTATTGGAAGGCTTTTCAGCTCTGGATGGGACAGGAGAAATGAAAGATCAGACAGAGTCCAAACCCAATATGCGAGCGATACTCGAGGGGGTCATCACGGAGATGGTCGCCAAAGGCATCTACTGGCCTGAAGCGGCCGCCGAATTCGAAAAGCTTTTCATACTGGAAGCTCTGCGCCGGAGCCGAGGCAACCTGGGCAAGGCGGCCATCATTCTCGGCGTGCATCGGAATACTCTTTCCAAGAAAATGAAAGAGTTCGGGATTGCAAAAGGACGCCGGGGCCAGATCTTCGCAGGCACTGTCCCAATCAAGCGCGTGGTCTGACAGCCCGAAGCACGCGCACTGCTTCTTACAGCCAGCCCCTTCTCCTGAAGAATACCAGCATCACGCCGGCGACTGCGATCATGATGCACCAGACGAGCGGATACGCCCAGGGCACGTCCAGCTCCGGCATGAACCTGAAGTTCATCCCGTAGACCCCGACAATGAACGTCAGAGGGATGAAAATCGTGGCGATGATGGTCAGGACCTTCATGACCTCGTTAAGGCGATGGCTTTGGCTCGAAAGATAGATGTCTAGCAGCCCCGAAACCGTATCGCGCAAGGACTCGAGCGTGTCAATCACCTGTATGGTGTGATCGTAGACGTCCCGGAAAAAGAACTCCGTCTTATCGGACAACAGCGGGGACTCCCCCCGCAGCAGGCCGCTCAGCGCTTCCCGCAAGGGCCAGACTGACTTGCGGAGATAAAGCAGTTCCGTTTTCAGCCGTTGAATCCCGTGGATGGTCGCAGCTGTCGGGCGGCTGAACACCTCGCTCTCGAGCGTCTCGATACGCTCCTCCACATGCTCAAGCACAATGAAATAGTGGTCGACAACCGCATCAGCCAGCGCGTACAGGAGGTAATCGGGGCCCATCTGCCGGATTCGGCCGCGTTGAGCCCGAATGCGCTCCCTGACCGGGTTGAAAATGTCTCCCGGATCCTCGAGAAACGAGATGACATAGTGCGGGCCCAAAACGAAGCTCACCTGCTCCGAGCGGATTTCACCGCTCTTCTCAACGTAAAGCATCTTCAGGACCAAGAAGAGATAACTCTCGTAGGTCTCCATTTTCGGTCGCTGCCGGGGACTCAGGATGTCTTCGAGCAGAAGCGGATGGAGGCCGAAGCGCTTGCCGATTTCCCCGATAACGCTGGAATCGCTGATGCCCTCGACATTAATCCAGCTGACCGTCGATGTCTCCTTAAGAGCACCGAGCTGGTCGAGTGGAATGTCGTCTTTCTCGGTCAGCCGACTCTGATCGTAGTCGATGACCGAGACCCGGACCTTGGCGACAACCCTTTCACCAGTGTAGACCAGGGTTCCGGGGCTGGCGCCCGGCCCCTTGAGCCGTTTCCTTCTCGCGCGCTTGCTCATGAAGTCCTCCGACCGAAGAAGGAAGAACGATGAAAACGAGTGGCAGCAGCCAGGACTGGATCATCCTTCATCCTTCTCTTCATCCTTCATCTAGACGCCTGCCCGCGGGCGATCATTTCGCACCGCCATCATGTCCTGGACCGGTTCACTCTCGCATTCGGCCACCAGGACCGGAACCAGGCCGGGCGCCTGTTCGGGCAGGCCCTGGAACTGCACCCGGAAGTCGTCCTGAACGACTTTGACGGGCGGGCCGCCGGCCAGGAACCGGGCCGCTTTGACCTTCGTCTTCAGCCCGCCGACCGACGCCGTCTGTCCCGGCCAGAAATGAAGGTGGATGTAGAGCGTATTGCCCTTCCGGGTGAAGTTGGCAATGTTGGAGCGCCGCACCTGGCAGCGTTCCGCTGTATAAATCGCTTCGCCGTTCCTTTCGAGCCACTCTCCCACGGTGGACAGGGTACTGACCGATTCCTCAGGGATCGACCCGTCGGCTTTGGGCCCGATGTTGAGGAGGTAGTTACCGCCGTCGCGGGCGCAGGTGACGAGGTTCCTAATGATCTGCTTGGGTGTTTTCCAGGCGTCGTCGCCCGCGTTGTAACCCCAGCTCTCGTTCATGGTCATGCAGGATTCCCAGGCGCGTTCGCCTTGTTCGGCCCGGATTGTCTGTTCGGGCGTCGAGAAGTCCCCCGGGAGCCCGTTACGATTGTTGACGATGATATCCGGCTGGAGCTCAAAGACCATCCGGTTCATGCGTTCGGATTCCCATCCTTTCGCGTCGAGCGGCCAGGAGACGTCATACCACAGAATATCGAGCTTTCCGTAGTTGGTGCACAGCTCCCTCACATGGCCGTGGATGTAGTCGACGAATCGGCGCCTGGCCGCCTCGTCGGTGGCGCACCGGGCGCCATCGGGATGATGCCAATCCATGAGCGAATAATAGAAGCCGGCGCGCAGGCCCTCGTCGCGTGCGGCTTGCAGGTACTCTTTTGCCAGATCGCGTCCGGCCGCCTGTTTCGGCGCACAGTACGACGTGGAAGCCGTGTCGAAGAGGCAGAAGCCTTCGTGGTGCTTGCTGGTCATAACCATGTACTTCATGCCGGCGCGCTTTGCCAGTCGAGCCCAGTCACGCGCCGGAAACGGTTTAGGCTTGAACTGCCGGGCGACTTGTTCGTACTCCTTGACCGGGATGCCCTCGTTCTCCATGACCCATTCGTGACGGCCCAACACGCTGTACAGACCCCAGTGAATGAACATTCCGAACCGCGCCTCGTGCCACCATTTCATGCGCCTGGCCCGGGTCTGTGCGCCGATGTCCTCGAACTGCTGAGCAGTCTGGAGCGGGCGGGCGGCGGCTGCGCCAAGCGCCGCGGCGCCGGTCCCCATCAAGGCCAGGCAGTTCCTTCGCGACATTTTGCCTTGCATAGTCATGCCTCCCGTCGGGAATATTAGTCATCTCCAAACAGGGCCGCAAGCGCAGTGCTGGCCCGATCAGCCGAGCATTAGAGCAGGGGGACGTTTCGAACCCGGCTTGAGGGCGTTTTTGAGCGTGCCTGCTGCACCAGGTGCGTTTTGAAAAGCCCGCCTAAAGACGGAACTACGAACACAGGGCTTCGCAAAATTGTAAGTCATTATGTTGCAATCACTTACATCGAGTCATTTGTGAAGCCCTAGACTACGCACACGTTGCCGCTTCCACTCGTTTGCGTGCTCGCCACCACAATATCCAGCGGCTACTGGAGTCAAGTAAATACC
>JBHGBF010000360.1:0-3884 GCA_041946865.1 Acidobacteriota bacterium | reverse complement strand
AGCACCGGCCTCTCTCCTCGTTGCTGCCACACTCCGAACAAAAAACTGAGGGATTACGTGCTCCTTTGCACAAAACTTGCTCGATTCCGGCGTCCCGAGTATGATGGCTTTCCTGCACCCGTGCCGGTCTTAAGGACAAAGGACAAGGACAAGGACAAGGATGAAGGAGCATGAACGCTGGCCTGCGCACGCCGCTTCCTCCTTCGTCCATCCTCCTTCGTCTTTCCCCCTCGGGTTTGGAGGAGCAGGAATGAGCGTGCCGTCAGTCGAAGAACCTGAGAGCACCAGCGAGACGGCGCCTTCCACCATGGCAAAGATCGCTGACTTCTTGTCGAGAGTCTCGCGTCTGGTGATGGGCGGCGGACATGATTCGCTGCAAAAACAGAAAGAGAAAGGGAAACTGACGGCGCGTGAACGAGTGGCGGGCCTGCTTGATCCGGAGAGCTTCCTGGAGACCGATCTGTTCATTCAGCCGGCCGGAAAGGACTTTGGTCTGGCCGGCAAAGAGCTGGCGGGGGATGGAGTCATAACGGGTTACGGCCGCATCAACAGTCGGCCCGTGGCGCTTTTTGCACAGGATTTCACGGTTGCCGGGGGCTCGCTCGGCCGTGCGCATGCAGGCAAGATTGTCAAGGTCATGGACGGGGCGCGCGACATGCTGGTCCCCCTGATCGGGATTAACGATTCAGGAGGGGCCAGGATACAGGAGGGAGTCAGCGCGTTGTGCGGGTACGGAGACATTTTCTATCGCAATACACTCCTGAGCGGCCTCGTTCCGCAGATTTCCGTCATCATGGGACCCTGTGCCGGCGGAGCGGTTTACTCTCCCGCCCTCACCGACTTCGTCTTTGTAGTCGACAAGATCTCGAACATGTTTATTACCGGCCCGCAGGTGATCAAAACGGTTCTCGGCGAGGAGATCTCCATGGAGGATCTCGGAGGCGCCCGCACGCATGCTTACGTGACCGGCAATGCGCACTTCATGACGAGTTCGGAGGCTGAGGCGTTTCAGAAGATCAGGACGCTGCTCTCCTACCTGCCTTCCAGTTCGCGTGAAATGCCGCCCGAGGCTGAACCCGAGCCTCCAACTGCTCCGTTGGAGCTGCATGACGTCATTCCGGTTGACCGCCGTAAGGCTTACTGCGTGAGTCAGGTCATCAGGGGACTGGTGGACGGCTCCAAGTTTCTGGAAGTCCAGGAGAACTGGGCCAGAAACATAGTCGTCGGCTTTGGCCGCCTGAACGGGCGTTCTATCGGGATTATCGCGAATCAGCCTCGTTGCCTGGCCGGGGTTCTCGACGTCGATGCCTCGGACAAAGCAGCGCGCTTCATCCGCTTCTGCGACGCGTTCAACATTCCACTGCTCACGTTGGTTGATACCCCAGGCTATCTGCCCGGCGTCGACCAGGAGCATGCGGGTGTGATCCGCCACGGGGCGAAGCTTTTGTACGCCTATAGCGAAGCGACTGTTCCGAAACTGACGGTGATCATGCGGAAGGCTTACGGCGGCGCCTATATCGCTATGTGCAGCCGGCATCTGGGCGCCGATTTTGTGGTTGCGTGGCCGACCGCCGAAATCGCGGTAATGGGTCCGGAAGGAGCCGCCAACATCATTTTCAGAAAAGAAATCGAGACGGCGCGAGACCCGGAAGCGATGCGCAAGAAGAAAATCAAGGAATACGAGGACAAGTTCGCCAACCCGTACGTCGCCGCTGCGCAGGGTTTTGTTGACGTTATTCTGGAGCCGCACAAGACTCGTGAGGTTCTGATCAAAGCTCTCTCTCTCACCAGGACTCGGGTCTGCACGGTCGCCAAACGGCACGGGAACATGCCGGTGTAGGAGAGATGCGTGACAGCGTATTCGTCTCTGAATATCGACGAGACCGTTTACGAGACGGAGGTCCCAAGCAAGTACCGGAAGCCGTTTTCCGGTATTCCCGACCCGCGTGAAGTGCGGGCGTTCATCCCCGGTGTCATCGCCGAAATCCGGGTCCGTCCTGGCCAGCGCGTCCGCGAGAAGGATGTACTTCTGCTGCTTGAAGCCATGAAGATGTTTAACGAAGTGTGTTCCCAGTGCGAGGGGGTAGTCGTTGAAATCCTTGTCAAGCCGGGAGATCGGGTGGAGAAAGACCAGATGTTGCTGAGGATCCGGTAGCCGTGCGACAAGGCGCGGATTTCCCGGACAAAGGTGAAGCCAGCACGGCCTGGTCTGGCTGTTGGATAGTCCTGTCGCTCCTGTTGGTCTTCGTGATTGGCACCGGCCTGACGCTCAAAGAGACTCCAGCTTTGACCTACGACGAAGGCTGGACTCTGATGGTGGCGAAAAACTGGACCGAGGGTCGCGGGTACACCCAGTCTTTGCTCGATAAGCCGGTTCCGGCGAAAATGCTCAACATCGGTTTCCCTGCTGTTGCCCCAATGGCCCTTAGCTTGCTGACTCTGGGTGTCGGGATCTGGCAGGCGCGCTTACCTTCGTTGCTTTTCACCGTTGCCTCGCTCGGGATGCTCTGCGTCCTGACGATATGGCTTTTTGATCGTGTCATTGCAAGAACCGCTCTCCTAGCGCTCTTTTTTGCATCGATGGGTTTTCATCCCTTCTTTTGGGGCAGACTGGCTATAGGAGAACCAGCAGGCGTTTGTTATCTGCTGGCAGCCTTTGTTTTGTTTCTCGCTGGAGAAAGCCGTTCGGTCGCGTTCCTGATGCTCTCTGGGGGGCTCTTGGCCCTGGCGTGCGTCACAAAGGTGCAGTTCGTGCCTTTTGTCAGTATCGGCCTGATTGTCCCCTTGGCGCTACTCGCGTATCGAAAGTCGAGTGCCCAGGCATGCACGTTGATCTACTGGCTGGGAAGCTTTAGTTTGAGCTGCGCCTTGTTCTTCCTGGTTCAGCGGCTCCTCGTTGGAGATGAGAGGTTGACGGAGCGTGGTCTGTACACCTCAACTGCCTTCGTACCGAACATAGACGTGAGGCTCTCGGCCTTGTACAGCGTCGTTACTCACGGCCTTCCGACAGTGGTCGCCTTGGTCGTCGCCTGCCGTTCGTTCTCGTCGAACCTTACAACTAGAAAAGAGATCGCGCGAACCGCCCTTCTCGCGTTCTCACTCTCCTGGGTGGTTTGGTACGTTTGCTCCTCGGTGGGCTGGGCCCGCTACATGTATCCCTGCATTATGGTCGGGTCGCCGTTTGTGGGGAAATTACTGCACTCGCTCGTTGCCCACACACGACTCGCATTTGCAGACCGCCGATGGCGAACAGGTCTGCTCCTGGCTTCCGTCACCGCGGTCCCGCTCGTCTGGTCGGGCGCACTCACCCTGGTGGGTCTGCACGACACGATCAAATCGCGTGATGACTCGCTCGTCGAAGTCGCTCGCTTTTTTGAACACCTGCCGAAGGGACAAGTGATCGAATCGTTTGACATGCAGGTCTTCTTCCTGCTCCAAACGCGCCAATACCACTATCCTCCCGACAGGGTACAGCTTTTGCTCAATCGCAGAAGTTTCTTGGGCGAGCAAGTGTCAATTGACTATGACCCGCTGATGGCAGATCCCGATTACCTGGTCGTTGGCCCCGCAGGTCGCTGGCTGAAAGTCTATGACGATATTCGCTATGACCCCCGCCACTTTATTCCTGTCGGCCGCGCGGGCAGTTACGAGGTCTATCGACGCGCCAGGCCGGCCAAGTGAGAAACTGACCGCACCTTTCGACCTTTCGACTGCGGCTTGTAGTCCGCGAGGCGGCAGAGCGACAATACTCGAAGTCTCTTTGTCATAAAAGGCACTAATCTGGTTCCGGCCGTGTGCCCATAGGGGCTCACGGCCCTGGACTTAGGCGAAAGTATACAGATGAATCAACAGGAACCGCTGCTGTGTGGCTGTATCACGCTGAA